>JBCCHQ010000105.1:0-22093 GCA_039028735.1 Planctomycetota bacterium | reverse complement strand
GGACTATTCATGACGCTTAGACCCGCCAGAATACTCTCTTGAACTGTTACTTGTGAGGCTCGGTGAAACGTAGGTCATAGCCACACTTCCACGAAGGTGATCGGCGTGCCGCTGCAGGGAGGCGCGCTCCATGGTGTCGATTCGCTGTACGCGACCGTGATGATGCCGGGCGGAATTCCCGTTGCCACGATGGCGGTCGGCAAGCCCGGCGCGAAGAATGCCGCGATCTTCGCCGCGCAGATTCTCTCGCTCAGTGACCCCGAACTCGCGGATCGGCTGACGGCGCAGAAGCGCGATATGGTGACACAGGTCGAAGGCAAGAACAGTGCACTGCAAGACCGACTCGCAGAACACCTCAGCAACAGCTAGTGACGCAGGACCAAGAACCGCAGAGTGAGGGCAACGATGTCGCCGGTAGGTGAAGCTGCAAACCCGGAACTACTACCAGCGACGCGTAAGGCCGAACTGGCCGCACTCGCCGATCAGTACGCAGACATTCCACAGGAGGCGATCCTGAAGGAAGATCTGCTGCGATTGGGGATGTCGTTCGATCAAGACGCGTTGCGTTACGCGGCAGACTTCAAGACGAAGTCTTACTTCATTTTCAGCTTCGACATGGTGCCGATCGAGTCGATGCAGGACACCGAGAATCTGCGGGCGCCGGAGGAGGTACGCTTCTCCGGCGGCGGTCATGGCTACCAGCCGACGACGGTGTCGACACGCGTGAATCCCGAGTCGCCTTATCGGGTCACCCTCGGTGAGAATGGCCTGGTCTTGCAGATCGGGACCGAACCTTGGGCGGATCTCGAGTTGTTGCCGGTGCCCCCCTACTACCAGCGGGCGCTCGAGTCGGGGCAGCCGGTACACGAGGTGGCGCCGACGATCGAGTGGGGATACCTGATCTACCTGACCGTGTATCGCAAGTGCCAGTACTTCGGTTTCAAAGAAGAGTGTCGGTTCTGCGATATCAACGAGAACTACCGGCAACAGGTGAAGGCCGGTCGCCCGTACCGCACGGTGAAGCCGCTCGATGAGGTGTTGGAGGCGCTTGCGATCATCGCCGAGACCGACGACAACACCCGGGCGTACACGATCACCGGCGGCAGTATCACGCGCCACCTCAAAGGCGAGTCCGAGGCGGAGTTCTACGCGAAGTATGCGCACGCAATCGAGGAACAGTTCCCGCGGCGTTGGATCGGCAAGGTCGTCGCTCAGGCGTTGCCCGAAGATGAGATGCGCCGTTTCAAGGACGCTGGCATCCAAATCTACCACCCGAACTACGAGGTTTGGGATTCGGAGTTGTTCGACAAGATCTGCCCAGGTAAGGCGGCGTATGTCGGACGGGACGAGTGGTTCCGGCGCATCCTCGCAGCGCGCGACATCTTCGGGGCCGAGAACGTCATTCCCAACTTCGTGGCTGGCGTCGAGATGTCGCGGCCACACGGCTTCACCGATGTCGACGCCGCGCTGAAGTCGACGGGCGAAGGGCTCGACTGGTTCATGTCGCAAGGGGTCAGCCCGCGCTTCACGGTTTGGTGCCCCGAGCCACTGGCGCAGCTCGACCAAGACGCGGGCCCGGCGCCGTTGGCGTACCATGTGGGTTTGCTACGGGTATGGCGCGACACGCATCGGCGCCATCGTCTGCCGGTACCGCCGGGTTACGGCCCGCCAGGTGCAGGCAACGCGATCTTCAGCGTGTCGAGCTTCATGGATGTCATCGGCAGCGGCCCCGCTGCGGCGGACTAGCACCGGGTAGAGCTGCTGGAGGCGCTACTGACCGCGCTTCTTCTTATCGCGCTGCACGGCCTGGTACAGGCTGGCGATGCGTGGGTTGTTCGGGTCGCTGACGAGGACGTCATTGAGGTACTGCTCGGCTTTGGCGCGGTTGCCGCGTGTGAACTCGATCCAGCCGAGACCCACCTTGGCCCCGGTGCTCCTCGGGTCGATCTGCAGCATTTGTCGGCAGTGATATTCAGCCTTTGCATACTCCTTCAGTTGGAAGTATGTCGTTTGCAGGTCTTGATGCGTATCGAGCCGTTGATCGTCCGTCTCGGCGCGATCGAGCACCTTCAGGAGTTCCATCTCGGCGTCCGCGTAGCGTCCCAGCATCCCGTAGCAGCGAGCCCTGTTGATTCGGGCGTCGACCAGCCGCGGGTCGATGCGGAGCGCTTCGTCGAGGTAGTGTAGCGCTTGCTTTGGCTTTTGCTCGGCGGCGATCGCAGCCCCATACAGGTAGTTGGCTTTGGCCTTGCTGGGCCGAAAATAGTTCACAGCGATCCGGTCGCCCCCGTTTTTGAAAAAGGTGAGCGCCTCCTCGACGTAGGGACGCGCCTTCGCGAAGTCCCCTTCCTCCATGTGTAGGTGCGCAACGCGCAGCTTCAAATTGATGCTCTTGGGTGTCAGCTCCAGCGCCCGGTACAGATATGGCCACGCTTCGGCGCGCCGCTCCTCATCCTTGCCGAGATGCACGGCCATGTTGTCGTTGGCGCGACCGTTGTCGGGATTGTGGTCGAGAACCGCCTGCCAGAACGTGAGGGGTGTCATGTAGACCTTGTTGCGTTCAATGGTCTGCCACCCCAAGCCGGCGCTCGTTGCAAACACGACCGCTGTGGCGATTGCGGGAGCCGAACTTGCCGGCACCCAACGGCGCAGCGCCGCGGCCCCGGCCAGCGCTAGCAACAGCGTGACGGCCGCCAGAGGGACATACATGCGGTGTTCGAAGATCAGATCCCGTATCGGCACGAAGCTGGAGGTCGGCGACAGGACAACGAAGAAGAAAAGGCCCAGAAATCCGAGCCGGGGCGCTTTGATGAGGCCCCAGATCGTCGCGCCGAGGAGCGCGAGGATGAAGATCCCCGGCAAAACGACGGGTACTTCGCTGACCTTCCAGCTGTAGTCGACACATTGCCCGACGGGCCACACGGCGAGCTGCAAGTAACGGGCAATAGCGGCGGGCTGCGTACCAAGGTAGGCAGCGGGCGACATTCCATCGGGCCCCTTGGCGAACCCGAAGCCAACGGTCGAGATCGTGCCTTTCGTCAGGCCCAGCACGCCAACCAGAACCCCAGTGACGAGCAGCATCCCCATCGTCGCGGCAAGGCCGATGTAGAGCCCTTTGCGTTTGCGGGCGATCTCATCGAACGATCGCGCCAGGAACAGCCGGTCGAAGATCAGGACGATCAGCGGCGCAGTCAGCAAGACTGCCTTACATGCCATCCCCGCAAGGCAGCTAGCGATGGCTAGACCGTGCCAAAGGGCTTTCTTGCCGGTCTCGATACCGCGCACGACGCAGTACATCGTCGCAAAGTAGAACAGCCCCATCATCGATTCAGCGCGTTGAATGACGTACGTGACACTTTCGGTCTGCAGCGGATGGAGTAACCACCACAGCGTCGCGACGAACGCGACGCGGCCCGCGACCCCTTCCCACGCTTTGATTCGCCGCAGCGTGCGCCGCATTAGGTCGAAGAGAACGAGACCGGCGGCGAGATGCACAACGACGTTCAGCAAGTGGTAGCCCCGAGGCTCGAGCCCGTCCACTCCTCCGAAAGCATGATTGAAGGCCAGCGAGAGGCGCACAACCGGGCGCCGCGCCTTCAGGTGTGCCATGTTGAAGAAGCTGTCGAGTTGGCGATTCTGGAGGATCGTGCGTTCGTCGTCGAAGACGAAGCCGCAGTCGAGGCTGTTGGCGTAGACGACCATTCCGGCCAGGCACAGCAGCAGCGCCGCAACGAGGGGTTTCTGCTCGATGAAACGGGCGCGCATCGGTCTCCTTCTTCGCACTCACGGCGAAACTTCGCATCAGGGAACTCAGCCCCGGTCGATTCGGTCCAAGGCAGCCACTGGCGGAGCTTCTCAGATCCCCGGCGGGCGGCTACGGCTTCCGGCGGAAGCGTAGGATCCTACCGTGAATCCGACATCTCGGGAATCTGCGATCTCGTCGCGCGAGTAGAGCGGATTCTTGACGATAAACAAGGGGTGGCAAAGAACTTCTGATCGCACAGGGGTTTCTGCCTAAGACCCCCGCTGCGGCGGGCGTCTCTCTTCATAGCCTGCGGGACCACGCGCGGGCGAGCTGCAACGTGGCTGCTGCGGAGTGTCATGACCGATCGCGAGCTGTTGACCGCCTACGTGATGCACGGCGACGAGAAGTCGCTGGGCACGTTCATGGGGCGTTATCAAGACTCGATGTTTCGCTTCGTCAGTCGTCTTCTCGGCGACCCGAACGCAGCGCAAGACGTCGTGCAGCAAGCGTTCGTGCAGGTCATTCGGCACCCGAAGAGGTTGCTGAGCGTTGACTGCTGCCACAACTGGCTGTTGCGCGTCGCGCGCAATCTGGGGGTGGATCACCTGCGCCGGACCGCCCGGCAACGCCGCGTCACCGAGACGCTGCAGACGCTGACTCCCGCAGCGACCGACAAGGAGCCCGCACACGAGGCCGCCGTCGAACAGCGGGAATTGCTCGACCTCGTCTACTGCGAGATCGAACGTCTGTCGCCGCGGCACCGCGAGTTGCTCCTGCTGCGCGTGCAAGAGAAGAAGACTTACCGGGAGATCGCCGAGATCACCGGCTTGTCGGCGACGAACGTCGGCTTTCTCCTGCACCAGGCGATGAAGACGATGACCCAGCGACTCCGCGGAGTTGGCGAAGCCCGACCCCGCCCGGAAGAAAGGTCGCCCAATGACGAGTGACGCCAACGAGTTCGATCACGAGCGAGCTTCTGATGAACTCGCCGCTAGCGATGGCGGCAGCGCGTTGCGTGACGATTCGCATCTGCAGTACCTATTGACTGCGTACCTGTTCGACAACATTTCCGAGCCTGGCCGGGTCGAGGTCGAACAGCACTTGGCCGAGTGCAGTGACTGCCGCGCAGAGCTCGACGAGCTGCGCGGGCTGCACGAACTCCTCGATGATGCGCTCGCAGACGCCGGGGAAGCGCCGTATTCGTTCGAAGCGCGACGCCTCGAACGGGTGCTTGCCTACGCGCGGGTCAGGCGCCAGCACCGTTGGTCCTTCACGCGCGCCAGCGGCTGGCGACGCGTGGCCGCGATCTGCTTGATCACCGTGTTCGGTGGCGTGCTGTTCCTGGCGCTCGTGACGCAATCGTCGTATCGCGCCGCACCAGAGATGGCTTGGTACAGCAGCGACGACGCGCGGGTGAAGTCGGCGACGACTGCAGAGCCGGTCGAAGGACAGCGGCATGTGGTGGATGACAAGCGCTCAAAGAAGGCTGCGGACGAGTACCGCAAGCGGGACGCCGAGGCGAAGGGGTCGTTCGGGCTCCTCCACGGCTCGGAAGGCGTGCCGGACGCCGATGCCCTCAGAGATTCTCTTAGGCGCGAGGCTGTCTTCGACCAGAACGCGCCCGCCGCGCGAAAGCCCGTGGACGCGGACCTCGGTGGCCTCGTCGACACGCACGACGCGGATGCCCCGCGACCTGGCTCAGAAGAGCTGCGTGGTTGGAGTATGGGGATCGCCCACAACGCTCGCGTCGACACCGGCGTTCCTGTACCAGGTGGCAGCGGCGGCGGCGGTGGCGGCGTCGGCCACAAGTCCCCAGCCAAGACCGAGCAACCTGGCTACGATCTGATTGTCACCAACAGCACGGCGTTCGAAGTTCAGAACTTCGAGGAGCCGACGCCGGAACTGAGTGCCGACAGTATCAGCTTTGCCTATGTCGGCCCCGCAGGGGGCGCGCAACCCCCTGGAACTTCGTCCCCTCCGATCGTTTATGGCAACCCCCGTGACCTGGTGAACAAAGACCTGTTCAAGAACCGTACGAATCTCGTGCAGAACGGGATCGATCCAACGGTGCCGCGCCCGACCGAGGCGCCGCCGACGTTGGCTTTGCAACCGGGCACCGCACTGGGAGAAGAACAACGACGAACGCGTCTTTTCGATTCCGCGAAGGGACGGCTGGTACGCGACGAAGTGGAGAAGAGCGTCGCGCCGCCAGCCGACAATCTGGCTCAACTGCAGGACAAGAGCGAAGTCATCGGCAGTGGCATCGTCGCCAAGGAGTCGCTCGAGGTCTATGCCGATGAGGTCTACCCCAGCGAGGTCTACCCCAGCGAGGGCGGTGACGAAGACGCGGACGAGATCGCCGAAACCGTGGTCGCGGATCCCAGTCACAGCACCAGAACGGGCAGTCAGACTGCACAAGGGCGAGACTACGTGCGCGGCAGCGCGGACGACCCCGTCGTGCAGAAGCTCCAAGGTGAACTCTACGAACTCCAGCAGGGTAGCGACGACGGGCGTGTCGCCAAGATGGCCGAGCTCGAGAAGCAGCTTTGGATAAGGCGGAACCGCGAGTCTCAGGCGAAGCGGCGCATCCCAAACCTCGAGCAGGAGATCATACGGCGTGAGGAGGACAGGCGGGCTCAACTCGAACAACGCAGCGGTGAGCTTGCGAGCGGCCCGCACTTTCGGCGCGGTTATGCGTGGCCGCAGCAACCCACTGCACCGAAGCTGAAGAACCCGGCGTTCTTCGATGACGCCAGCAGGCGCCTGGAGAGCAACGACTCCAAGGGGCCCGTTGCCGCGGCGCGGCCGGAGACGAAGGCGAAGGCCGGCGAAGTTCTCGCTTCGAACCTGCGTGCGGGACGACGGAGCGACTCAGAGCGTACGAACTCGCTAGGGCTCCCACCCCTCTCGAGTCGAGGGGAAGCGACCAAACCGCGCGCCGCGACGACTTTCGGCGGAGTGCGCGAGGATCGTAGTGCCGCGCCACAAAGTCTCATCGATCGCCTTGCCGCGGCATCGGATCGCCAGGTCGCCGACTCCGGTCGCGCGGCCGGTGCCGCCGGGCAAAGCGTTCCGGACCGCAGCCGTGCACTGGGCCGTTTCGAGGAATTGGCGCGCTACAAGAAGCTCCGCGAGCAGGATCGTTCCCACGTCGACCGCAGCGACCCGGTTGTCGCCGAGTCGCGCGAGAACGCGACTGGCCAAGCCCTGACTCGACCCAGCCCGACCCGAAAGCGTCCGGCACCTCCGAAGGTCGCAAGCGATGAGCAGAGCAAGTCTGTCCTTGGCTACTCCGTCGGCGGTGACAAAGGCGCCGTCGCGCTGGGCGATGGCGAGATCTGGATTGCTGGCGGAACCGGCGACGTGATCCTGTCGAACCCCGAGGATTCCCCGATAGAGCTGCAGACTGCGTCTGAGGAGTTGGCTGACGAGTTGGCCCCGGAGTTGGCCCCGAAGAACGAAAGCGTGGTCGGCAAGAACGCACCCAAGAACACGGTGCGCCTGTGGCGAGCGGACGACAAGGGCGCCCCGTCACGCACGCTGAGTGCGCCGGAGAGTTACCACACCTGGGTACAGGTACCCGGGGCAGACGGCATGATCAACACCGCCGACGACCGCGTCGTCGTCGCCGGTGGCGGCGAGAATTGGCTGGCAACTGGCAACTCCCCTACCGTCGCCAACCGTCAACGCGTCAGTGGGCAGATTTTTCTGCCGCCCAGCGCGCGCCCAGCAGAAGGCGCTGATTTCGCTGGGGAAGCTGGGGAAGTCGATGAGGAGAACGACGCGGAAGTTGTTCGGCGCTTCGGCGCGTTCGCTGGCGGTGACCGCGTACCCGACCTACACGCCGGTGTTGCTCTCCCCCCGACTTGGGAGCGTGCGTTGCGTGGCTACCGCCACTACTCGCAGCTGGATCCGCATCTGACGATCGACGGTTTCTTGACGCATCCCGTGTCGCCTCCGGCGCCGGCTGTCGGCGACGAAGGCTTGGGGCGCGATGGCTTTCGCGCCAAGTATGGCGTGAACCCGTTCGTCGACACCCGGGTCGATCAACTGAGCACCTTTGCGATGGACGTTGACACCGCGTCCTACACACGCGCTCGGACCCTGTTGCGTCAGGGGCAGTTGCCCCCAGCCGATACCGTGCGCGTCGAGGAGTTCGTCAACGCGTTCCCGTTCCCTGAAGTGCCGGATCCGCAGGAGGTGTTTTCTGTCTTCTGCGACGGTGGCCCATCCCCGTTCGGTGCAGACGTCGAGTTGCTTCGCGTTACGGTCAAAGCCCGAGAGTTGCATGAAAGCGAACGACGGCCGCTGATCTTGACGTTGGCAATCGACACGTCGGGATCCATGTTCCTGGAACAGCGGCTAGACGTCGTCAAGGACTCCCTCGACGAACTCCTGCGAGAGCTTGCGCCGGACGATCAAGTAGGTGTCGTCGCGTACGGCAGCCAAGCGTACTTGGCACTGCCGCACACCCCGGCGCGCGAGCGGGCCCGCATCGCGGCAGCGTTGGACACGTTGACCCCCCGCGGCAATACCAATGTCGAAGCGGGGCTCGATCTCGCCTACCGCGTCGCCGACGAGCTGTTCAATCCCAAGGCGATGCACCGAGTGATCCTGTGTTCGGATGGCGTGGCGACAACCGGCGAACAAGACCGGGAACCTCTCGACGAAATGGTGCGGGTCTTTGCGGACCGCGGAATCTATCTCTCCGTCCTCGGGTTCGGTCGCAATCGCTACAACGATCAGTTTCTCGAGCAGCTCGCCAATCGTGGCAACGGCAATTACGCCTACGTCGAGGATGCGGCACGAGCTGCACAGTTCTTTCGCAGACACCTCCCTCAGCTTCTCGAGGTGTTGGCGCGCGATGCAAAGATCCAGGTTGATTTCGAGCCGAGTGTGGTCAGTCACTACCGACTACTCGGCTACGAGAATCGTGACGTCGCAGATGTCGACTTCCGCAATGACGCGGTCGACGCCGGCGAAGTCGGTCCAGGGAGTACCGTCACGGCGCTCTACGAAGTGAAACGACACCCGCAATCGGTAGGACCTCTGGGGCGAGTGTTCGTGCGCTTCCACAACACGACGACGCAACAGGTCGAAGAACGCGACTTCCCCGTCGTGCCAGGAGTATTGGCCACGAATGCGGAGGCAAGCAGCGAGCCCCTGCGGTTCCTAGCTTGCGTGGCCGAGTTCGCCGAGCTGTTACGCGGCAGTTACTGGTCGCAGGACGGTTCCTATGAGGAGATCAAGCGTGTTCTCTCGAAGATGAGTGAGCCCTTCCGCGCGTCGGACGCGTGGCAGGAGCTGGCGCAACTCATCGTCGCTGCGCAGAGATTGACCATTGCCGAGATGCTGCAGCAGCAGCGATGAAGGAAACCAAAGGAGTCTCATCCATGTTCGTTCTAGGCAAGCTGCGGTTTCCAGCAGCAGTTGTTGTGCTTTGCGTTCTCTCGCTATTGGCCATCGCCGGCGCGGGGTTGGCGGCTCCCCCTGTGGACCCCCCTGAGTTCACTTCCAGTGAGGCGCCCCCCCGCAGCGGTGATGGCAAGCCGGCTTACGTCCGTGAGCGTTCGTTCTACATACCTTTCGAACGCCTGGAAGATGTCTTCGAGCGACATGGCCGTGGCATCTTCTTGCCATACGAGGAGTTTCTGCAGCTGTGGAATCGGGCTCATACCAACGAACCCGAAGAACCGGACACGCCTCCGGCCCCAGCGGTCGTTCGCGGCGGCAACTACCAGGGCACTGTCAGTGGTGATCTGGCGCGCTTTCAAGTGCAGTTCACGGTCGAGTCGCTCGTAAAGGGCTGGACGACGATTCCGTTTCCTTTGGCGGGAGTCGCTGTCGAGAGCGTGCAGCTGTCCGACACGCGCGCGCTGCTGGCACCAGAGCGATCGGGATACTCGTTGTTGCTGCCAGAGCCGGGGACCTACGAGATTCAGGTACAGTTCGCGGCGACGATCTCGCGCGAGCCTGGCAAGAAGCAGATCCGTTTTCAGCTACCGGCCGCGGCCGTTTCGCGCATGGAATTGACGATCCCCGAGAGCGGGGTCCGCGTCGACGTCCAACCCGCGCTTGCTGCCACCCAGACGATCTCCGACGACGGGAACACGCGGGTGTTGGCGTTCCTCGGCAACTCGCAGCAGGTGCAGGTCGCTTGGTCACCACCACCGGGGCAAAGCACAGACGGCGGTGCGATCGTCGCATCGGAACAAGCGGTGCGGGTGGCGCTGGAAGAGCGCATCCTGCGTGTCGACACGGCGATCGAATACACCGTGCAACGTGGAGAGCTGGCAGCCTTCGAGATCGAGAAGCCGGCGGACATGCAGATCATCAAGGTCGATGGCAAGAACCTGCGGCAGTGGCTCGAGACCGAAGACGGCAAGTTGCGGTTCGAGCTGCACGAGCCGGTGCGCGATCGCTATTCGCTGTATCTTCGTTTCGAACGACCGCTCCCAGAAACGCCACCCACTTTGACTGTGCCGTTCCCGAAGACGCTCGGCGTGCTGCGCGAGACGGGCTGGGTCACTTTGGGATACGGCAATGGACTGCAGGTGCGAATCACAGAGACGACAGGGTTGAGCCAGCTAGACCCCGATGAAGTACCGGAAGCCCTGCGTGAACCGGGCTACCTCGGATTCGTGTATCTAGCGCACCCCTTGGCGATCTCACTGCAGATCGAGAAGATCACTCCGGAAGTACGTGCTGAAGTCGTCTCCGTGCTGTCGGTCGGTGACGAAGAAGATCGCTGGGTCGGTTGGATCGACTATCAGATTCGACGGGCCGGGCTGTTTCGACTCTCGTTCGAGATTCCCAGTGGCTGGGAAGTCGAGGAAGTTGGCGACACCCAACGCGTCGAACAGTTTCGCACCACCGACGCGGGGCCCGTGCGGACGGTGGCGGTCAGCCTACGATCGCAAGCGATCAACGCGTTTCGTCTTCCGTTTCGTCTGGTGCGCGACGGTACCGCAGCTGCTGGCGAGCAGACCTTCACTCCGCCGCGCGTCCTCGACGTCGAACAGGATCAAGGACTCTTGGGCGTGAGTGCGCCGCGTTCGATCGAGGTCATCACGGCAGGGCGCGACAACGTGCTCGACTCTGATGCCGACGAGATCTTGCGATCCGGGATCATGGGACAAGTGGGTGCCGACGCCGGGCTGCCTCGCGCGTTTCGCTATCGTCGTCATCCTGCCTCCGTGACGCTGAGCTTCACGCCGAAGAAGACCGAGGTCGAAGTCTTGGCCCAACACCTGGTCGAGGTCACTGACGGTGAGCTGCGGATGACGCACCTCCTCGACTACAACGTGCTGTACGCGCCGGTCGAGGCCATTCAGTTCGTGGCCCCCACTTCGCTCGACGACCGCCTCCAAGTTGCGGCGAAGCAGAAGACCCAAGTGAAGCGGCTCTCGAGTAATGCCGGGGCGACGTTATGGGAGGTCCGGTTCCAACCGCCGCTGTTGGGGCCGCGGACGATTACGATTACTCATGCCGCGGAGATCCCGGCCTTGGATTCGGGCACGCCGGTGCCGTTCACGGTGCCGGTGATTCGTGCCAATGGCGTCCGGATCGAACAAGGATTCGTTGCGATTCGCAAAGAGGGTACTCTCGAGGTCGCGCCGACCGCGACCGAAATGGAGCCCATCGACGCCGTGGATCTTCCCGACAAGCTACGACGTGGACAGATCTATAGCGCGTTTCGCTACTTCAGCGCCGAGCCGCAAATGGAACTGCAGTTGACCCGTTTCGACTACGAGCGTTTGGCGACGACCGCAGTGCCCTTGCTGCGATTGCGAGGGCTCCTGACCGAGGAACGTCGGCTGTCCGCACAGGCGGTCTTCTTCGTGCAAAACAGCGAGCGGCAGTATCTCGAGTTGCGCTTCCCCCAGGACACGCGGATCCTGTCCCTACTCGTCAACGGCGCGCCGCAGTCGACGAAGAAGCGGGCGCAGAGCAATAGCCGCTTGATCGAGATCCCGACGTCGGCGACCGCTGGCGGGACGTTCCCAATCGTCATCGACTACGAGCAACCACTTGGTAGCGGGGCTCTGGGTAGCTTCGGCACGGTGCAGATTCAGACACCGGAACTGTTGGACGACGTCCCTGTCGGCAAGACCGAGCTCGACATCTTCCTACCGCCGGAGTTTGCCTACATCAGTTGGGGTGGCAACCTGCGACGGCGCGCTGCGGGGTCCGTGGGGCTCTGGTCGCGGTTTCGATCCTTGTTGGGCAACGAAACTCATGCAGCGACGCGGCCGGAGATGCGTAGTGACGCGCGTTTTCCACAGCTGCAGGCGATCCGGTTCGACCTTCCCACAGACGATCACGAGCTAGTCCAGTGCGACACGTTGTCGGCGCCTGGCAAAGTGCGCTTTCGCTACATCAGCTGGCCGCTGTACTGGTTCATCGACTTCTTGCTCTTCCTCGGTGCGGTCGTCGCCACGATTGTCATCTGGATGCGAGTACCCAAGGAGCAGCGTGTCGTTGGGGTGGCCCTGTTCTTGTTCTTCGCTGCGACCTTGACGTGGTTTACGAGTCCGCCGGCCAGCGGGCTCGCATCAGCGCTGACGGCCGGAGTCGTTGTCGTTGCTACCGCACTGGTGCTGCGGGCTGGGCGCACCTCGTGGCGAAAGCGCCGACGTAACAAGCGTGCTCTCGCCCCAGACCCCTACCTCGAAGAGGCGCCGGCTTCTGCATTAACAGCGCTCAGCGGTCCCGCGGAGGTTGGTCAGTCGAGCGCGCCGAAGCCTGCAGGCGGAGATTCGTCACCGTCTGACCCCAACGACGAAGACAACACACAGTCGGGTCGCGAGCAGGACTCTTCGGAAGAGGAGAAATAGCATGCTGGGCCTTCTCAGATCTTGGCCATTCGCGGCGGCCGCGGTTGCACTCTGTTTGTTGCCGGGCCTGTCGCACGCCGACGACGATCCTGCAGCTGCAGGGCCGACCGTCGTCCGCGAGATCTATGTCCCGTTCGCGCAGTTTCGAAAACTACAACAGCAGCACCCCAACGGCATTGTCATGAAGCTCGCTGAGTATCATGACTTGGTTGCACGGGCTCTCGCGAACCAGCCGCGCGCAACTGTAGAGCTGCCTCCCATCGCCGCGGCGGTCACGACCGCCGAGTACCGCGGAGAACTCTTCGGGCGGACGGTGCGTTTTACAGGAACTCTCGAAGTCGCGGTCCGCAGTGAGTCTTGGGTGCAGTGTTCCCTGGGCTCCATTCCGCCACTGGGCGCTGTCACTGTCGACGGCGCGCCCGGGTGGGTTGTCGTTCAGGGCGGTGAGACGTTCCTGTTGTTGCGCGGTCGCGGGTCCCATGCCGTCGAGCTGCAGTTCCAAGCCCCAGTCACCGATGACGGAGATCATACCGCGCTGCAACTCTCGTTGGCTCCCAGTACCGCAGCTCGCGTTACCGTCGTGGTTCCAGGGTCGGTTCGTGGCGAGTCTCCGACGGGGGCGTTAGAGAGTCAGGCGGATGGCACGACGACGACGTTCCGACTGGCGTGTGACCCTCGACGGGCAATGACTTTGCGGTGGCAACGCCTGCAAGCACAGGATGCGAACCCGGTGTTGATTGCGGCGGAACACGAACTGTCTGTTCTGCCGAGCCAGCCCAACGCGCAGTTTGCTTGGATTACGCAGGCCACGGTGTCGCGGCGCAAGATCGATCGACTGACGTTTGTGGAGCCGCCTTCCCTCGACGTCGTTCGCATCGACGGCGACTTGGTGCTGCGCTGGGAGCGCACTGCTGCGGGCCTCGAAGTGCAGTTCAAGGAACCTGTCAGCGGCGCGGTCTTAGTGCGATTCTCTGGCGTCGTGACGACTCAGGCTGGACCCATCACAATCACGCCGCCCGGAGTACGTGGGGCGTTCACGAACCATGGGTTCCTCAGCGTCCTTGCGCCCGCCAACACCAACGTTGCAGTGACCGAAACGACGAACCTGCGTGCAACCGACCCGATGGTTGCCGGTACGTTGCCTGTCAACGGGGTCACAACACCGCTCTATCGCTTCGGGTTTCGGGAATCGAACGCACAGTTGGTCCTTGGCGTCAGCAGTGCTCCGCTACGGACGGAGGCGAGAGGTTCGTTTCTTGCGCGGATCAGGGAGGAGCGCATGCTCCTCGATGGCTTCCTTCATCTGGAGATTCGCGAAGGGCGGGGCTACCTCTTCACTCTGAAGATACCCAACGAATGGCGGCTTTTGGCGCTGCGCGAAGTCTGGTTCAGCGGCAAGCAAGGAGAGGCGCGCCGTATTCGCACGAACCAGCGCACGGTCGGCGACGACACGGAAGTCACGATCCGACTAGAACGTGCCGCGACGACGCGTTACCCACTGCGGCTCCGACTCCGCGCCGAATCAACGGCGTTCGTCGGTGGGCGTGACTGGGAGCAACGAAACGTCGCTCTCGCGTTGCCTCATCTGCTGGGTGCCGAGCGTACGAGGACCGATCTCGGCGTCAGTCTGCACGAGTCCATCGCCCTCGAAACGTCGGCACTCCCCGACTGGCGCACGCTAGCCGACGACGAGGCGGCGCGGTTGGGCCTGGCAGGGCACGAAGAGCAAGAGATCGCGCAGGACTCACGGTTGGTTTTGGCTGCGACCACCAGGACGACGCCACCATTGGCCACCGTTGAGTTGCTGCATATTCGTCCGCGCCTGGAGTATCGCTCCGTCTCGCACGTGCTGGCGGCCGAGTCTGTACTTGGACAGGAAGCTGGGCGCCATGCGATGCGGGTGCGCAGCGACATCGAGTTGGCGGTGGTCGGGCGCGCGATCGAACAGCTGACGCTCACACACCCGCCACTCCCGGCAGGTACCGTCGTCGTGATTCAGGGACCCGAGATCAAGGAGACAGAGAACCTCGCCGCAGCGGGCGTGCAGCGGGTTCGCTTCGATCGACCGTGGCTCGGTGTGCGCCACTTCCGTGTTGAGTACGAAGCGGCGCACTTGCCCGGCATTGAGACAGAGCTTCCCGAGATCGGAATCCCTGGCGACGTGCAGGGCGAACGTTTCTTGGTTCTGCAGAGTCAGGGCTCGGTCGAAGTGACGACGAAGCCTGCGGCCACGCTGGTAGCGATCGACGTGGACGAGCTCCCAGACTTTGCCGAACAGTGGTCCGACGGCCGTGTCTTGCGCGCTTACCGGCAGCGCCGCAGTGGCGCGCCCGGAACCTTGTCGACGACGATTCACGACCGCGCCCCGGTGCTGCAGCAGTTGATACGCTCGCTCCGACTGCAAACACAGCTGGCTGCCGATGGCACAGCGCGTACCCAGGCCGACCTGTTGCTGACCTATTCGCGACAGCAGGTGTTGCCGGTTGAGCTCCCTGCAGGCAGCCGATGTCTGGGCGTGACGATCAACGATCAACCGGTGCATTCAGTTCGGGCCGAAGGAGATGGTCGCTTTGCGATTCCATTGCCGTCCCGTTCGCATGCAGCGGTGACGATCTTCTACGAACGATCGGCGACAACGGGAAGTGCCTTGTCCGGTGCCGGGCACTGGCATGGAGTGGGCCCTCGTTTCGCCGAGATACCCGTGGGTGAGACCCATTGGACCATCTACCACCCCGCCGGCTACCAATGCCAGGTCGAGGGTGGCAACGTGCGTCCCATCGTCGCCGCCGATGGGCCCATGGATCGTTCGTTCGCGAGTGCCGTCATCGGCCGGCTGTTGAGCGCGCAGTGGCCAAACTTCACTACGTTCCGAGAGCGCAGCCACAACCGTGGGTTCGCGCAGACCGGGGCGCTCACGGACGCAGAGAAGAGTGGCGCAGAGACAAAGTCGGGCGCGAGTGACCAGCGACTGCGTGGGCAGGGACGATTGCAAACGAAGGGGGTCGCCACGACGACAGCAGCGTTGCCGCGACCGCAGCTGCTGCCCGAAGGGCACGCGATCGAGACCAGCAAGATCGGCGGAGCACCACGACTGGTCATGTCCTATCGCACGCAGCGCTGGGAGCGCCTCAGCAAGCGTTTCGTGTTCTTTGGCACGCTGTGTCTCGCGCTGTTCCTGCTGCGGCGGCACGGTCGGACGGCGCTGCGCCACCTGCTGCTCTGGGGGTTGACGTTCGGCACGCTGGTTCCCGTCGCGTTCCGCTATTCGTCGCCGCTGTTGCTGGTGCCCTTCTGCGAAGCCCTGTTCGCTGTCGTCGTCGGTTGGTTCTTGCTGACGCTTCTAAAGGCGGTCTCGGCTCGCTTGGTGCGGGTGCCTGTCCCCAGGCTGCGCCCCGGCTGGATGCTGTTGGTGCTCTGTCTGCCGGCGATGGCGCAGGCAAGCGACGACGTAGATCCCTTTCAGCCCGTGGTGGTCCCCTACCACGCCGATGGCAGCCCTTGGAACGCGGGCAATGACACTGCGGTATTCCTTCCTGAGGCGCAGTTTCGGGCCCTTCGTCAGCTCGCTGAGAAAGCAACTACTGCGCCCGACCGAGGCGCCAGTGCGGGTATCGACTTCGTCGTGGGCACCGCGCACTACGAAGCGGACGTCCGTTCGCGCGACGCCGTAGTGAAGGCTGAGCTTGCACTGTACGTGTTCTCGCAGGAGTGGGTGCAGCTCTCATTGCCCTTCGATCGCCTGCAAGTGGAACGCGTCACCGTCGATGGCATTCCGGTGGGTGTTGGGCAGGGCGCACAGGGACCCTTTCTCGCGCTACGCGGGCGGGGCGCGCACCGGGTCGCGTTGACGCTGAGGGGCACGGTTGTCGAACAGCTTGGACAGTTCGGGTTTTCGAGCCAGTTGCTGCACGGCGGAGCGACGTCGGTACGGGCCCTACTACCGGTCGCTGCGGAAGTCAGCGACCGGCGCCAGGTGCAAAGCGTGCAGTATGTGCAACGAAGCAGCAACGCGACGATCGTCGAGTTACCGTTGCCGCAGCAGACACCGCTCGCACTGCAGTGGAGTTTCCCGCAAGTGTCGGGGAGCGTTGGCACGCAACTGGAATCTCTGTCCTACACGGAGCTCACGCTGACACGACACGATCTGAGCGTCGTCCGACAAGAGTTGCTGCAGTTTACCGGGGCGCCACAGACAAAGGTCAGCTTCGAAGTTTCGGGCAACTGGGAGATTCGCAGCGTCGACGGTGATGCCATTTCAGAATGGCAGCTCCTCGCGCCTGCCGATGCGAAGCCGCGGCTGGAGGTGTTCTTCGTGCGCCCACAGAGCAGTGCTCGGCTGCGGATCACAGGCAGCGCTCCTTACGACAACGGAGCTTCCTCGCTGTGTACGCTGACGCTCGCTGGGGCAGCCCGCCAAGAGACGTACGTGGGACTGCGCCACGGCGCCGGACGCCAGTTCAGCTCCGGTGCGAACGTACTCGCCGGCTTTCGCCAGGTCTCGACGAGCGCCGCTGCCGCGGCGCAGTTCGCGGTTTCGGCGATCGATCGTCTGTACCATGCATACGCCAGCGGTACCGAAGCAACGGTTCAAGTCGAGAGCCCAGCACGGACGGTGCGGCTGCGAACTCAGGGCGTTGCGCTGTTGCAGAGTGGCCGCGTCGAGTACTTCCTGCGCAGCACCTACGACACTGCCAACGGAGCCGTGCTGCGCCACGTGGTACCGCTGCCAGCCGGCTGGACCGTGCGCAGCGTGCAGTCGCGTTGGCTCCGCAGTTGGCGGGTGGCTGGATCGGGGCCGGCCAGGCAGCTGATCATCGAGTTCCACGGTGCTGTTCCCGACGGCAGCTCGTTGGTTTGGTCTGCCAGCGGCCCGTTACCGGCAGCGAATGATCCAGTAGTACTGCCAGCAGTGCGTACGCAGCAGGCTGAGGCGGGTGTCCCCGTCACTGTCGATGAAACCCTATCATGGTCCGTAGCCGGTCACGAGCAGCTCGAGATTCTGACGACGGACGCAAGCGAGTGGCAGTCGGTGACCGGTAGCGATGCGGAGATCTCTTGGGTGCAGCTCCCAGAGTTGCATTCCTACCGGTTTGCGTATCGTTCGCGTCGTGCCCAGGCGCCGATTACCGTAACGGCGCGACCGCGACCTTCGAGCCTTGGCGCGACCGTGGCTTCTTTCGTACGCATTGCTCAGCAGCGCATAGCAGTCAGTGCGACAGTCTTTCTACGGGTCGGCCCGGGCGCCCGCGACGCCTTCACGCTACAGCTGCCTCCGGGTGCTGAGTTGGTGTCCTTGGAGACGGCGAACTTGGCGAGCCGCAAGACGCGCACCGCGGCGACGGGCGAAGCGCTGGTCGAGGTGTCGTTGCAGAGTCGTATCAGTGGTGAGCATCCGGTTGATCTCGTCTATCGCCTCCCCCGCCCGACGACCTCGACGCTGTCGCTGACACCGCTCCATGTTCTCGAGAACGGAGTGCCGCTGCGGGACGCGTCGCACTACATCGGAATCGTGCAGGCCGATCGCACCGTAACGCTGACGACGAAGGTCGTTGGTCTGAGTCCGGTCGAGGCCGACCGCTTTCCGACACTGCCCCAGGGTGTTTCGAGTCAAAGCCTTACGCCCACCTATCTTGCGGTGTCACCAGAGTGGAGTCTGGAGGTCTCCGAGCAGTGGATCGAAGAGGCCGATCGACTTGACGCACTGATCCAGTTGGCGGATCTGTCGACGGTGATCGGCTACGACGGGACGATCCGGACTCAGGTCCTCTACACGCTGCGTAACGATCGACTGCAGTTTCTGACCGTCGAGCTGCCGCAGGCAACGGAGCTCTGGGGCGTCACCGTCAATGGGCGCCCCGTTGCTGTTGGCGGCGGAGCCGCGCGTACCCTGCGGATCCCGGTCCCGCGTGGCTCCAACATTCCCGTCGAAGTGGCGGTGAGCTATGCGGAGGGATCGATCACGCTCGGTGGCAGCGGTGATCGCAAGCGGTTGCGGGCGCCGTACCTGCCGACGGCGCAAGCGGTGCAGGTGCAACAATCCATCTGGAGTGTGCAGTTCCCCGATGGATACACGGTGACCGAGACCGGGGAGAAGATGCGTCCGGCTCCGGCAAGTCTGCGTTCGGCCGAACGGTTGAAGAACTTGCTGCATCAACAAGAGAGAGCCTACAAGGCGGCTCAGAGTTCGGGTTCGCGCAAGGCACGCGACCGAGCGGAACAACAGTTGGCGCGCATTGGCCAAGAGTTGGGCGACAATCTTGCGCAGCTGAAGGACCAGAACCGCAGCAGCCTCGACAAGGCCCAGGAGATCGATCTTGGGGATCTCAACATGCAGTGGGCCGCCAACGACATGATCATCAACGACACCGAAGTCGCTCAGCAGCGACTGCGGGAGGAGTTGCAGAAGCAGGGTGCGCAGCAGGATGCCCGGGCGAGTCGCGACGAGCAACTCTTCCAGGACCGAGCCAATTTCTTGCGGGGTCGCAACGAACGTCGCGGTGGACGCTCGCGGCCGACCGCGGCGGTTCCGGGGAACCACTCGTACCGCCTGCTCGATGGCCTGGCGTATCCGGGTTGGATGGCGCTCGAAGGGCCGCCGCCCACGCGTTCGGCGGCCGTGCGCAGCGATCGCGGAGTTCCAGTGGGCGGCGCCGGTTTGCGGCCGCTTCCGGCCAGTCCTCGTCCGGGGTTGGCGCCCGCGCTCGATCCCTTCGCAGAGCGCCCCGGGCACGAGACCTACACCTTCCGCGGGGACGATGCCAATGCCGAGTTGACGCTCCGATTCACGCCGCCGGGGCGAGGGTCACGCGCGCTGGCGTGGTTGCTCTTGCTGGCCGCGGGCGGCGTTTTGTTCCTTGCCTGGCAGGGACGTCGCGCCTAGCGAGGCAGCCCGGTGCGTCAGGGCCCAAGCCTCGCGGGGCCGCCCCCTCTCCCGGGGGCGGCCTCCGATCCGCAGAGATCTTTCTAGATCCTGACGCATTCCTCTTTTGCACCCTGGTTCCAGACTGTAAAAGTAACGATTCGGGAGCGTGCGATCTGCGCTGTCCGGAGACGCCATGGGTCGGTCTCTGGTTCTTGCAACAGCGGGCATTCGAGGAAAGAGACACCGCAGCTAGGCTGCAGGCACGAGTGTTGCCGGCACTACTCTTTCGTGTCGTCCGAGCTCTGCCTGCATCGAATCGATGCCGGTTCGTAAGTCCGTTCCCGAGTGCGGGTCATCGCCCTACCCCCGGTAGGTCGGCGGCGCCGGTGCAGCGCTGGCGTAGGCTCGCGCATCGTACGGATCATAGACGCAATAGACTCAGGAGAGGGCGCTCCAACGAAGGCTCTCGAATGGGACGACATTCGAACGTGTAACCGAGGGGCAATTGAGCGGCTTTCCGAGTGCAGGTGAAACTCGCCCACTCGCCCCGACTATCGCAAACAGTGGAGGATGGGCAATGCCCAAACGAATCTTTCTCATCGCTTTCGTCGCCGCCCTGTCGTGGGGCGCACCGACTTTCGCGCAGTTTCGCTTCGAACGAGGCGATTGCAATGCGGACGCAGCGCAAGACCTCGGGGACAGCATCTTCTTGCTGAACTTCCTGTTTACCGCGGGCGGCGAGCCCGACTGTCTCGATGCGTGCGACTTCAACGATGACGGCGAGTTGAACCTCATCGATCCCATCTCGCAGCTGTTCTACCTGTTCACGGGTGGACCACCTCCTCCACCGCCGCACAACGTTTGCGGCCTCGACCCGACGATGGACCCCCTCGACTGCCAAGCGTCGACGACGTGCCCGCCCGAGGTCAATACACCACCATCGATGACGTCGATGCCGATCACCGCAGCCGAGGAAGGGTCGCTGTACCTCTACGACGTTGACGCGATCGACCCGGACGTGACCGACGTCATCACGTACACGCTGGACAATGCGCCAGCCGGTGCGACGATCGATGCCGACACCGGTGAAATCTCTTGGATCCCGACCGCTGCACAGGTCGGCATGAACAACTTTTTTGTCGTCCGCGCAACCGATGACGGTACGCCGAATCTGTTCGCACAGCAGATCTTCGACGTCATTGTCAGTGACGTGAACTTCGCGCCGACGATCACGACCACTCCCCCGCTGATGGCGACCGAGCTGGTCGAATACACGTATCTCGTGGGCGCCACCGATCCTGACGCCGGTGATACGCTGGACTATTCGTTGCCAACAAAGCCGGCTGGTGCCGCAATCGATACCAATGGTGAGGTCACCTGGACGCCGACTACGGCTCAAATGGGTACTTTTCAGTTCGTGGTTCGCGTCGACGACGACGGTGTCCCTCCGCTGTTCGTCGAGCAATCGTTCATGGTGACGGTGGGCGACGTCAACCAGCCGCCGATGATCACCTCAACCGCACCGACGATGGCGACGGAGGGTGATCCGCTGACCTATATCGTCACGGCGCAAGACCCCGATCCAGGAGATACACTCAGCTTCTCGATCGAGTCGGGCCCGAGTGGCGCCACGATGACGCCGCTGTCGCCGACGTCGGCGACCTTCACGTGGACTCCCGACTTCACGGAAAGCGGGATGCGGACATTCACGATCCGCGTGACCGATGATGGCGTGTTGCCGCAGTTCGACGAGCAAGTGTTCAGCTTGATGGTCGCGGACGTCAATCGACCGCCGATGATCACGTCGACCGCACCGTTGTCCGCGACCGAGCTAACGCCGTACGAGTATCCCGTGATGGCGACGGATGCCGATACCGGCGACATGCTGACCTACAGCCTGGTCACGAAGCCGTCGAATGCATCGATCGACCCCAACACCGGTCTGATCACATGGATCCCAACCCTGCTGCAAGCCGGTACTCATGCCTTCATCGTCGAAGTGAGCGACGACAGCGTGACGAATGTCTTGACCGATCAGCAAGCGTTCACGGTCGTTGTCGATGACAACAACCAGCAGCCGGTCATCACGTCGACGCCATTACTGACAGCAACGGAACTCGTCCCCTACAACTATGACGTAGAGGCTATGGACGCCGACGTCGGCGATACGCTGTCCTTCGCACTGATTACCGCCCCTGCTGGCGCGGGCATCGATTCCTTTACGGGATTGATCAGTTGGATACCGACCTCGAGCCAGGCGGGCGACCACCCGTTCGTCGTGCAGGTAACGGACGACAATCTGGCCAATCCCCTGTCTGGGCTGCAGTCGTTCACGGTCACCGTGGCCGATGGTAATGAGGCTCCGACGATTACAACGACGGCGGTTACGACTGGCCAAGAAGGCGTTCCGTACAGCTACGACGTCGACGCCAGTGACCCCAACGCCAGCGATACGCTGACGTTTAGCCTCGAGGTGTTCCCGACTGGCGCGACGATCGATTCGGGCACGGGAATCATCTCTTGGACCCCGGTCGCTGTGCACGTTGGCGCGACGAACAACTTCACGGTGCGGGTCACCGACAACGGCACGCCAACGAACCTGTTCGACGAGCAGATGTTCGTCGTCAACGTCATCGAAGCCAACGTTGC
>JBCCHQ010000104.1:0-22094 GCA_039028735.1 Planctomycetota bacterium | reverse complement strand
TGTTGTGTCTCTACAACATCGTCATGACTTGGAGCGCGCGCCCGAGCAAGTATGACGAACCCGTGCAGAGCGCGCCTCCGCTGTCGAAAGACTACGTGGATGCGCCGCTGCCACCGTCGAGGTTGCGCGAAAGCGGTGGGCACTTCCCCGGCATCGCGTACAAGCTCGAGCACTTGTTCACGGCCAACTGGCACCGGCGCTGGGAGCGTCTCGGCCTCTTCTTCACGGTCATGGTTGTCCTCGCGGTCGTGTCCGCGTCACTGTTTGAAATCATTCCAACATTTCTGATCAAGTCGAACGTGCCGACGATCGCCGCGGTGAAGCCGTACACGCCGCTAGAGTTGCGCGGTCGAGACGTATACATCTCGAATGGTTGTTACAACTGCCATTCGCAGATGGTGCGGCCGCTCTACGCCGAGACGAAGCGCTACGGCGACTACAGCAAGCCGGGTGAGTTCATCTACGATCACCCGTTCCAGTGGGGTTCGCGCCGAATCGGCCCGGACCTACAGCGGCTGCATGGCCGCTTCCCCGACAGCTGGCACCTCGAGCATATGATGTACCCGCGGGAGCTGGTCGAGCAGTCGATCATGCCGCCCTATCGGTTCCTCGCAGATCAGGTTGTGGACTTCGACGACATCAAGAACACCGTGCAGGCGATGGCGACACTCGGCGTCCCGTACGGGGACGAGATCGAGAACGCACCAGCATTGGCGCGCGCACAAGCGCAGCAGATCGCCGCTGGCCTCGAGGAGACGCGGCTGCGACTGAACGGCGCCTATGCCGAAGTGGGGCGACCGCCGCTGCCCAATCTCGAAGACAAGGAGATCGTGGCGTTGATCGCGTACCTGCAGCGACTCGGCAAGGACCTCGCTGTCGGTAGCGTGGCTGCGTCCGGTGGGGCGCCGGCCGAGGAAGGGAAGTAACCGATGACGAGCTTTGCACCGATTCTCGCACAGCTGGGCAGCGGAGAGACCGGCCTGCTGGTCTTCATGGGGCTCTTCGTCGTCGTCGTTGTCTACGCGTTTCGAAAGAAGAACCAAGCGACTTTCGAGCAGGCACTCGAGATGCCGCTCGATGCCGACGAAGCACTGCCACGAACTCCGCGTGAGGATGGAGATGCTGGCGCCGCTGCTGTCGAACGTACTACAGAGAAATCCACTGCCGGTGGGCAGAAGGAGAAACGATGAGTGACCAAGATCATCTGCTCGAGCACAACTACGACGGTATTCAGGAGTACGACAATCCACTGCCGGGATGGTGGGTCTATCTGTTCATCGGCAGCATCATCTTCTCGGTGCTGTACTACCCGTTCTACCACTGGGGTGCAGGCCCGTCGATCCACGACGAATTCAACGCCGAGGCCGCAGAAGCTTTCGAACTGCAGTCCGCTCGCTTTGCCCAGATGACGATCACCGAGGAGCTGCTGTACAAGCAGCAGCTCGACGGCACGCTGATGAACGGTATGGCTCTGAAGTTCAAGACGAAGTGTGCCAGCTGTCACGCCGACGACGGCGGAGGACTAGCGTGTCCGAACTTGACCGACGACTACTGGCTGCACGGCGGCGACCTCGTGTCGATCTTCGAGACGATTCGCGATGGTATCCCGGGCAAGGAAATGAAGTCGTGGGCGGACGAACTCGGGCCTGCGGGCTGTGTCGGTCTCGCCGCCTACGTGGGTACGCTGCGCGGACGCAACGTACCTGGGGGCAAAGCGAAAGAAGGCACGTTCGTGCAGTACACGCCACCGGACTTGACTGCAGCTGTGCCAGTAGCCGTTGAGAAGCAACCAGAGCAGCAGTAGGTACGGGAAAGTGCGTCCGATGACATACGCTCCTCCGGAAGCCAACGAGCAGGTGCTCAGTACGCTGAACCGCGACGGTTCGCGACGCTGGCTGCGCCCCAAGCTATCGCCGGGACGCTTCCACCGGCGCCGGCAGGTCGTCGCCTATGCTCTGATTCTCGCGTTCACGGTGATTCCCTACTTGAAGCTCAACGGCAAGCCTCTGCTGCTGCTCGACATCGTCGATCGCCAGTTCCACCTGCTGGGCGGCACGTTTCACGCCACCGACACGATGCTACTAATGCTGCTCGCAGTGACCGGGTTGGTCGGGATCTTCTTGCTGACCGCGATCTTCGGTCGTGTCTGGTGCGGTTGGGCGTGTCCGCAGACAGTGTACATGGAGTTCCTGTATCGACCGCTCGAGCGCCTCATCGAGGGTGGGCGGGCCAAACTACTCGCCGCCGATCGCCAAGGCTCCAGTGGCCGTCGAGTGTTGCGCTACGGCGTCTTTTTGTTGGTGTCGATGTTTCTAGCGCATACGTTCCTCGCGTATTTCGTCGGCGTCGAGCGCTTGTTTCGCTGGGTGCAGCAGTCGCCGCTCGAGCACCCGACAGCGTTCTTGGTCATGGCCGGGACGACGGTCGCGATGATGTTCGACTTTTCGTTCTTCCGCGAGCAGACCTGCCTCGTGGCGTGCCCGTACGGTCGCCTGCAGTCCGTGCTGCTCGACCGACAGTCGCTGATCGTTGGCTATGATGCAGCGCGCGGCGAGCAGCGGCACAAAGGCAAGAAGAAGAGCGATCAAGACGGCGACTGCGTCGATTGCCACAAGTGCGTGACGACGTGTCCAACCGGGATCGATATTCGCAATGGGCTGCAGATGGAGTGCATCCACTGTACGCAGTGCGTCGATGCTTGCGATGCTGTCATGGACAAGATTGGGCGTCCGCGCGGTCTGATCCGCTATAGTTCGCAAGCCGAGCTGGCCGGAGAAGGGCGTAGGTTCCTGCGGCCACGTTTGATTCTGTATCCGTTGGTGATCTTGCTCGGGTTGTCGCTGCTCGTTGGGCAGCTGGTCACACGCGAGACCGCGGAAGTAACCGTGATCACAAAGGTGAAGGGGCAGGCGCCTTTTGCGACCGCCGGTCCCGGGGAAATCAGCAACTCCCTACGCGTTCGCGTTGCAAACCGCGCTAGCGACCGACGAACCTACACGATTGACCTTCCGGTTTCCGAGGGTGCGCGAATCGTTAGTGCAGAGATACCCATGACGGTAGAACCTGGAAAGTCGCGCGTCGCGAGTCTCTTTGTGATCTTGCCCGACGACGCATTTCACAATGGGCGCAAGAAGGTTTCGATTCGTGTGCGCGATGATGTGGGCACGTTCGAGGAGATCAAAGAAGTGCAGCTGCGTGGTCCACGACGCAAACCTTAGTCGTGGAATGTTCGCAACAAGACTTGGTTACGAGAGAAAGAGCAAGACATGAAGAAGGGTTGGCAGTGGCCGATCGCAATCGGGGCCTTCTTGAGTCTCACTGCAATCGCCGACATCACAACCTTGTACGTAGCTTCGACCCATCCGACATTGGCGGCAGAACCCGACTACTACGCCAAAGCGTTGCGTTGGGACCAAGAGCAGAGGCAACGGCAAGACGGCGCGCGCCTAGGTTGGCAATTCGACGTCATCGAGTTCGGTCGTAATCCTGGAGGCTTCACCGAGGTGGGGTTGAAGGTCGCCGATGCCACCGGCAGTGCGATCCACGAGGCCAACATCTCGCTGGAGGCGTTCCACGTGACCCGTCCAAAGCTGGTTTCCAAAGTAGAGCTGACGGAGGCAGCTCCGGGCTTCTACGTGGGGAGGGTCTTGTCGGGACGACGAGCTGGGCCCTGGAAGCTGAACTTCCGCTGCGAAAGAGGCGAGGACCTGACGTTTCATGAAGAAACGCAGATTCTGAAAGTAGACTGAACCCAATGATCACGCTGCTGGTCTCTGTTTTCGTTGCGAGCCTTCTCGGCAGCCTACACTGCGCTGGCATGTGCGGGGGTCTCGTGGCGTTCTACAGCGGGGGGGCTCGCACAGCCTGGAGTCGTCACCAGAGTCACGGCTGCTACTCGCTGGGGAGGCTGCTGGCCTACAGCGCGCTGGGTGCGGTCGCAGGAGCGTTAGGGGCATCGTTGGACTTTGCGGGCTCTTTCGCCGGCATGCAGAGGCTTGCGTCCGTCGTGGCTGGGCTTCTGATTATCGGCTGGGGTGTGACGGCGTTCTTTCCGAGCCAAGTCAACCGAGTGCTGCATGGCCTCGCCCCACGTTGGTTGACGACCTTTGTCAGTGGCCGTGTCGCGCGTGTGCGCACGACGTCCCCGCCGCTGCGAGCCTTCGTGATCGGAGCACTGTCTGCGTTCTTGCCCTGCGGTTGGCTGTACGCTTTTGCGATTGTCGCCGCTGGGACGGGGAGTGTATTGTCGGGGGCTGTGGTCATGATCGCGTTCTGGGGGGGGACGTTGCCGATCTTGCTGGGGCTGGGTTACGGGGTGCACCGGCTCGCCCAACCACTCGGCAAACACGTACCGCGTTTGTCTGCAGCCGTGTTGGTCTTGCTCGGTTGTCTGACTGTGTTTGGCCGTCTGGATGCAATCGGGGTGGCGCCGCCGAACGTCGGTGACGCGCAACAAACCCCGCTCGTCGCACTCGAGCACGTGAAGGGGATCGAAGCGGATGACCTCCCGTGCTGCGCCAACGACTGACGGCCAAGCGACCAACCCTCCGAGAGCTACGGTCGCAACGCGAAACGGCGATGCTATGGCAAGCTGTAGCTGCCGCCATTGCGGTCTCCCAGTACCAGCGCCACTGCAGGAGCCCGACGGTGATTCGTTCTGCTGCGCCGGTTGTCGCACCGTCTATGCCATGATCCACGGCGAAGGCCTCGATCGTTTCTATGAGATGCGCGAGCGCCAAGGAGACGAGCTGTCTGGTCGGCCGCCTGCACCCGGGCAACGCACGTACGCTGAGTTTGACGACGTCGAGTTCCAACGCCTCTACAGTCGACCCCTTCCTGCTGGGCGGATGGCCGTCGATCTGCATGTAGACGCGATCCATTGCGCCGCCTGCGTCTGGCTCCTCGAGCGCATTGGGCAGAAACTGCCAGGAGTTGCAGAGGTCCGTGTAGATCTGGGGCGTTCGCGGGTTTGCGTGGACTGGGACCCCACACGCGTGCAGCTCTCAGCGATTGCACGCCACTTCGACAAGTTTGGCTATGCACCCGAGGCCCCGCGCGGGGATGGCCGAGACGAACAGGTGCGGCGCGAGGATCGCGCACTCCTGCTGAAGATTGCGATCACTGGTGCCGTGGCTGGCAACGTCATGCTGATTGCGTTCGCTCTTTACGGCGGCGCTTTGCACGGCATGGAGCAGAACTTTTCCGATCTGTTTCGCTGGGCGAGCTTACTGTTGACCGTTCCCGCTGTGGCGTGGGGTGGAATCGTCTTCTTTCGCGGCGCGTGGAGTGCCCTCCGCGCTGGCGTCTTGCACATGGATCTGCCGATCTCGATTGGGATTCTGGCCGGCTTCGTCGGCGGCGCGATCAACACGATTACCGGTACCGGGGAGATCTACTTCGAGTCCGTGACAGCTTTGATCTTCTTGCTGCTGGTGGGACGTTTCCTGCAGCGTCGGCAGCAGCGTCGCGCCGCTGAGGCAAGCCAGCTGCTGTATTCGTTGGCACCGCGCTGGGCACGCCGGGTTTCTGGAGATGAGGTCCAGGAAGTGCCGGTCAGCGCCTTGGTCGCCACCGACGAAGTCGAAGTGCTTGCCGGTGATGTCGTACCCGCCGATGGTCGTGTCCTCGCTGGCCAATCGAATCTCGACGTTGCGTTGATGACCGGGGAGTCGCGGCCCGTTGCCGTGGCTCGCGACGATCAGATCCTCGCCGGTACGATCAATCTCACCGCGCCTCTCCGGGTCCGCGTCGAACAGTCCGGCGAGTGCACCCGTGTTGCGCAGTTGATGCAACTCGTCGAAGAGTCTGCGCAGCGGCGGCCACGGATCGTGAAGCTGGCCGATCGGTTGGCTCGGTGGTTCGTAACGGTCGTCCTCAGTCTTGCTGCGTTGACGGCGGGTGTTTGGAGTTGGCTTGCTCCTGAAGTAGCGCTGGACCATACGATCGCGCTTCTCGTCGTAACCTGCCCCTGCGCATTGGGGCTGGCGACGCCCCTCGCGGTGGCCGCGGCGATTGGTCAAGCTGCGCGCGCGCGGCTGTTGATCAAGGGCGGCGATGTCTTCGAGAAGTTGCACCAGCCGGGAGTGCTGTGGCTCGACAAGACCGGTACGTTGACCGAGGGGTGCTTGCGCCTGTTGTCTTGGCACGGTGACGATACTGCACGAGCGGCGTTGCTTGCGGTCGAGCGACAATCTTCGCATCCCATTGCCGTGGCTTTGGTGCGCGACTTGGCATCGGCACCGGCCGGAAGCGACTTCGACGGAGCCGACGTGACCGATGTCGAGCAAGTATTGGGAGGTGGCATCCGAGCGACTTGGTGTGGTGAGCCGTTGATCGTCGGTTCCGCTCGCTTCCTGCAAGAACAGCTACCCCAAGAAGCCTTGGCCAAACAGCGCAGCGTCCTCGATGATGCCGTGCAGCGAGGTCACACGCCGATCCTGGTCGCGATTGGCGGCAAGGTTCGAGGAGTTGCGGCGCTCGGCGACGCACTGCGCAGCAGTGCCGCGGCGACGATCGAGCAGCTACGACAGCGCGGGTGGAGCGTTGGGATCCTGTCTGGTGATCATCGAGATGTCGTGGACGCCGTCGGCGCCGAACTGGGGATCGATTCGGCCGTGTGCCATGGTGCCGTGACGCCGGAAGAGAAGCTGCGCATCGTCGAAGCCAGTGGTGCGGACGGTACGGCGACTGTCATGGTCGGCGATGGTGTCAATGATGCGGCAGCGCTCGCAGCGGCATCGGTGGGTGTTGCGATGCATGGCGGTGCTGAAGCTGCTTTGACTGCCGCCGACGTGTACCTTGGCGACGGGGACATCTCTAGCGTCGCCGAACTTGTTCGCGGGGCGGACCGCACGGTGCGAGTCATCCGGCGCAACTTACTCTTTTCTCTCGGCTACAACGTGATTGGAGCGTCGTTGGCGATCGCTGGACTGGTGCACCCGCTGGTGGCGGCGTTGTTGATGCCAACCAGCTCTTTGACCGTGATCGTCAGCTCCTACCGAGCGCGTCTCTTCGTCGCACCACGACCTGCTTCCGAGCGGCGGCCGGCCGCGTTGATGGACTCGGACGCGCGACCCGTGACGTTGGCGAGGAGCGCCTGATGAGCGTGCTCTACGTGTTGCTACCCCTCGCGTTGCTGTTTGCAGTGTCTGCTCTGATTGCGTTCGTGTGGGCGACGCGCGGAGGGCAGTTCGATGACCTCCAGACTCCGGCAGTACGGATCCTACACGACGATGAAGACGACGTTGGAGAGCGGGCGGCGGAAGCAAGTGACGAACAGCCGGAACGCAACGAATAGCGTCTGCCTAGACGCGGCCTCCAGGTGACCAAGAGCTCTCCGGATCGAGCGAGAGACGTCCGGCACGGAGGAAGCGCTCCACCCAGTCGCGCAACAGCGCCGTGGTCACGCCGAGCTCGTTGGCGACCTCGTCGACATCTTCTCCCTGGATCAGGCGAATGACTGCGCGCGCCTTCGTGCTGGTGTCGATCCCACTGACTTTCCAGGCGGGAGCGCTGGGAGTGTAGGGTGCCGTTGGCGTCACTGGGCGCTGCGGGAAGCGTGACTGTCGGCGACGTCCCTTGCGGCGCATCCGAGTAGCGACACGTACGTAGAGCGTGTACGACAGCCAGATCGCGAAGCACAGGGCGGCGGCAGCCAGCAGTAGCCAGAAGTAGCGTTGGGTCGCCGAAGCATCGGAAGTGCGCCAGCGGAGGTTCTTGACCAGCGTGTTGTCGACGGCGAACAAGGGTTGGCTCGTGAGTAGGAGCAGAGTCGTAGAGAGGAACAGGATCGCGCTGCGTACGCGTGCTGCCCACGGGCGTGCACCCGCAGTCGTCCCGTTGCGATCTCTTTCAGACATGCGTCCCCTTCTCAACCACCGTCGCTGCCCCGAAGGCTCTCTGCATCATGGATCGGGTGCTCAGGCTGGCGCTTGAGCGGAATCCCGTGGAGTCCCGACTCGAACCCGGCTCTCGTCGCCGGAACTACAACTTTGGTAGTGGTTTAGAGTGAGTGTTACTGGCTGCTGTTCCAGCCCCGGAAGCATGTTATCGTCTCGCGCCGGGACGTGGGGTTGCGACGCAGGAGAGGGTTTCGAATGCCAACACGTGTGAAGGTGTGCTGCATCTCGTCGGTGGCTGAGGCGGCGATCGCGATCGCGCAAGGGGCGCACGCCGTCGGCCTCGTCTCTGCGATGCCCAGTGGGCCCGGCGTGTTGGACGAGTCGAAGATCGCGGCGATCGCACGCACGATCCCTGTCGGCGTGGCTTCGTTTCTGCTGACGAGTCGCGTCGGTAGTGAGGAGATCATTGCTCAGCAGCGCCGCTGCGCGACGACGACGATCCAAATCTGCGATCGGCTCGAGCCGGGTGCCCACGACCATTTGCGCAAGAGCCTCCCTGGGATCGGGCTCGTCCAAGTCATTCATGTTCAAGATGAGCGGGCGCTGGATGAGGCCCGGGAGGTGGCGCCCTTCGTCGACACGATCTTGCTCGACTCCGGGCGACCGAACGCGGCACAAGCCGAGCTGGGTGGCACGGGGCGCGTGCACGATTGGGACGTCAGTCGCCGCATCTGTGACGCGGTGTCTGTACCGGTCTACCTCGCTGGCGGTCTCTGTCCCGACAACGTCAAAGCCGCCATCGCGACGGTGCGCCCTTTCGGCGTCGACGTTTGCTCCGGTCTACGCACCGACGACCAGCTGGATCCTGCAAAGGTGGCAGCCTTCTTCGAAGCGATCACTGAGGCGGATGCATGACCGAGGCTCGCTATCCGACTGGAATCGATGATTACACGCGAGTGGGGCGTTGTAGACGCTGCTTCTTCCCGCCGGGGCTGTGCGTTTGCGACGAGCTGCAAGCCGTCCATGTGCCGTTCCACGTCGCGGTGATTCGACACCGGACGGAGATTGCTCTTGTCAGCAACACCGGCCGTTTCGTGCCGCGTCTCCTGAGTGACGCTTCGCTGCATGAACTCGGCCTGCGCGACGCGCGCTTCGACGGTAGCTGGCTACAAGACCCCCGGCGCAACACGTTGGTGTTGTTCCCACAGGCAGGGGCGGAGCCTTTGCAACCGTCGATGATGGATGATCTCGAAACGGCGACTTCGCGTCCGCTCACGCTGGTCTTGTTGGACGGCACTTGGAGCAAAGCTCGTCGGATGCTGCGGCGCGTGCCGGAACTTCAGACTGCTCGGCGCGTTGCCTTGCCGCTACCCAGGCCGCAGGGATTGAGTCCTCGCAAGGCTCCCGATCCGATGGCGCACTGCACGCTGGAAGCGGCGGCCGCAGCCGTCACCGCACTGGGATTCACGGACGCGGGGGCGCACCTGTGGGAGAATGCACGGCGCTTGATCGAACGCATTCGGCACGTGCAAGGACGCATTCGGCGACCGGCGACTGATTCCTAGCCCACAGATTCGCTGATGGCGGAGAGTTTCTCGGGGTTGCTGGTAGTCAGAGCCAAAAGGCTACAGCTCGTCGATCGCTCGATTGGCGAGCTCGTCGGCTCGCTCGTTCCCGGGGTGGCCGGCGTGCCCCTTCACCCAATGCCAGCTCACCGTGCGAGATGTCGCTAGCTGGTCGAGTTCTTCCCACAGCTCCCGGTTCTTGACCGGCTTCTTGGATGCGGTCATCCAGCCGTTGCGCTTCCACCCCTTCATCCACGTCGTGATGCCGTTCTTCACGTACTGAGAATCGGTGTGGATCTCGATCGGTTGGCCGTCCGTGAAGAACTCGAGGGCGCGGATTGCTGCGATCAACTCCATTCGGTTGTTGGTCGTCTGCGGTTCGCCACCATACAGCTCCTCGATGCCATCGGCGGCATCGATCAGCACTCCCCAACCTCCCGGGCCTGGGTTTCCGCGGCAGGCGCCGTCCGTGTAGACCGTGGCAACTTCTGGCATTCCCTGGTCCTTCGATCGTTCGAGAGAGCGAAGCAGTCGGCGACCCGTCGCAAAAGCGCGTGTCGGGTGCCAATCGCGGCGAATTTGCATGTCGATTTGGCCCGGCTGATACCAGTTTCTCGCCCCCGCGACAAGAGTCGGTTCTCCGAGGGCCTTGCTGGGGTTGCTCCTGCAGGGCGCGCTTGCCATGATCAGGGCTTCCCGTCGAGAAAGGAGGCCTCTTGGCCGCTGCTGCGATAACCACGATCCCTACCAAGGAGTATGCCGCGCGGCGGCGCAAGCTCTCCACGGCGCTGAAGAAGGGGATCGCCCTGATTCACGCCGGCGACCCGAACACAAATGGCCTCAACGGCTCCTATCGCGCTCATGCTCACTTTGAGTATCTGACGGGCATCGGTGACGAACCGGGTGCGATCTTGTTGCTCGATCCCGGCAATGACGATCCAAAGCGCCGCGAATGCTTGTTCATGAAGCCGCTCGACCCTGAGATGGAGCGTTGGGATGGATTCCGGGCGCCGATCGACGACGCCCTGCGCGAGCGGACCGGACTTAGCTCGATCTTCCGGCTCTACGCGTTGCCGCGCTTTCTGACTGAGGCCGCTCTGCGCAGCCGCAGCTTGATGTGCGTGCACCCATTCGCGAGCTTTCAGCAGCCGGTATCTCCCGATCTCGCGAAGTTCCGCAAGGTCGCTGAACGCATCCCGGGTGTCTCGATCGGAGACTGCACCGAGGCGATGGCCCGGCTGCGTGGTGCCAAGTCTGCCAACGAAGTCGCGCTCATTCAGCAGGCCGTCGACATCACGATGTTGGGCTATGAAGAAGTGCTGCGGACGCTGCGGCCGAAAATGAACGAGTTCGATGTGCAAGAGACACTCGAACACGCCTACAAGTCCCACGGCTCACGCGGGACGGGCTACAACAGCATTGCCGGTAGTGGTGTGAACAGCACGGTGTTGCACTATCACGCGAACTCAGCTGAGCTGTGCGATGGGGATCTGATCTGCATCGACTCGGCGGCGACGTTCAATGGTTACTGCGCAGACATTACCCGTACGCTCCCGGTCAACGGCAAGTTCACGCCACGCCAGAAAGAGATCTACGAGCTGGTCTTGAAAGCCGAAGAGGCTGCAATACGAGCCGTCAAACCTGGCGTGACGCTGGCCGACTTGGACGCCGTCGCACGCAAGGTCATCACGAAGGCTGGCTATGGCGACGCGTTCTATCACAGCATCGGTCACCACCTCGGTATGGAAGTGCACGACATTGCCCCGCGGCAACCACTCAAAGAAGGTGCCGTCGTTACGATCGAGCCCGGGGTCTACCTGCGAGATGAGAAGATCGGCGTGCGTATCGAAGACGACATTGTCGTGACGAAGTCCGGGTACCGCAATCTTTCCAAGAAGATCCCGAAGACCGTGAAGGACATCGAGCGTTTGATGGCGGCAGGTCGCAAGTAGGGAGCTCGACTTGGAGATCGTGCTCCACATTGGTACGCACAAGACCGGCACGACGACGCTACAGCCTGCACTCGGTACCGTGGTCCATCCTCGGCAGTCGCAGCACGTCGATCGATGACGAATGGGCTCCCGGTAGCGGATCGCACGTATTTCCAGCAGCAGCTAGCTAACAAGAAAGGCCCCGACGCTGCTCGCATCGAGGCCTTCGTTGACTTGGGTTCGTTGACGCGGATTCGTCGACTAGCAGGTCGGGATCGCGCACGTCAGCGTGTCCATCGTCGGGTCCCCATCACAAGTCAGCGGACCTGGCAGCGGGATGGTCGGGTTGCCAAAGAGCGCGTTCAGGATCCCGATTGCATCGGTCAAGTTCAGAGAACCGTCGTCGTTCGCATCGCAGGAATCGTCGCAGTCGATAACGTTCGGTGTCCCGAGCGGGAACAAGAATCCCAGCAAGAACACCGCATCGACGAGATTGGTCGACATGTCACCGTTGCAGTCCCCCCGGATGAACGTATCCGTTGGTGGCATGACTACGGGGGGCGCGGCTGCTTCACCATACGTGAAGACTGCGTAGACCGTTGCCGACTGACCATCGGCGATCACACGGTCCCACTGCATAGCGGCAGTGAAGTCGCCCGGGCCGAACGGATAGCCAGTGTTTGGTAGATTGTTGCCGCTCTCGATCATCGCCGGCACCGTATTGTAGGCGGCGACGACGTAGTGGTCTGCCGCGACGCCGAGAAAGTCGGAGTACGGCGCCCCATCGCTGGCACGAACATGAAACGGATCGTTGTTCACCATCGCCGCCGAGTCGTTGCTGGAGCCAGCGATGTCGTTGTCGACGTAGGCGAACAGGCGCACGTTACTGGAGCTACCACTGGAGTTCGTGATCGTCATCTCTTGCAACACGCTTGCGGTACCGGCACCGCCGGTGATCGTCACGAGTAGCTGCCGCTGCCAAGCGGCTCCGTTCCAAGAGATCGTCGCGGTGTTGCCAACGTAGGTTTGGGTGGTCGGGAAAGACATGATCAGCGGAGCGGTCGTGGCGCCGCCGCCGGCTCCTTGTTGCCACCACCACTGGCGAAACAGCTGGTCGCCAGAACCCGCGTCGAAGTTGCCGTTGCCGACCGTGCCGGTCCACTCCCAGGTTGCCCCCATGTCGGCGATGGCACCCTGGCCCTGAGCCGTTTGCGTCGCGCCGAAGGCGCAAAGGAGGAAGGAGAGAACTAGGATGCGTTTCATGACAGACCTCTTCTAGTTACGAGATTCTAGCCCGGCTCCTAGTGTACGGACGCATGGTCTTGCTGACAACTCTCGGCTGCCCCGGCTGGGGGGCGAGGGGGTGCACGGTAACTCCAGAAGGCAGCAGTGTTTTGCGCGACTGTGCGTCGATAGGGCACACTCAACTGGACAGGAACTGGCTGCCGAAGGGCCAAAAAGTCAGCGCTTGCCCCGCGAATGGCGATCCAGGCGGGCCTCGACAGCGTATTGGTAACGGTCAGTCACGAGCCGTTGATAGAGGGAAGGGAACGTGTCTGGTTCGATCTTGTCGGCCATCTTGCGCAAACGTACGAGCAGCGAAGCTTGATCGAACTGGTCCAGAAATCCTATCGCATACTGATAGAGATTGGCGAGAGCTCGAAACGCGAGTTCGGGCGAGATGATCTGCTTGGCTGCTTTGAGCAGTTGCCGGTACCGTTCTGTTGGCGGTGGGTGGTCCCCTGCGAAACGGAACGTCTCCAGTGCGATCAAGCGGCCGATCACAGCAGGTGTGTACGGCCCGTTGAAGTTCCCGATTACGTCCGCGATTTCGTCGTAGAGTTCGCGGGCGCCCGCTCGCCGAAACGATCCCTCGGCCAAGACGATCCACGCCTCCAGATGGCCACACGGGTCGTACCCGTCAGAGCTGACGAACGCGGCAGCGGCCGCGCGCAGCAGATCCTCGGCTTCATCGTGGTTGTCGAGGAGTTGTTCCACGAGCCCCGAGCACAGCAGCAGCTCTCCCTGAAGCCATTGGCACTGCGCCATGGCTCCTGTCGCGGCGTCGCGATGCAGGATCTCGTCTGCCGCCATGACTTCGCGAAATGCGAGTTTGCTGTCTGCAGCTGCGCTGGCGGCACGCACAGCACTCAAGTGTAGGGCAGCGAGCTCCGCGCGCCGCTCTTCTTTCGCCGCGTCGGTACGAAGCGCTTCCGAGGTCAGGATGGTTAGCGCGTCCTCGTACTGACCGCGTTCTCGCAGCAAGCCGGCGTAGTGCAGCGCTGTGCACCAGCGACTGCCGAAGCGTCGTGAATTCTCGATCTGCGAGGCCCGGGCGAGTGCGTCGCGTGCGCCGCGACACTCGAAGCGAGCTTCTCGACAGTTGCCCAAGAGCTGGAAGAACAGCGACAGGCAGTGGTCACGGATGACACCGTCCGCTTGTGCCTCCAGCATGTCGATCGATTCAGCCACCAGACTTTCGGCGTCGCTGTGCTTGCTGTCAGCGATGAAGAGTTCTGCTTGGCGCACCTGGCTGAGCCAGCGTCCGTAGGCTGAACCATGAGCAGTCGCGACAGCTTCTAACGCGTCGGTGCCACTTTGCTCCCATGCGGTGCGTGTACCGAGCCAGCACGAGAGCAAGCAAACGTCGATCAGCGATCGCGGCAAGCTCGATTGTGCGAGGGTAGTAGCGAAAGAATCCGTCAAGCCGCCTGTCGCGTCACGCAAGAGCGATTCGAAGACGTCGATCTGCTGCGGGCCAATCGCGAGCACCTCACGCGCGGCGTTGCAGGCGTCAGCGACGCGATGAGTGCGCGCCAACGCGAGAAACGGTGTTTCCTCATCAGGTGACTTGTCGGGCAAGTTTCGTTCTGGCCTTTGGATCATGGAGCTTCGAGTTTCCCAGCTGCGGCGCAAGCGCGCTACCCCAGCTGCCGCTTTCCAGGTGTTCGTCGTGGTGTATGGGCCCGTCGTGGCGTAGGGGCTATCCGTGGGAAGTCTGTGCCTGGGTGATGGTAGGCGATGCGCCGGTCAGCCCACGAGCCTCAACTTCCTCGATGTAGGCCTTCGAGCGTCGCCCCATCTCTGTGCGTTCGGCAGGGAAGGCTCGCGCAAGCAGCCGATCGAACCATCGGTTCTCGTAGTAGCGAAAGTAGGTTTTGCGGACGAAGTACTCAGCGACCAAGAAGGCACCTATCGCCAACGGACCGATGCGTCGCGAGAACAACTGCCAGCCGTCATGGTTGCTGGTAGCAGCGAGGATCACCTGCACTGCGCCGTAGGCCAAGAATAGTACTGCCCAACACACCGTGCAGCGACGGCAGTAGGGGGCGATGAATGTCGGGGCGAGGGGCTGGATCAACTTCGCCATCTGCTCGATCACCGACGTACCCTTCAAGCTGCGCAAGCAGAGCCAAGCCAGTCCGAAGAACGCGAACGCCGGAATGACCAGCAGGAGGGCGTGCAGTTGCCAAACGGCAGCCGCCGCGGCCAGCGCCGTCGCGAGCAGCAGGTGGATCGTGTCTGTGAACGTGCGTCCCAACCGCCATTGAGCCATAGCCGCGACTAGAGTGACGGCGCCAATCGTCAACGCGATGGGGCGCAAGCGAGACTCATCCGTAGCCAGTTCGACGAGCCAAGGGTAGCCCGCGAGCACGGTAACGAGGCCGAGGACTCCGAGGCCAATTCCAGGTGCGTTGCGAAAGCGTTGTAGATCCACGGCCTCAGCTCTTCTTCAGCTGGTGCACGAGAACTTCGGTTCCCTCCGGCAGCGCCGCGGAGAAGGTCGTCGCATCCAGCTGTGGGTCGAGCTGCACATCACTGAGTGTGATTTCGACAGTGTCGCCGTCCTTGTTGCGGTAGCCGATCGCGCGTAACTCGGTCTTCTTGTCGTCGACCGTTAGCGAGAGCCGTGTGAAGTAGCGCTGCATCTCAGCAGCCGTCGGGTGGAGCTCGACGACAACGTTGCCGTCGACCTCGGTGGCAGTCGCTCGAAACGACTTCTGTAGTTCGGTCGTGCGTGGCGCGAGCACCTGTACTAGTGCGGCCGCCAGGTCGCCGTCTTCGAGGAGGAAGCGCTCGGCGCGCTTCTCGCGAGGACGATAGACTTGGTAGCTGTCAGCGTCGAAGCGCACGATCGATGGGCGTGGTTCCGTGATCGTGAAACACGCGCAGGCAGGCTCTCGCCGAAACGACAACTTGCCTTTCGACACGATTGGCCGGAGCGTCAGGGGCGTCGTGACTTCCTGACGAAAATCCGCGGTCATCGTCTGCAACGATTGCTGCTTCAGCGCCAGTCGATCCAGTACTTCCTGCGCTCGCTTTGCGGTAGCCGCTTCCTTCGCTGCAGCGTGCGAGGGATCACTCTCTTGTGCGAAAGCACGCGACGACGCCGCACCGAACAAGAGCGCGCAGACCAAGAGGGCACAGGCCGGCAGCGTCCAAACCAGCCGCGTCCAGACCAGCGGCGGCGGTACCAGCAAAGAGCTTGAGTAGGTGCGAGCGAGCTTGCCGGCGATCGTCTTGGTCCTCTCGTAAGCTGCAGCCAGTACCCGTTTGAGCAGTGAGCCACACTATAGGCAGCTCTGGTGAGGGCGGCAAGGGGCACACCTGCGGCGCCAGCAAGTGGAACTAGCAAGTGGAGCTAGTCGATGGGCCGTCGGAGCACGAGAACGTCCTGATAGTAGAAGCCACCGTCGACTTTCCACGCTCCTGGGTAGGTCGCGACTCGCTCGAGTCCGCTGGCCGCGATCACGCTGGCGAGCGCTTCGACCTCGACTCCAATCGCATTCTCCGGCACGCGGACCCAACTGGGATAGCGCCAGCCAGCCGAGCCTTCACAGGGAGTGTCGAATACCCACCTTTCGACGCGGTCGTTGCGGACGGCTTCCTCGTAGACGCTGTCGAGTTCGAACCACGAGATGATGGCCGTTGCGCCTGGCTTCAAAACGCGCTTCACCTCCGCGAGATAGAAGCTCGCGTCGGCTTCCTGAAAGTGAGTCCAAACGGACAGTGCTGTGACGAGGTCCATCGACGCGTCACCGATTGTCCACTGCGCTTGCTCCTTGGCGACTCCCGGGGAGTACATCTGGTTTGCCGTCTCGAGCAGAGAGAACGAAGCGTTAGTGCCACCGAGCGCATCTTGGCAGTAGTCGATGGCCGCCGCGTTGACATCGATTCCGGTCAGGTGACCGCCGTCCGCAGTGAACGGTGTTGCGGCCATTCCGACCAACCCCATGCCGCAGCCGACATCGAGTATCTGGTTTCCGGTTTTTCTCTCCAAGTGATGGTAGATCAATGCTTGGAACAACCCGATCACGTGGCACCACTCGCCGTACGCAACCTTGCCACCGTAGCGGATGGTCGCAGGCGGAATCGCCGCGACGTTGCGCGAACGATGGAAGAGACGGAGGTCGCGCGGCACGAAGAAACGATCGAGGAGGCGATAGAATCGAGAGCCGATCTTCGGCATACCACTGTCTCCTGGGTGTGAGTCGGACTGCAGGGGCGCAGACTACCGGCGACGAGCACTACCGTCTAGGGCAGCGTCTCGGGTTCGAGGTCTTGCGTACGCAGTTCCTGCTGCGATGGGACCCACTGGAGTAGCCTTGGAATGATCACGATGCTCGTGACGAAACACGTGGCGATGCCGAGTGCCATCAGGGCTCCGAGGGATTGCAGAGCGGGGCTGCCGGCAAAGACGAGGGAGCCGAACCCCAGGAACGTTGTCACGCTCGTGCGCCACACGGCGGTTCCCGAGCTTGCAAGGACGGCCAGTATCGCAACGTCCTGCGCGCTTCCGTGACGCAGCTCCTCACGGTAGCGCACCACCATGTGAACTCCGTCATCGATACCGAGGCCGATCAGGAACGGCAACACGACGACGTTTCCGAGGTGAATCGGCGCGCCTGTCCACACGAGGTATCCGAACACGAGACCTACAGCTGCCAGGGTCGGTGTGAGGGCGATCAACGCCAAGACCTTGCCCCGGACGAGGACGAAGACGATCAGCAGCACACCGATCGCTGCGAACAAGCCGCAGCGCACGAGGTCACTTGTCAAGATCTCCGTCAGTTCGTCAGCGAGTCCCATCGTCGTGACGGTCTTCGTGCCAGGAATCGCATCAGCAATAGCACTCTCCAGAATGCGGCGAGCCTCGGGGGTCCAGGGCGTATGTGTCGCGAGCACATGAAACAGCCAGTAGTCCGTGCCTTGCCACGTGCGCATCTCGGGGTCCAAAGGCAGTGGATCGCGTTGCAGTAGTGTGGCGAGTTCCTCGAGGGTGTCGCGGAAGGCAGCGGCGACAAAGCCGCGGTTGTTCAACGACGCAAGGACGTCGGGTACCCAGTCGCCGACACTGCCGCGAAAGTCCGCGGCACGCTGGACACCGGCGGGTGTTGGCATCGCGCGGTGGATGCCCAAGGAACTAGCGATCGCCCCTTGTTGTTCGAGTTCTTGAAAGCCGGCTTGGCACGCAGCGAGGGGTGTCGTAGCAGGGATCAACACGGCGATCGGAAAGGGTGCGAGCTGCAGTTGTTCTTCGATCTCACGGGCGGCTGCGATCATCGGATCGTCGCTACGACGCAGGCGTTGGGTGTCGGCGTCAAAGCTCAGATCTCCGCGCAACGCCGCTGTCCAACCGGCGCCGGCGACCAGCAGCATGACCACCAGTATTGGTATCGCCGAGCGACTGCCGAGCATCGACTGGGCGGCCCGAATCACAGAGCTCGTCTGCCGAGGCTGCGCTACTGCAGCAGCGCCGCTTCCCATCGTGCCAAAGAGGAGTAGCGGAATCACACTCAAGGCCGAAACGAAGGAGAGTAGGACTCCGAGCGCGAGCAGCGCACCGAACGTCCATAGGCCATGGAAGTTGCTGAGGCCCAACGACGAGAAGGCTACGACCGTTGTCGCCATGCTGATTGCAAGGGGGACACCAGCGCGGGCGCTGGTCTCTATCAGCGCTGCACGCACGTCACGGCGTCGTCGCTCTTCGCGGAAACGCCCGACAAAGTGGATGCCAAAGTCGACGTTGAGGCCGGCAAGCACGGCTGCGGCGCCAGTTGCGAGTGGCGTCAGGGGGCCAAACAGCAACCCGCCGAGACCTAACGCCCAGACCAGCACGACTCCGCACGGCACCATCAAGATCACAGGATCGAGGCGACGACGAGTCGACCCCACCAGGAACAACGAGATCAAGATGCAGGCTCCAGTCATCGACCAGATCAAGTCTTGTCGCAGTTGGGCCTCTGTCGCCCGTGCGATGACGTGGGCTCCGACCAGTTGATGGTCAACGTCGCTGAGCCGTTCTTCGATATCGTCGAGCAGCTCATGAGTCTTGTCGAGATCGACGGAGCGGTAGCGACCCTGCAGTCGCAAGAAGGCCGTCCGGCGGTCCTTCAGCAGTAGGAACGGCGAACTAGCATCGAAGCTCGCTGGGACCTGAGCCTGCGCGTAGTCCTGCATGACTTCGCGCACGCGCAGCGGGTCGCGACGAGCCAACTCGAGGCCAAGCAGCGGGTCTTCGGCAATACGTGCTTCGAGTTCGTCGAGCACCTGTTCGCGGTCTGGACCGCAAAGTCGCTGGCGCAGCGCTTCGAGCACGTCTGTTGGCAAGAATGGTACGGGAGCGTTGCGGATGACAGCCGCCGTGGTCCCGAGGAACTGCTCTTTCGTTGCGACCACGCTGACGAGGTGGGGTGATTGTTCGAGCCTGGCCACGATCGTCGGTAATCGTCTGGCAATGTCGTCACCGTGGACGATGACGAGCAGGTTCTCGGTGGCTGTCAAATCGCCAGCCACGAGCCGCCGCAGCGATACCGCTTCGTGGTCAGCAGGGAACAGCGTCGCCAAGTCGGACTCGAATTCGAAGCGGCCAAAGAGTGCGGCCGTAGCGCAAGTGAAGACTAAGAGGAGCGCCGCGATGATTCGGCGGGAGTCGACGACGATAGTGCCGGCGGCACGCAGCAGGCGCCCCATGATCAAGAACTACCGTGAAGAAAGAGTGCCTCGGGTAGCTCGGGGTCGTCCTCCCAGACGATCTGATCGATCGTCATTTCGAAGTCGCTTCCTTCGATCGTGCGGGAGTCGCTGCTTACGTATTCCGACCAGGAGACGCCGCGGTAGCGATAGTGGCGCGCGATCACCTGACCGTCGGTATCTATGTCGGCGAGGACTCTGAGGCGCGGGAATGTGGCGGTGAGGTGCACTTGCCAGCCAGCGGCTGTTGCGCGTGCACCGGTGATGCGGGACTCGTCGACGGGAATGTGGGCCTCGAGAAGGGTCAGCCCAGCAAAGGTCAGAAAGCGACGTGGCGCCGCCCGCCCGCGAACCACGTCGAGCCGTTGCTGACCGCCCGGTAGCGTTCCCCAAAGTCGGTCCTGGGTCGCGATCACATCGAGGATCCTCGAGCCGAGGTCTGGGAGCAGCAGCATGCGGACTTTGGTAGTAGGAGTTCGCGTCGCTACTAGCAGTCCGTGGAACTCGCCGCTGACCTGCGGCGAACGCAATGTCACACGCGCTTGGGCGCGTCCCGACGCGGTCGGCTGCGTTTGCGCTCCGAGTGCGTGCAAGAGCGCTGCCGGCGGCCGGCCGAAGCTGCGGCAACCAAAGCCGGTCGCAACTGCTAGCAGCGACACGGTGAGCACGATGGCTGGAGCCCGGCGCAGTTGCATCATGGGTGACTTGGCTGCAGCCGTTACGGACATCGTGATCTTGGTTACCTATCCGTGATAGGTGGCAGACTCGGCGGGTCGCGGGTCTTTCAGGAAGTCCCAGCGCTCGCTGGCTTTGAGCACCCAGAAGAAGAATTGGAAGTACATCCGAGCCTTCAGACCCAGGTTGAACTGCCCCGCGAAGAACGGGGCCATCGCCTTCTGGTAGCGCGGCTTCGGATTGAAGAACAAGGAAGCGAAGCTGGGGTGGTAGAACGCACGAATCACGCCGAAACAAGTGTCGGTCCAACGGCGCAGCTTCTTTTCATAACGCTGAAAGTGCGCTGGCTGCAGCTCTCTACCGGCGCGCAGGTGGCGCACCAAGGTCTGCGCCGCGAGTTCGCCACTTTCCATCGCGATCATCACGCCGGTCGAGAAGATTGGATCGAGAAAGGCAGCGGAGTCGCCCGCCAGCAGCCAGCCGTCGCCGACGTAGCTGTCCGCCTGGAAGCTGAATGCAGACGCCGTGTGCACCTTGCGGACCCGCTCGGCGTTCTCGAGGCAGCGTTCGATGTACGGGGAATTGGCGATTTGTTCTTCCATGAACTCTTCGGCGCTCGTACCGGATTGCCAGCGGTCGCGGTTCGTGACGCAGCCGACACTGACGGTGTCATCGCGCAACGGGATGTACCAGAACCAACAACGGTCACCGAAGATTAGACCGATGTTGCCTTCTTCCCGGCCACAGCGTCGAGCCGCACCCTTGTAGTGCGAATAGAGGGCGACTTTGCGTAGATCTTCCAGCGGCTTGCGAATGCCAAGCTGCTTCGCGACGAAGCTACTCTGACCGCTCGCGTCGATGACCCACTTCGCACGCAATTCGTGGTCGTTGCCTTCGGGGTCGCGGATCTCCAGTCGGTTGTTGCCGGCCGCAAAATCGACGCGGCGAACGGTATGTTCCTCGCGAACGTCGGCGCCGGCATCTTCGGCGTGACGCAGCAGCATCTCGTCCCACTCGGCGCGCTCTACCTGCCATGCGTAGTCATGCGGATCCTTGAAATACGCATCGAAGTAGAGGTTGTTTTCGCAGTTGCCATCGTGGGTCAAGAAGTGGGCGCCGTTCTTCTGCTGGAAGGCCCGATCATCGACTTTGTCAGCGAGATCGAGGCGTCCCAACAGGTCGCGGTTGAAAGGCAGCAAGGATTCACCGACGTGAAAGCGTGGGAACCGCTCCTTTTCGATGATCGTCGCGTGAAACCCAGCCTTGGCGAGGACATAGGCTGCTGTTGCTCCTGAGGGACCGCCACCGATGATGGCCACGTCACAGTCGGTACGCTGCATCGACTTTCTTTCCGCCTCGTGATGAAGTCAAATGAAGCCGGTTCGGTGAACCGCTCTCTGTGTTTGCGTGCCGGGAGAGTCTACCCCGGATGAATCACCGACTTCGAGAGGAAACGGAGCGGTTTTCTTCGGAGTGAGGAGCTGTTTTCTTGACGAACTCCAGTCGCCGTGCAGCCGGTGAACTCGATGCGAGCGCTGCCGAGTCGGGCATCGCAGCCACCGAAGAAGGCGCTGATGGCCGCTCTCACAGCGTGGATGTGGATCCCCGCTTCCGTCGCTGGCTGGGCCCGTTCCATGTGTTGGGCGAGTTTTGGCATCATCTGCACCACTGGGGTGCCCGGCACCGGCTGCTGTTCACACCAGTCACCGCCTGCTGCGTGCTGTTCTTCTTTCTGACGCTGCCGAGATACCGCCGCGCCCTGGCCGCTAACTTGGCGGTGGTGCTGGGCCCAGCGTCGTGGTGGAGGGGGCGGCGGCGCGGACTCCGGACGTTCTGGAATTGGGCATGTTGCCGCAACGAACGGTACGAACGACTACAGCGCGACAAGGCGGAGATCGACCTGCGCGTGGAAGGGGAACCGCACTGGCGGCGACTCTTCGATTCGCGGGATGGCTTCATTCTCTTGACCGCTCATCTGGGGAGCTACGAGTCAGGACTGATGGTACCTGGTGAGCACGTCAAGCGTCGCCTGCATATGGTGCGTGCGGCGGAGCTCGACTAAGCGTCGCAGCGATTCGTAGAGCGCACCGTGCGCGAGTACTCCGAAG
>JBCCHQ010000103.1:0-22536 GCA_039028735.1 Planctomycetota bacterium | reverse complement strand
GTAGACGGCGTGCCGCTGACGAATCTGATGCACACCTACGGCACGTCGGGGCAACGTTTCTTGGTCGGCGCAGAAATGACCGGCAGCACGCACGTGCAAATGCAAGTAGCCGAGATCCTCGTCTATGGCGAAGCCCTGACCGTCGCAGAACGCAACCAGGTCGTGGATCACCTGCGCGCAAAATACTTCGACGAGTTCTGCAGCGTGCCTTGCCTGCCGCCCCAGATTGCTACGGACCCGCTGCCCGACACGCTTTGCATTGGTGACCCACTGACAGTGGACGTGGCAGCGACGGGTACCCCCCCGCTGTTCTATCAGTGGTCACTGGATGGTGTGCCCATTCCGGGCGCCACCAGTGCCACCTACTCCGTCGCCGGCGCGGCGCTCGTCGACGCTGGCCTTTACGATGTCGTCGTGACCAATGCGTGCGGGACCGCAACCAGTGCGGCGGTCGAAGTCGTTGTGCAATCGCCACTCGCGGTCACGCTGCAACCCAGCGCCCAGAGCGCATGCCCGGGCAGCAGCCCGTCGTTTACCGTGGCAGCCACTGGGTCTGGCCCGATCTTCTATCAGTGGCGCTTCAACGGCACTCCCATTGGCGGCGCCACCGCAGCGACGCTGAACCTGACCAACATTGCCGCTGGTGACGTCGGTAACTACGACGTCGTGTTGACCAACCCTTGCGGGACGGCAACTTCGGTGGCCGTGGCGCTTTCACTCCTCGATCCGGTCGCGATACAGGTGCAGCCTGTGCCTCAGATCGGCTGCCTGGGGAGCTCGGTCACAATGAACGTCACGGCAACAGGTACCGGTTTGACGTACCAGTGGCGCAAGAATGGAACGCCGATCGCCGGTGCCACCGGCAGTTCGTTCTCGCTGACCAACCTGACCCTGAGCGACGCGGACGTCTACGACGTGAGCGTCATCGGCACCTGCAACACGGTCAACAGCAGCGTCGTCACCGTGTCGGTGACAACTCCAGCCTCGATCACGACCGGTCCCAGTCCGGCTGTGACGTGCCCCGGCGACAACGTGATGTTTTCGGTGACGCCCGCCGGCAGTCCACCGTTCTTCTACGAGTGGCGCAAAGACGGCGCCGCAATACCTGGAGAGACTGGTCTGACGCTGACGATCCCCGCGGCAACCAGCGGCGATTCGGGCGACTACACAGTCGTCGTCAGCAATTCGTGCGGCAGCCAGACGTCCACACCCGCGCTGTTGACCGTCCTCGCCGACCCGGCCTTCGACGTCGTCCCTGGGAACACCTTCGCTTGCCTAGGTGGCACGACGAACCTGACCGCTGCCGCAACGGGCCCGGCGCCGTTGACCTTCCAGTGGTTCAAGGACGGCAACCCGATCCCGGCTGCCACCAGCACGACGTTGGTGCTGTCGCCGGTCGTCGCAACGGATGCGGGCAGCTACTCGATCGCTGTGACGTCGTCGTGCACAACCGTCACGTCGCAGACCTTTGACGTCAGCGTCGATTCGCTACCGCAGATCGTAACACCACCACAGCCCCTCACTACCTGCGAGAACTTCACGACGGACTTCACGGTAGTCGCGGACTCGGTCAGTCCATTGACCTATCAGTGGCGCAAGAACGGGTTCGACATCGTTGGAGCAACCACGGCGACGTACTCCATCGCAACGACGACGCCCGCCGACGCGGGCAGCTATGACGTCGTCGTCACGAATGCCTGCAACTTCGTTACAACCTTGCCAGTTCAGTTGACGGTCTCTCCAGGAACCCTCTGCGACTGCAACATGAATGGCATGCTCGACAGCGACGACTTGGCGACCGGCGCGAGCAATGACTGCAATGAGAACGGCATCCCGGACGAGTGCGATATCGCCTCGGGTACGAGCCTCGACGACGACATGAATGGCATCCCCGATGACTGCGGCTTCTTCGACCGCGGGGACTGCAACATTGATTCTTCCTTCAACATCGCGGACGTGATCTTCTTGCTCGGCTTCAGCTTCCCTGGCCCGCTCGGGCCCAACGACCTCCAATGCAAGGACGCGTGCGACTGTAACGACGACGGTGGCCTGAACATCGCCGACGCAATCTGCTTCCTCGGCTTCTTGTTCGGGAATCCACCGATCATTCCGGCGGCTCCGTTCGGTGCCTGCGGAGTCGATCCGACCGACAACGACTCGCTGGACTGCCTGGAGTTTCCGTGCCCGTAGGGCGTTGCCCTGGCGGAGCCCGGCCAGGAACCGTGTCGGCCAGCAATAGACTGGCCAGCAATAGACTGGGGCAGCAATAGACTGGGCCCGGGGCTTGCTGTTGAATAGGGAACTGATCCATGCGCGGCTTGCTGCGATCTGTGACCTCTAGTCGCAACTCACACCATCGTCGCACCTTAGTTTGGGAAGCCGCTGAACGCACACCCCCTCGCACGAGGTCGGTAACACGCGCAACCGTTAGAGAAAGTGTCGGGTTCTCCGACGCCCGGTCCGCGTTGCGACGGTCGGTGATCCGGTGCTAGGCCGAAAAGAGCCGGTGTTACAAAGTTTCTAGGATGGAAACACAGGAGACTTATCCCGTGAACAATCGATTGATGCTGTGCTGCTTCGTCGGCGCGCTGCTAGTCGGACTCGTTGCTACTGACCGAGCATCCGCTCAGCTGCTCACGACCCCACAACCCGGTGAGATCTACCGTGAGTACACACGCGTGATCAGCGGTGGCAACCTCTGGCGGGTGACAGACCCGAATTCGACGTTCGTCGGAAGCCCGACCAATTCACCGAGCACGTTCCTGCCCAACCCGCAGATCTCGTTGAGCGTCGGCACACTCGCTGGCGCGACCCGCGCCGAAGCACTGATCGACGTCTGGGGCGGCCACGTTGGCACGATCAACAAGCGCATGCGCTTCAACGGCAACTCTTGGCTCACGATCCCTGACATCTTGAACACACCTGGCGCGCCAGAGTGCTACACGCATCAGCCCAATGTCTGCGTCAACATTCCCCTCAGCCACCTCACGACCGGCACGAACATCTTCGAAGGTACGTCGGGGGGGCAGACTTGCTTCAGCTTCAACTGGGGTCAGTGGGGTTGGTACATGCTGACGCTGCGCGTCTACTACAGCAGCTCGCAGCCGCACGCCACCGGCTCGATCACGTCGCACTCCTCTGGCGGCACGATCGGCGACTTTGCGACAGTGTCGGCCACCGCTTCCGGTGGCGGGGGCATCTCTCGCGTAGAGTTCTTCGCCTACTACGACGGTTACGACACCGACGGCGACGGTCACTACCAGCAGTATCACCACGCATATCATCACGAGGCCGGCGACTCGACTGCCGTCACGCGGCAGCACGTCGGAACGGTGTCGACCGCACCGTATCAAGTGACATGGAACACAGACCTGGTCCCTGATCAGGCGCCCGGCAGCGTCAAACTGATCGCTCGGATCCTCGACAACAACGGTGTCTGGTTCGTAACGAACGAGATCACGGGGCTCACCCTGCAGCGCTTCGGTACGTCTGTAAAGCTGTACAAGCCGTTCAACGTGCCGCAGAAGCACTGGGTGCGCGATGGCCAGACCCAGTCGAGCAACGTCTCGATCCCCGGCACCGACATCCTCGCAAACGCACAGTACGCCAAGCTGCTGGTGCACACTTGGAACGGCATCGATGGACAGAACTCCGGAGCCCACTGGACGCGGGTCAACGGCTGGACGGCTCCGCTCTACGGCGCCAACCACCGCTACTCCTACGACGTCATCGACGTGCCAACGGGACAGCTGCAAACGGGCACCAACACGATCTCCTTCTATTCGCAGTCGACCCACCACGGGATCGAAATCATGTGGCCTGGGCCAGCGATCCTCGTCCGCTACGACGTCGTGACCGGTCCACCACCGGCAGCACCGACCGGCCTGACAGCTTCCCCGTTGAGCGAGAACGAGATCATGGTGTCGTGGAACGCCAACAGCGAGCCGGACCTCGCGTCGTACACGCTGCATCGATCCACGACCTCGGGCTTCACGCCGAACGGCACGAACCTCGTGGCCAGCGGTTTGACCGGGACGAGCACCGTCGACAACGGGCTGCAACGATCGGTCACCTACTACTACAAACTGAAAGCCGTCAACACGGGCGGCGGTGAATCGAGTCCTTCGGCGCAAGCCAGCAGCACGACGCTGGCCGACCTCGTCCCGCCGAGCATCGCGAGCATCGCAGCCACCAGCGCAGTCTCGGTGCAGCTGACGTTCAGCGAGGACGTCTCGACTGCGACGGCTCAGAACCCAGCCCACTACGCTCTGGCTCAAGGCCCGACCGGCATCGCGATCTTGTCTGCGACGCTCTCCGGGGATCAGCGCACGGTCATCTTGGCGACAGCAACACTGCCAGAAGGAGTCTTGCTGACGCTGGACGTCAACGGTGTGCAAGACCTCGCGCCGGTCCCGAACAGCGCCAATGACAGCGCGACGCTGCAGTTCGACGACTTGCTGCTGGCGCACTGGAACTTCGACCAAGGCACGGGCAACACAGCCGTCGATGCAACGGGTAACGGGCACAACGGTACAGTGCTGGGCCCGACCTGGAATCCGAACACGCCTGACGGCAGCGCGTTTGCGCTGCAGTTCGATGGCACGGGTGATTTCGTCGACATCAGCCCAATGGACGCGAGCGGCGGTGCCCTGACAGTGGCGGCCTGGTTCAACCCCGCCACGTTCACTGTCACTGACGGCCGCATCATCTCCAAAGCGGACGGCACGCCGGACGCCAACCACATCTACATGATCAGCACGGTCTTGAGCGGCAGTGACTATCGACTGCGAGCACGTGTGAACACCGGCGCGACAACCACGCTCTTCGCCAGCTCGGGCAACTTGCAACTCAATACGTGGACGCATGCTGCGATGACCTACGATGGCGGCATGCTGCGCCTTTACAAGGATGGGGTCGAGGTCGGCAGCGTCGCCGCAAGCGGCACGATCCCAGCTGCGCCTCTCATGGATGCGGCGATCGGCAACCAACCCATCGGTGCCGGAGACCGCCCCTTCGACGGATCCATCGACGACGTCCGGATCTACGGTCGCGCCCTGACAGCGGCAGAGATCATGGCCTTGGCGACCCCGCCATCGTGCTTCCCGCCGATCGCGCGGACGGGCCCGATGACGTCGGCGCCGTGCGTCGGAGGCTCGCTCGCCGTGACCAGCGACTTCAGCGGCACCGAGCCGCTGAGCTACCAATGGCGCAAAGATGGCGTACCGATCTCCGGCGCCACCAGCGCGATCCTGAACATCGCGGCGATGACCGCAGCTGACGTCGGCGACTACGACGTCGTCGCCACGAACGCCTGTGGTACCGCAACGTCGACGACAGCCACCGTGACGATCGGGCAGCTACCCGTTGTCACCGCAGACCCGATCGCACAGACAGTCTGCGTCGGCGACCCTGTGCTCTTGTCAGTCACGGCTACTGGTGACGCGCTGACGTATCAGTGGTTCCAAGACGGTGCCGCCGTTGCCGGCGCCACTGCAGCGACGCTGGACCTCGGCAACGTCACTGCAGGCGCGGCCGGGAACTACTACGCTACGGTCACCAACACCTGCGGTACGGCGACCAGCACAACGGCGACCGTCACGGTCAATGCCCCGGCCATGATCGGAACGCAACCCGCGTCGGCAACGGTGTGCGCGACCGAGATGGTCGTACTAACGACAACCGCGGCCGGCACACCACCGCTGACTTACCAGTGGTTCCTCGCCGGCGCGCCGATCCCCGGTGCGACGACCGATACACTGACGCTGGCTTCGGTTGACGCTGCCGATGCTGGCGACTACACGGTGACGGTGAGCAACATCTGCGGCTTCGACCTCTCCGACGCAGCGACTCTAAGCCTGCTCCCGATGGTTGATTGTGACTGCAACAGCAACGGCGTCATCGATAGCGTCGAGATCGCTCAGGGACAGCAAGCCGATTGCAACAACAACGGCATCCCGGACAGCTGCGATATCGCCGGCGGCACGAGCGTCGATAGCGATAACAACGCGATCCCGGACGAGTGCCAAGCGGGCTTCGTCCGCGGCGACTGCGACGTCAGTGGCGGTATCAACCTCGTCGACGCTGTCTTCCTGTTGCAGTTCCTGTTCGCGTCGGGACCGCTGTCGACATGCAGCGATGCGTGTGACGCCAACGACGACGGCATGCTGGACCTCACCGATCCGATTTCGGTGTTGTGCGCACTCTTCTGCGTGCCGGCACAGGGGCTGCCGGCACCCGGCGTTGGCTGCGGTCCGGACCCGTCCTCTGGCGACACCCTCGACTGCATCAGCTACATCTGCCCGTAGATTGACGCAACGACGGCGGAATCGGGGCTCAGCCGCGATTCCGCCGTCGATTCCTCAAGTCACGCCGCTCCTTACCGATACATCGATGACGAGAAGTTGTCGGAGGGAGCAGAGCGCGTGCATGTCGTTATCCTCGGAGGAGCCGGATTCATCGGCAGTCACCTCGCCCAGGCGTACCTGGAGCGCGGCGATGAAGTCACTGTCATCGATGGATTGGTACCCGGTACAGGGGGCCACAGGTCACACCTCGGCGAGCCCCTCCCGCCGCGACTATCCTTCCTCGCTGAGCGCGTCGAAGACGTACCGGTCCTTCAAGACGTGCTGGCGACGTCAGATTTGGTCATCGACGCGATCGCACTGACAGCCCACCACCGCGCCCTGGACGAACCCCTGTTGGATCTGGAACTGAACGCAAGTTCGCACCTCCACGTCTTGCAAGCGCTGGCTGAGATCCCAGGAAAGCGGGTCCTCTACCTCGGGAGTCGCGGCCAGTACGGCAGCCCCAAAGGGCGTCGGATCCGCGAAAATGCGCCGCAGGAACCAACCGACGTGCAGGGCATCCACAAGGTCGCGGCCGAATCCTACTATCGAGTCTACGCTCGCATGGGACGCTGCACGGCAGCCAGCCTGCGGATCCCGAACTGCTTCGGCCCGCACCAACCTATCCACGGAGACGACATCGGCCTCGTCGGCAGCCTGATCCGCGACCTCGTCGCCGGCAACTGTGTCGAAGTCTACGGGAGCGGCCGGAGCCGTCCCCTCCTCTACGTGGATGACCTCACGAATGCTGTGCTGCGCCTCGGCGATCACGACTGGCCGGGGAGCGGTGATGGTGGTCGCGACAAAGACTGCGGCTTCGACGCCTACAACGTAGCCGGGCAGCAGGTTGCTATTGAAGACTTGGCCCAACAGATCATCGCGATCACAGGGCGCGGGTCGTACCAGGTGAAGGAGATCCCGGCGAAGATCCGGGCGATGGACACCGGCGCCGCGCAGATCTGTCAGGACAAGCTGATCCGTACGATCGGATCGTTGCAGCAAACGAACTTGGCCAACAGCCTGGCGCAGACCGTCCGGTACTTCGAGGAGCATGCTCATGATGTGGCGCTGTGATCTAGTCCCGCAGTACGAGGCCTACCGCGATGAAATCGCTGCCGCAATCAGCGAGGTGTTGGCTTCTGGGCGGTACGTCTTGGCAGAGAACTCGCAGCGTTTCGAGCAAGAGTTCGCGCAATACATCGGCTGCGATCACGGAGTCGGCCTCAATAGCGGTACCGATGCGTTGGTCTATGCGTTGTGGTGTCGCGGCATTGGCGCCGGCGACGAGGTGATTACGACCCCATTCACGGCGATCCCCACGTACTCGGCCATTCGCAGCGTCGGCGCTACCCCTGTCTTCGTCGACATCGACCCGCACACCTACCTTATGGACGTCGAGAAGATCCCCGCGGCGATCACACCTCGCACACGCGCTGTCGTGGCTGTCCACCTGTTCGGAAACGTCGTCGATGTCGAGCGGATCCGTGCGCTGGTCCCTGAAGAGACCTTCTTGCTCGAAGACTGCGCGCAGTCGCACGGAGCGAAGATCCGCGGAACCCGGGCAGGAGCCCTCGGCGACGCTGCAGCCTTCAGCTTCTACCCCACCAAGAACTTAGGAGCCTACGGAGACGCCGGTATCGTCTTGACGAACGACGAAGACCTGGCGACAGAGATGCGGTTGCGCCGCATGTACGGCATGGTCAACAAGGACGAGTTCGTCCTGGACGGTGGCAACAGCCGCCTCGACGAGTTGCAGGCTGCAATCTTGCGAGTCAAACTGCGCCATCTCGACGCCATGAATGCAGCCCGCGCAGCACGGGCAGACCGCTACGCTGAGACCTTGCCCCCCGAAGTCCGCCCGCAGCAGCTCGGCGCTGACGTCGAAGGGGCCTACCATGTCTACGCGGCTACCTGCGTCGCCCAACGCGACGCCCTCGTCGCCCACCTGGACAGCCTGCAGATCCAGTCCAACATCTACTACCCCAAGGGACTGCACCAACAGATCCCTTATCAGGAGCTACTGACTTCGCAGCCGCTACTGCCTCACCCCCAGTTGCCGGAGACGGAGCGCATCGCTGGACAGATCGTGGCGCTGCCGTTCTACCCTGAGTTCGCTTTCTCGGAACTCGATCGCGTCGCCAGCGAGGTGTCGAGCTTCTACGGTGCCCGACCGCGTGAGGGTCGCCTCGACGCCGCACGCTCGTTTCGGACACCCGCTCCGCGTTCGCACAACCCGTCTTTGCGAGCGTAACGGCCGCGACAGCCTCCGACGCCACGCGAAAATGGAATCGTCTTAGTCTCGATTTCTTCCGGAGTTCGGCACGGTGCCCCCCGGCAAGTCACGGGCCCTCTCCAGACACGATTCGCGATAATGTTGCATAATTCCCTAGATCCCACCGATCCCCACCACGCGAACTGACGGATTACTCCGCAGCCCTACTCGAAATCACCTGCTCTCGTAGCAGGAATTGTCCACCCGTGCGCTTCGGGGGCAGACGCGTTCGTCGCCCGCGATCCCACATGGTGGGCAACCGCAGAATCGAAGAACTGAAGAGTAAGCATCATGTCCCAAAAGGAGGAACGAATGCGGTACTTCTCCCTCGCAGCGCTGTTTGCTGCGCTCGCGTTCGGCTTGGCGTGGCCGACGGAGATCGGCGCGCAAGGTCTTGTGTCGCCGCCACCTGGCTCCGTCTACAAGGAGTACACGAAGGCGATCAACGCTGGTAACAACGACTGGCGTGTGACCGATCCAAATGCAACGTACGTCAACGAGGAGAATCCCGAGTCGACGAACATTCCTTCTGCCTACCTTCCCAACGAGAGACTCGCCCTCACCATCGATGACCTGCAGGGAGCAGTTCGTGCTGAGGTGTTGATCGACCTCTGGGGTGGTCACGTGGGCACGACGGGGAAGCGCTTCCGCTTCAACAACAACAGCTGGATCACGATCCCCGAACTGACGACGACGCCTTCGCCAGGTCAGTGCTATGCGTACCAGTCCAACGTCGTCATCGACCTGCCGCTCGGACACATTTTCCAGGGCAAGAACCTCTTCGAGGGGACGACCACGGGGCAAGACTGCTTCAACTGGAACTGGGGACAGTGGGGTTGGTACCTCGTCACGGTCCGAATCTACTACGATGAGACGCGGTCGCATCCGATGGGAACGATCACGTCCCACTCGAGCGGCGCGCTCTTTGGTGACAACCCAACGTTCACGACCAGCGCTTCGAGTCCGGTCGGCATCAGCCGCGTCGAATACTACGCGTTCTACGACGGCTACGACACGGACGGCGACGGTGTCTACCAGCAGTATCACCACAGCTACCAACGGGCCCGCAACCTGTTCTACCTCTACCCGCAGAATCACGTCGGCGATGCAGATAGCCCTCCCTGGTCGGTCACTTGGGACACCACGTGGGTCCCCGACCAAGATCCGGGCAGCATCAAAGTCGTGGCAAGGGTCACCGACAGCAGCGGCATGAAGTACGTGACTCAGGAGCTCACGAACTTGACGCTGCACCGCGTCGGCTCGTCGGTCCGGCTGTTCAAGCCGCTCAACGTACCGCAGAACCACATTGTCTACGGCGGCCTGACTCGCCAAACCGGATTCGACATCCCCACCGAGTTGAACCTGACGGCTGCAGTCGGCGCCAAGCTCCTCATTCGCACCTGGAACGGTGTCGATGGTGACGCAGAAGTCGGCGAGACGCATTCCGTCAAGATCAACAATGCGTGGACTGCCCCGCCCTTCGGGGCGAACCACTACTTCTCGTACGACGAGCTCGACTTCCCACCGACGGTGCTCCAGAACGGCTACAACACGATCGAAGCCTACTCAGGAAGCTCCCACCACGGGATCGAAGTACTGTGGCCGGGGCCGGCCGCGGTCGTGCGTTTCGAGTACCCGGTACCACCACCTGCCACGCCAACCGGCGTCGCGGGAACGCCGCTGAGCGACATCAGCGTCACGCTGGACTGGGCCGACAACAGCGAATTCGAAATCGCTGGCTATAGCGTGCACCGGTCGACGCAGTCCGGGTTCGCCGCCAACTCCGGAAACAAGATCCTGCACAACACCCCGGTCAGCTCGATGACCGACGGTGGTTTGTCCGAATCGACCACGTACTACTATCGTGTTGTCGCCGTGAACATTTTCGGTGATACGTCACCGGCGTCCGCGGAGATCTCGGTCACGACGCTCCCCGATACAACGCCGGCGAACCTCGTCTCGGTCACGCCGCTGGATCAAAACACGATCCGCGTCGTGTTCGACGACGTCGTCGAGCAAGGCAGCGCCCAGGATCCGTCGCACTACGCCATCACGTTCGTCGGTGGCACTGTCGCAATCGCCTTCGCGCAGCTGCAGTCAGACGGCACCACGGTGATCCTCACGACCTACCCGCTGTTCGACGACATTCAGTATGAGCTGGCGATCAACGGCGTCACTGACCTGGCGCAAGTGCCGAACCCGACCGTCGACATGGCGCCATTCGTGTTGGACTTCGACATGGCCTACCACTGGCCACTCGACGATGCTGCCGGCGTGATGGCGACGGAGCTGATCCAGGGCCACAACGGCACGCTGATGGGGCCGCTGTGGAACACGAACCCCGGACAGGGCAGTCCCGCTGCATTGTCCTTCGATGGTGTCAACGACTCGTTGAGCTTTGGCGCGCTGGACCTGCCCAGTAACACCTTCACGGTGTCGCTGTGGTTCCGTGCCGCTTCGTTCAACCTGCAAGACGGTCGACTCCTGTCGAAGGCCACGGGCCTGACCGACCAAGAACACTACTTCATGCTGAGTCCAATCGATGTCAACGGTGAGAGCCGCCTGCGCTTCCGCCTCAAGACCGGAGGGACAACGGGGACGCTGTTTGCCAACAGCGGTGCGTTGACCGTCGGCGTTTGGACCCATGTCGCTGCGGTCTACGACGGCAGCTTCATGCTGCTGTACAAAGACGGCGTCCAGATCGGAAGCCTGCAGAAGTCTGGCGCCATCACGATGGACCCGACCGTCAACATGGCGATGGGGAACCAACCGTCCGGTGCCGGCCAGCGCCCGTTCCACGGCGATATCGACGAACTCCGCATCTACTCGCGGGCACTCAGCCTGTCTGAGATCCAGAAGCTTGCTGTGTCCCCCGCACCACCGTGTCTGCCGCCGCTCATGGCGATGCAGCCTGTCGGTGGTATCGCTTGTACGGATTCGTCGATGACGCTGTCGGTTACAGCGCAAGGTTCGGGTCCGTTCGGGTACCAGTGGCACCAGAATGGGAGCCCGATCGCGGGCGCCAACTCGTCCAGCCTGACGATCTCGAGCATCACTGAGCAGGACGCCGGTCAGTACGGAGTCTCGATCACAAACGGTTGCGGCAGCACCGAGAGTGATACGGTCCAGATCACTGTGCAAACACCGCCGACGGTGACTGCACAGCCGGTCGGGACGACAGTCTGTGAGCAGGAGACCGTTTCGTTCTCGGTTGCCGCCAACGGCACGCCACCACTCAGCTACCAGTGGCGCAAGAACGGGATGCCTCTCGCGAACGAGACCAGCTCGACACTCGCGCTGGGCGCCGTGAGCCCGACGGATGCAGCGACCTACGACGTTGTCGTCACGAACGTCTGCGGCTCCGTCACCAGCGCTCCCGCACTCCTCATGATCAACCTGTTCCCACAAATCGTTGTGGCACCCGTCAACGAGACGGTGTGTGAGAGCGACTCCCTCGTGCTCAGCGTAACGGCTACCGGCACCGAGCCGCTGTCGTACCAGTGGCGCAAGAACGGCGTCGCGATCCCCGGCGAGATCGGCACGATGCTGCCGATCAACGACGCCACGGTGGCCGACGCCGGCACCTACGACGTCGTCGTCACAAACCTCTGCGGCGTGGAGACGAGCGTCGGAGCCACGGTAACGATTCAGACGCACCCCGTGATCGTCGAGTTCTCCGATAGTTCCGAAGTCTGTGACAGCACAGCGTTCGTGCTGTCGGTCTCAGCAACTGGCTCCGAGCCGATGTCCTACCAATGGCGCAAGAACGGCGCGGATCTGCCCGGCGCAAACAGTACGACACTGACGATCTCGAGCATGAGTTTCTCCGACGTTGCCAGCTACTCAGTAGTGGTCAGCAATGGCTGCTCGACCGTCACCAGTGGCGACGCTGCGTTGACGTTGCTGACGCCACCAGTGATCACGCTAGAACCGCTCAGCCAAAACGTCTGCGCGGGTACGCCTGTAACCTTCACGGCCGGAGCGACCGGATCTGCACCACTACAATTCCAGTGGCGCCGTGACGGCAACGACATCCCGGGGGCAAACAGTGATACGCTCAGCTTGCCCGCAGTAGCACCCGAAGACGCCGGCATGTACGAGCTCGTTGCGACCAACTCTTGTGGTGTTGCTACAACGGGCGCGGCGAGCCTGACAGTCACTGTTCAGCCCGGCATTGTCACAGGTCCAGAGAGCCAAGCCGTCTGCGAAGGCGACTCTGTCACGTTTAGCGTGTTCGCCTCTGGAACCAACCCATTGGGTTACCAGTGGCGCGTCAACGGGATCGATATCCCCGGCGCAACGACCGATACCTATGCCATCGGCAACGTCACTTCCGCTCACTCTGGTAACTACGACGTCCGTGTGACGAACATCTGCGGCGCGGTAACGAGTAACAGCGCAACCCTGACGGTGCAGACAGCGCCGTCGATCCTGACGCAGCCCGTCGGCGTGTCTGGGTGCGAGGGTTCGCGCGTTTCTCTAAACATCGTCGCAGCTGGATCGGGCCCTCTGCTGTTCCAGTGGCGTAAGGACGGCGTCGATATCAACGGTGCCACCGGCAACGTCTACACGATCGACGAGATGGATCTCAGCACGACTGGGGTCTATGAAGTCGTCGTCAGCAACAACTGTGGCTCCTTGATCAGTGCTCCGGCCGGCGTAGACATGAAGACGATGCCAAACATTGTCACGCAGCCGACGGATCAGAACGCCTGTGCCGGTGACACGGTCATGCTATCGGTAGTAGCCGCGGGCACGGCGCCCATTGGCTACCAGTGGCGCATCAACGGCGTCAACGTGCCTGGAGCAACCAGCCCGAACTTGGTGCTGTCGAACGTCACAGACAACAACGCCGGTATGTATGAGGTGTTGGTATCCAACGATTGTGGATCGGTCACGAGCCAAGCGGTCTCGCTAACGGTGCTGGCAGCGCCGATCGTCCTGACACCGCCTGCGAGCCAGCTCGCTTGCGTCGGCGACGATGTGGTGCTCAACGTCACCGTGCACGGCCCCGAGCCGCTGACCTACCAGTGGTTCAAGAACGGCGCGGCCCTCCCGGGAGAGACCCTGTCGTCCCTGACGCTGTCAGGCGTGACGCTGGCCGAAGCAGGCGACTACCGCGTGCGCGTCAACCACAACCCTTGCGGTTCGGTAATGAGCGCCGAGGCGACCGTGTCGATCGAGGACGTGCCAGCGATCGTCGCTCAACCAATTGCGCGGTCGACCTGCGAGGGCTTCGGCGTCGAATTCAGCGTGATCGCCAACGGCAGCAGCAACTTGACTTACCAGTGGCGCTTCGAAGGCGCCAACATCGACGGTGAGACGGGTCCGACGTTATCCCTGGCAAGCCCGACGCTCGCCGAGGCCGGCCTGTATCAAGTCGTAGTCATCGGCAACTGTGGCTTTGTCGCTAGCGACGAGGTAGCCCTGATGGTCGTGCCAATGACGCAGTGCGACTGCAACGGCAACAACGTGTTGGACGGCGACGACCTGACTATGGGCGACTCGCTCGATTGCAACAACAACGGGGTGCCGGACGAGTGCGACATTGCTAACGGCTTCAGCGCCGACATCGACGGTAACAATATTCCCGACGAGTGTTCGCCGGAGGCCTTCGTGCGTGGCGATTGTTCGGCCGACGGAGAGTTCAACCTCGTCGACGCAATCACGCTGCTGGACTTCCTGTTCACGACGGGTCAACCAGTGCTGTGCAACGATGCCTGTGATGTCGACGACGAGGGATCCTTGAATCTCTCGGACGTCATCAACATGCTGTGCGCACTGTTCTGCAGCCCTGCGCCGGACCTGCCGCCACCGTTCGGTGCCTGCGGCGTGGACCCGACAACCGACGCACTCGACTGCGCCGACTACACATGCCCGTAGCGGGAAACTGCTAGCAGGACAGCAAACAGCAACGAGAACGGGGTGCTTGGTACGAAGCCAAGCACCCCGTTTTTTTGTTCTCAGTTGCCAGCTTCCCCGGCGTTGCCCTCCCGCTCGCTTCCTTCCCGCCAGCAGCCCTCGACCCACCCTCGGGGCCACCGCCCTCTAGAGCCGACGCACACAGATTCCACTAACACCCACTCCGCCAAGCCCCTACCCTCTCGGTATGAACAAGGTCCCAACTATCGTCATCACAGCGGTCGCCAGCCTGGCCATCGGAGTTTTCGTCGGCACGCAGCTGGCCCAACAGCCACAGCCTTCGGCACCCCTCGACACGGTCGCTGTCGCTGACTACGAAGTCGTGTTGACGGAGCGGGACGCATTGGCCGAGGAGAGCGCCGCGCTGCGCGAACGCTTACAGACAGCCGCAAGTGAGAAGCGCGCCGTCGAGGATCAGATAGCGCAGTTGACCACCGGAACGGCGCCAGCACCCGCGGATGACTTCGACGCGCTGGCCGTGACTTTCGGGGATCCGGAGCGGCTGAACGCTCTCGATGGCGCCCGCTGGCAGGAGCTCGCTACCGCGATGGCGACGATCGACGAAGAAGTTGCCAAGCTTGCTGCCGCGCGCGCTGCTGGCGAGGAAGTGGATCCTGAAGTTTGGCGTCGAATCTCAGATGAGAACACGAAGCTGCGTGCGTACGCATTGGGATTGGTCAACAAGCTCCCCACGCACGCCAGCGGCAACGGTGAGTTCACTCACCCACTGTCTACAGCCAACCTGCTCTCCGCCTACCTGGATGCAACGGAACTACCACTGACGGTCGAGCAGCGAGAAGCGATCGCTGACCTCGGCCGGGACTACGACAGCGCTTTTGCGGCGACAAGTGCCAGCTACAACGAATCGACCTTTGGGCTACAGAAGCTACTCGATGAACTCGACCTGAAGCGAGAGTTCTTGGATCAGGCCTTCGACTCGCTGGATGCACAGCAGTACGACGCGATGATGCGGCCTGAGATTCGTGGCAAGGTACGCATGGACGTGTTGTCGCCAGGCGTCATGCTGTCGCGCACTTCAGAAGCGATGGTGGTCGGGTCGCGCAGTGAACTGCGAAACCAGCTGGTCGAGCGGGTCGCCAAGCAGTTCAAGTTGCCAGCAGATACCGTGGCGCGTTCCGCGGCCTTCGATCATTGGATCCGTGAACTCGATTCAGTCCTGGATCCGGTGCAGCCCGGAATGGCGTCTGTCTATACCGTCGATCAGGCAACCGTCGCGGGACGAGCACAGCTCGCTGCAATGCAGGCTCTCAGCTTGGAACTCGATCTGACACCAGCTCAGCGCCAGCGCTTGCAGAACGTGACCCACCTCGTCGTACCGCGCGTCACGCCGCAGTGATTGCGCGTCGCCTCCTAAGGGCAGTAGTTCTGGATGCAGTCCAGATTGTCGGGCGTCGGATCTAGCCCGCAGAACGGCGATGGATACATCAGCTGCTGCCCGCCTCCGAACAGGAAGTTCAAGATGGCGACGGGGTCAGCGATGTTGATCTGCCCGGAATCGTTGGCATCTGCTGCGTCGGGGCAACCCCCCAGCGGGATACTGCTAAAGAGTGCCGATAGCACAGCAACAGCATCTCCGATGTCCACCGAATTGTCCCCGGAGGCATCGCCGCGCAGAAACAGGTTCTGCGGCGCGGCCACGACCGTGACCGACCCTCCTTGGAGGAATGGGTTCGTACTGGTCCCGTCTTGGGCAAACACGTTGTTCATGGGCGGCGTCTGCAGGCCGTCCATCAGCGTGAACGGAATGACCGTGCCGACCGGTGCGGTCGGCGAAACCGTGTACTCGATGTTCGAGATCCGCTGATTGGCACCCGCGTGAATCGCCAGGCCGTCGAACGGCTCGGCGACCTCCATCAAGATGGTGTGAATCAAAGTCGAGTTGGGTCCCACCGGAAAGTCGCCGACGATGAACAATTCTGGGAACAACGGCGCAGTCAGACTACCGGTCAACGTAACGTTCAAGTTGCTGATCAATGTCGAATCATAGGAGATGGCGACCGTGAAGCCCTCCATCGCCTGCGTGTGTGTCGCCAAGACAGGATGCACGACGTCGCTGCCGGCCAGGACTTCAATGTCGGGCAGCGTCAGGATGTGAGTCGCCGGCTGCACGTCGATGTAATCGGTCTTGACCATCGTGTCGCTACCGCCGGGACCGGTGACGGTCAACGTCACCGTGAACACGCCAATCGCTTCGTAGGAGTGTACGGGTGTCGCCAACGACGACGTGGTGCCGTCGCCGAAGTCCCACTCATAGCTGTCGATCGGACCGGAAGAGAGGTTCGTGAACTGGACGCCCAAGGCTTGCTGCCCGCTGAGGACATCGGCGGAGAAGTCCGCCGTCGGTGCAGGGACGTTGTTGTAGTAGTAGACTTCGCCGCCGTCGACCCACGAGGCGTGGTAGTAGCCGAACGAGTCGCGAGCTACAGCACCCTGGCTGGTGACGGCTCCCGGTGCAGACAGTGCTACGGGCAGCGTGAAGGCGCTGCCGTTGCGACGAATCACGTAGGTCACACCGGCAGTTGTATAGCCGACAACGGCTATGTCATCGGGTCCCACAAACAGCGACGCTGCGCCGTCGACTGGCCCCAGAGAAACGGGCGGTTGAAAACCAGCGCGGTAGTACAACGTGCCGTTGTTGATGAAGATCGTATGCACGAGCCCGGTCGAGTCCCCGGCAACTCGAATATCGCTGTTGCCACCCGCAAGAGTCGACACGGTTACCTCAGGCGACAACACTCCGCCGCCAGCATGGAAGCGACCGTAGATGTCGCCGTTGCGGACATAGGCGATGAAGGTCGAACCGCCCCCCGTGTCGGCGACAGACGGGTTCGATCCAGCACCTACGAGAACGGGCAGTAACGTGTCACGGAAAACATAGATCTGCGGTGTCCCCGGCGGGGGCAGCGACTCCCAAACGAATTCATTAAGGCCGGTCGACGTATAGACACAGTCCGGATTCGTGTCGACGACGGCATCGGTCGTCAGAAAGAACGGCGCTGCGAAGCCGCCGCCGGCAGACAAGGCGAACATGACGTCGTCACCGGATGGCGTGCCGTTCTGGCGATACACCACGACACTGTCGAAGCCGGTCTGCAACGCCAACCTGCCAACGGGTTGTGGCATCGGTGAGACTGACACCGGGACTGACATGAAATCACTCAACGAACTTGCGAAGTTCAAGCGTGAGCCGGTGGAATACAACAGGCGGACATCGTCTTGCGCCGACACCAAGATCTGCGGTGTGTGCGAAGTGCCGAAACCGTCGCTGATCAGCTGCAGCGTCTGCGCCCGCAAGTTCGTCGTGCACAGCGCAAACGCAAGAATGGCTACGTACCGCAAGATAGAGTGATTGTGCCGGTGAGACATCAGACCCCGCTAGTTTCAGATGGATTGAGCTCCTCTATTACCCCGCCATTCAACCATTTGCAAGTACAGCGTGCAAATGCCTCTACGGTCAAATCCTAGGGGAACGGTGCGTGCCTCGAAACGGAGCCAGAAACGTCTAGAGACCCACTGGAAACACCGGATCCTGCGCGGGATCGACAGTGTATGTGATCTTGTGGCTGGCGCCGGTCCAGACCGTGAAGACGAACTCTCCTGCTGGCAGCAGGCGCAGCCGAAATGGATTCGAGACGACTTGTTCGGTCACCTGACGTTCGCGATATCCGCTGCCCGCCCACTCGTAGTGCGGAAACTCAATCGAGATCGTCTCGTGAACGGAGAGCGCGTCGGCGGGGAACTGTAGCGCCAGGTCGTAGCCGATGTAGTTCAGCGCGACGCGCCCACTCTCCAAACGCGCGTCCTCTGGCACGGGGCGCAGCAGGGCTTCCCCACGATACGGATCCGGTGGGTTCTCGCCGTCACGAAAGATCGCAAAGTGAGTACCCGGGGTCAGGGGTAGAGGCGCGTTGAACGTACCCCGTAGGACCCGCGCCATCCGCAGCGCCGAGGGATCACTGGGGTCCGAGGTCGCCACAACCCAGCCCGCAGCGACCCGTCCTTGGTTGAGCCGCGCAGTCCCACCGACGAAACGCTCATTGATTCGGAAGACTAGCTCGACGACGTCGCCGGGGAAGATGTCAACGACCTTGAACGGCTGTTGGTAGCCATAGTCACTGCGCGGGAACAGCGGGTGCGACCAGCGAACGAGGTAAGTACCGGGCGTGATCCCGCGGTAGCCCACTCCTCCCAGAGGCGTGGTCAGCAGCGGACCCAGATCCTGACCGCTGCCACCGACGAAGGAGTGTTCGAGCTGAAAACGATACGGTGGATGGTCCACCTCGTCACCGTAGCCAATGTCGAGTTCGAGGCGGTCGTCCCGCGAGAGCGGCAGTGGATGTTCGAGGCGCAGCAGGTCGATGTCGTACTGCACCGCATCGACGAATCCATCGAGGTGCGCAACCAACGCTTGATCCGCCGCGAGTTCGACCGGCAGTCCCGAGATCTCATAACGTCCGGCGGCATCGGAGCGGGTTGAGAACTGCATTCCGGCGAGCCCGATCGGATCTCGCTGCGGCCAGCGCTCGGCCTTGTCGCGATGCACCAACGCAACCGTCGCGCCGATCGCTGGCGAGCCATCCGGAAGCCAGACCGTTCCGCGCAGCGAGCGAGTTTCTCGCAGCCGCAACTGCACGCTGTGCTTGTCGACAGCGTCAATGTCGAGCCAACGCTCATCTTCCGCTGCCGATTGCTGATCAGCGAACGTGAACCGGTGACGCCCGGCCGGCACGAGAGTCTCCTCGAGGACCCCGCGACGCACCGGAACACCGGCGACGCCACCACTGATCTCCAGCGGGTCTTCGCCGTCGTCCCCGTCGAACCGCAGCCAGCTCACATCGACAACGCCATCGAACGGCAGGCCGTTCGCGTCCTTCACGCGCCCTGTCAGGCGCACGGCTGGATCCAACCGGATCGCTGCGGGCAAGTCCCTACCCTGGGGCACCACGATGCGGACGCCCGGAGACTGCACGTGGCGAACCTCGACTTCCAGATCGCGATCCGTTTCGAAGCGCGCGAGATAGTGGCCTGGTTCATCGATCAGGTCGGGAAACGTGTCAGTTGCAATTCCCCACGGGAGGTCGATCTGCGTGGCGACCGCCAATGGCACTGCCTCCAGCCCTTCGAAGTCGACACCGTCGAGCCCCTTCCCGAGATGATTGACGACGCGCACGACTTGCTCGGCCTGTTCCGGATTGCGACAGGGCACGACCAGAGTCTCCGCTACTTCCTCTTCCAGCACGTCGAAGACGTAGTTGCGGCGCGCCTTCGCCTCGATCCATGACAAACGGTGCGTCCCCACCTGCAAGTTGTCGAGCAACAGGTAGTCCTCAAAGGCGTTGACCGGTATGTGGAAGACTCGCGCGACTTCATGGTCGCGCCGCACACCCGAGAACAGCTCCAAGGTCGGCAACACCGCGGCTGCAGGGAAGCCACAAAAGCGTAGAACAACATACTTCGACGAAGAGGGCTCGATGCGGCCGAGGTCGAACGCAGGAGTATTCGGAATGTGGTGCACTTCGTGATGCCAGACCCGCAGCGCTGGACCTACGACGAAGACTTCCGCGGTGTCGGCCAACGGCAGCCAGCGCACACTGCCGAGGCGGCGATCGGGTGGCAGCGGATAAGACACGCACGTGAGAGGTTCCCACTGGCCGTCGAAGTGATAGCGCTCGACGACACGATAGAGCGCCGCATCTTCCTCGGGCACATGCAGGGCGACTCCGGTCAAGCGCACTTCTTGAATGTTACGCGGCACTGCTTCGAGGTCGAGTCCCCGCAAGACGGTCCCCGCATCGACGCGCCACGGCGCCCGCTGCGGTTCGAGCCGCGAGCCATCGATTGCGAACCAGTAGCGGTCTCCTTGGGTGAATCCAGAAATGGTCACGCTGCCATCGCTGCCCAACGGATACGTTTGGGTGTTTTGCGATTCGTACACGGGTGCAACCTTGATCGCCGCTCGTTCGAGCAACTCGGGATCGGTCGTCGCGACGCGCACGGTTACGGACTCGCCGCGGTCCATATGGACGACGCCAGCGTCGAGCTTGGCGACCGTCGACACGTGTGCGGGTAACACCACTTGCGCCGGCACGAACCCCGCAACGGAGAAGTCGATGACTGCCAGCCCCTCAGGGATGCGCCCAGCAAGGACGATCACGCCATCGGCGCCACGCTGGACGATTGTCCATTCTGGCCCCACGACGCGCAGGCCGTCGGCGGGCACGCCGACTGCGACCTTCTCCCCGTTCTCGTCTTCTCCCGGAACGGCGATCTTCCACGACAGCTGCGCCGCCGGGAGCGCGTTGACGGCGACGTCGTGACCGTCGGTGGTCGCGAAGTACTGCACACGCTTCTTCCAGTAGTACGGTGACAGCACCGTCAGTTCGGCCAGACGCGGCTGTTCGGTACAGCGCAAGTCGCGGGAGGTCGTTGCCTGCTGTGTGCACGGCGCCTCTATGTGGGGCTGGGCGATTGTGCGCACGGGATAGGGACGCGGTGCCAAAAGGTACTCGCCCTGTGCTCCAGTGTAGAAACGAGCCCACTGCGTCGGCGGTCCACCGTGAATTGGAGCCAGCCGCACTTCTACCAGCGTATCCGCGATCGGCGCCCCGCGGGCGTCGACGAGCGTACTCTCCACGGGCAAGCTCGCTCGCACACTGACGATCCCCCACTCCTCCCAAGCGCGCCCCAGAGAGCGCTCGCGGTGCGGCGAGACTTGGTAGAAGAGGGCCGGTTCTTGGTAGTTGCGATCCCACAGAGAATAGACCGGGTCGATCACTCGATAGACCTGCTCGTCCCGTGCGATGCGCAGCGTTCCATCGGCGTCCGTGTAGCGGATCACCGGGCGCCCCGCGCGCCAGCTGCGCCCCTCTTCCCACGTATCTTCGCCCAGGAAGCGATCCTCCGCCGGCGGCTCGATCTCGATGGCAAGATCGGGCACGGGACCGCCGTCGGCAGCGACGAACTGCAACAGCGACGTCTGCGCCCGCCGCACCAGCAACGTCGTGAACGGCCAATTGCCAGCGCTGTCGTGCCCCCCTTCGATCACGTGCACGAGCGGCAGGAAATCCTTGTGGTGCACTTCCAGGTGTAGGTAGAGGTTCGGATCTTCCGGAGCTACGGCGGGAACTTGGAAGTACCCCTTGGAATCGGTCAGAACGGCCCCGCGCGCGCCTTCGACAGGGATCGGCGGGTAGCCGTCGTCGGAGTGCGAAAACACATAGTGCACGAGCGCTCGGTCGAGCTTGCGCCCACTGCGTGCATCCACGACACAACCGGTGGGCAGCTCCTCGATCGGGTCACCGTTGCCGGCAGCCGCATCGTTGGGAGCTGTAACCTCGTCGGCGCTGCCACCGCGTCGCTTCAGTGTCGATATGGCAGGGCCGAACAAGGCGTCGACGGCAGGGGGATCGTTGACTGCAGGCACCGGCATGCCGTTGCGCCACGTCACGACCTCGCCTTCGTCGAGCGTGATCGTTTCGCCGCCGCGCACGAGCTTCGTCTCCGCCGTGATCTCGAACTCGCCGGGTGCGACCTCGGTCCACCCTCCGGCCTCGACGACCCAGTCCTGCCATTGGCGAGGAACCTCGGGGTCACGCTGGACCCAGAGCCAGGAAGCAGTAGCAACGACGACGAGAGCGGTCACCAATAGCGAGCGAGCGCGCAAAGTAGCCCTCCTACCCTTCCTTCGAACCCGACGTAACTCCGGCTACGCCGACGCCCCTGATCATATTCAATCGAGTCACGAATCCGAGAAGGAACCGGCCAGGCAGGCGGTCTCGTTTCACCCCAGAAGGGGCAGGGCGTTGCGACAACTTCGTTCTCTTGCTATCAGATAGGGCTCGCGAAACCCAACCCGAAGCGCCAGGCATCAAAAGGAGCCGCCAAAAAGATGGCCGAGAAGCTGACATCACAGTCCAAGGACTTTCCCCGCTGGTACCAGGACGTCGTCCAGAAAGCGGACCTGGCCGAGCAGGCGCC
>JBCCHQ010000102.1:0-22948 GCA_039028735.1 Planctomycetota bacterium | reverse complement strand
CGCGCGCGCAGGTAAGGCCGGCGACGCCGGCGCCGATCACGGCGATGTCGTTCGACGGGAGATTCGGATTCGAGGACATGGGTGCTCCGGGGGCGCCTACCCTTGGGATTCCGTTCGCGCTATCGGCGTTCCCGGTGTTTCGCTTTCGAGCGTCCAGCCTTCTTGGGCTTCGAAGGCAGTGCGGCCGCCAGCGCGGCGAGCACTTCGCGGGGCGCCGCGTGCGCGCCGGCGTCGTCGCAGCGATGTTCGAACACGCACTCGCCGCCGGCAAGCAGCGCGAAGCTGCCGCCGAGTTGCCACGGGTCGCCGGCGATCGCGCCCTGCCGCGCACCCGATCCGAGCGCGCGCATCGCCTGGAAGGGCAGCTTCGGGCCGAGCGCGCGCAGCACGCCGCGCTTCAGCTCGGCCGCCGAGAACGCTTCGAGCTCCGGGTCGACCAGCAGCCGCGTGTTCTCGGGCATCGGGTGTTCGGCCGCGAATGCACGCGCGGCTTCGACTTCGCCGCTGCCGACGAGGACCAGCTGCGCGCCGAGGGATTCCAGTTCGTTCTGCTCGTCACGCCACTGCGCCCGGTCCCGGGGGCCCGTGCGGTCGTCCACCCGATCCTTGCTCCCGCCGAGGAGATTCTCGCCAAGCAGGGTTTCTCGCACGAAGCGCGGGCCGAGATCTTGGAAGAGTTGCTAACCCGGCGGCTGCCGGGGTGCAGTGAAGATCCCGAGGAGCAGGCGGCGCTGGCGCGAGTTCAACTTACCGAGCTGATTCGACCAAAGATTCCGCCGTGTATGCCGATAAGTATGGATGCGGAACATCAGTGTGCTGGACCGCAGGTCGTTATGGTTGTTGGACCTACCGGCGTCGGCAAAACGACGACGATAGCTAAGCTCGCTTCCCCATTGCAGTTACTGCAGGGGAAGTCGGTGGGTTTGGTGACCCTCGACACCTACAGGATCGGAGCGATCGACCAGCTACAGCGTTACGCCGAGATCATGGGGCTGCCCCTGCAGGTCGTGCAGCCTGGCGATCACCTGCCGGCGTCGCTGAAAGCGCTCCAAGGTTGCGATGTGATCTTCGTCGATACGGCGGGACGCAATCAGCGCGACCAGGAGCACTTGCGAGAAGTGCGGGCGCTCTTTGAGGGCGTGGCCAACGTCGAGACGCATCTTTGCGTCGCGATGACTTCTTCTCGCGACACGGTGATCGACGTCGTCGAGAACTTTGGAGCCATGGAATTCAATCGGATCCTGATCACGAAAATGGATGAAGCGCCGCGTGGGGGCGCGCTGTACGACCTGATGCAGGTCGCACGCGTGCCGTTGTCTTACCTCACTTGTGGGCAGGAGGTTCCCGACGACATTCAAGCGGCGTCGGTGGATCGAGTGCTCCGACACTTGTTGGGGGAATGACGATGTTCGATCAAGCGCAGAAACTACGCGAGCTCGCTGCACTCAAAGATGAACCGGTCAAGCGGGCCCGCGTGCTGGCCGTGACCAGCGGCAAAGGTGGTGTGGGCAAGACGAATCTGTCGGTTGGCCTGGCTCTGACCGCTTGCGCCCAGGGGCAACGCACGGTGATTCTTGACGGTGACCTGGGATTGGCCAACGTCGACGTCATCCTAGATGTCCAGTCGCGCTACAACCTATCGCATGTGCTGTCAGGAGAAGCCTCGATCGAGGATGCACTGACTTCTGGCCCGGGAGGTGTCCAGGTTCTCCCTGGTGCTACGGGCCTGACACGCATGGCGAATCTCAGTACGCCTGAACATCAGATGCTGTTGCGCAGTCTCGAGGGGCTGGAACAGTGTGCCGAGTTGATGATCGTAGATACTGGTGCGGGCATCTCGCGCCGCGTCATTGAGTTCTGCTTGGCCAGTGACGAAGTGCTCGTCGTAACGACACCCGAGCCAACGGCGATCGCCGACGCGTACGCGATGATCAAGGTCTTGCGGCAGGCGGAGAGCGCAATTCGCCTGAATCTGATCGTGAACATGGCGACGACGCCGACAGAAGCGCGGCAAGTGGCTGACAAGATCATCAATGTCTCCCGCCGTCACCTGAATCTCGAAGTGAATTTCGCCGGCTACGTGCTGTCGGATCCTCGCGTTCCACACGCCGTGCGTCGACGAACTCCGTTCTCGCTGGCCTACCCTGGAACGCAGGCTGCTGCCGGTGTTCGTGACATTGCGCGTGTCCTTGGTTTGGACTCCCGTGCTGCCGTGCGCGGCAGTGGCTTCTTTCGCCGTATGAGTAGTCTCTTTCGTCAGCGTCTGGGGCTGCAAGTAGGAGAAGGCGCATGAAGCGATACGGGATGATCTTCGCGCTGTTCGGTTTCGTCGGCACGATCGTCGTGGCTCTGGCGACCGAAATGGACGTGAACACGGCCGTGCTGCGAGGTTTCGCGGTTGGCTTTGGGTTCGGCGTGCTCGGGGCGTTCATGGGCAAGGTCGTCGAGTTGCAGCTCGAAGAGATGCACGTCGAGGAGACCGAGATGAACGCGTTGAACGCACAGGCTCCTGTGTCGACGGATGAAGTCTATGATCGTTTCCGCAAGTTGGTCATGGGCGACGAGGCAGCAACGAGCGACGGCAGCCCGGACGAATCAGACGCGACTGGTAGCGACGGGGACGCCGCTGTCGACAGTAGTGCTGAGGCAGGGGACTCTGGCTCAGGGAACGCTGCCGCAGGAGGTGTTGGCGATGGGAGCGAGGTCGCAGATGCTTCGACCGCAGCTGCTTCCGTGGCCGCCGCCGACCGTGCTCCTTCTCGCGTAGATGCGGTGCCCAGTGCAGACGAAGCTGCCGCTCAGGCCAAAGAATTCGTAGCGCGCGTCCGGGAGGCGACTGCGCAGGGGGGTGAGGTTTCTGCCCCCGCCCTGGAGAAACAAACGACCTAAGAAACAGGATCGAACCGAGCGTATTTAGAGGGAAATAGGAGGACGGGTGGCAACTCGTACGAAGAAGTTCAACCCGAAGAAGCATCGACTTGTCGGTCAGACTCGCATCGACAAGCCGGAGCTGGAACTCGTGTGGATCGAGTACAAGGAGGTAGGCGGAGAGCCGCTCCGCAACATTCTGATCGAGAACTACCTGCCTCTCGTTCGCTACATCGCCGAGCGCATCCTCGTCAAGCTGCCGCAGAACGTCGAGCTCGACGATTTGTACAGCGCGGGGATCTTCGGGTTGATGGACGCTGTGGATGGGTACGACCTCGAGCGCGGCGTGAAGTTCGAAACCTATTGCACGACACGCATCCGTGGCTCGATCTTGGACGCCTTGCGCGCCCTCGACTGGGTGCCCCGCATCGTTCGCAGCAAGGCGCACCGCATCGACGACGCCTGGCAAGGGCTCGAGCGTGAGCTGGGTCGCGCCCCGACCGACGTCGAGATGGCGGAGCGTCTCGAGGTGAACGCACAAGAGTATGAGGCACTCATCAACGAAGCGAGCGCAGTTTCGATGGTGTCGCTGAGCGATCAGTCCTCTGACGAAGGGGACTCGAAGACGCTACGCAAGGTCGACATTCTCGAGGACAAGCGGGGAGTGGACCCCGAAGAAGAGACGCTGAAGAAAGAGATCACCGAGTTCATTACGAAGTATCTCAGTCGTAAAGAACGGTTGATCATCCTGCTGTACTACTTCGAAGACATGACGATGCGGGAGATTGGCGCGACCCTGGGACTGTCAGAGTCCCGCGTCTGTCAGCTGCACTCGCGCATTGTTGTTCGGCTGCGGGCGCAGCTGCGCAAGTACCAGCGAGAGTTGCTGCGCGAGTAGGCGACAAGGGTTCACCTGCGAGAGAAAAGGCCGCGCCGTCGACGTTCCGTCGACAACGCGGCTCTTTTCTTGGTCGCAGGAGTGGTTAGGGCTCATCTTCGTACAAGGGGCCCAGAACCAGACGCGGGTCGGGGTACTTCGCCAGTGCCGCCGCGTGCTCTCCGTCGCTGACCACGCCGGGCAGGTCGCAGTCGGTCGGCGGATCCCAACTCAGCTGAAAGTGCACGTGAGGTGGCCAATTGCCATTCTCGTGGCGGTCGCCGAGATGGGCGATGATCGCTCCTCGCTCGACTGCAGCGCCCGGTTCGAGTTTTTCTACCGACGCTGCGAGGTGCCCGTGGAGTGCATACAGCGGCACCCGGTCCAGTTCGTGTTGCGTGATCAACGTGTAGCCATAGTCTCCCGCGGCGGCGTTGTAGCCAACGGCGAAGACCTTGCCATCGGCGAACGCATGTACCGGGGTGCCAACCGGGGCTGCCAGATCGATGCCCATGTGAATGTTGCGGCCGTCTGCAAAGAGATCGCTCGTGTACGTGACCGGGCGTCGCTCGTTGTAGCGGCCTACTCCGTACTTTGATGCGGCCGTGCGTGCTTCATCGTAGCCCTGCGTGAAGTCGAAGACCGTGTAGTCGCCGTGGAAGACAACCACTGGGTGGAAGTCGTAGCGGCTGAAGTCGATCTGAGGGCGGTGATTCATCGCGCTTGGTTTTCGTTGCATTGAGGCGATCGGTGGCCGCGAGAACTTGTCCCTGCTCGACGATCGTGCTTCACTAACCGGTGGCCGCGGAGCGCTCGCTGTTCCGTTGCGGCCCATCGCAGCATACTCGTTGCAGCGTAGCAACACAGCAGCATCGCCAAGTAGCAGCAGCGTCAAGGGGGATCGCGTTGGACCATTTCGACTACCGTAGCGGCGAACTCCACTGTGACGAAGTCCCTGCCCAAGCGCTGGTGGAAGAGTACGGCACACCGCTCTATGTCTACTCGGCGGCAACGATTCGCCATCACTTCTCGGTCTTGACGGACGCTTTCGCGGCTTATCCGCCGTTGATTTGCTACTCCGTCAAAGCCAATTCGAACTTGAGCCTCCTCGCGCTACTTGCGGAGCTGGGCGCAGGTTTTGACGTTGTGTCCGGCGGTGAGTTGCAGCGCGTGCAAGAGATCGGCGGATCGCCGCAGAAGGTGGTCTACGCGGGGGTCGGCAAAACAGACAGCGAGATTCGGCTGGCCCTCGCTGCAGGCATTTTCTTGTTCAACGTCGAGTCGGAGTCCGAGCTACACCGCATCAGCCGATTGGCTCATGAGGCTGGCCAGATTGCAGGGGTCGCGATTCGAGTGAATCCTGACGTGGATGCCAAGACGCACCGCTACATAACGACCGGCAAGCGAGAGAACAAGTTCGGCGTAGATCTGGAGCAAGCACGACAGGTGTTTGAGGCGGCGGCGCAGCTGCCCGGCGTGGAGGCGCAGGGAATCCACATCCACCTCGGCTCACAGATCACCGACACGACGCCTTTTGTTGCCGGCGTGCGCCGGGTCCGCGAGTTCCTTGCGAGCTTGGGTGAGATCGGCGAGGCGGTGCGGTGGCTCGACATCGGCGGCGGGTTTGGTGTGCACTACCGCGGTGAGGAAGCGCTCCCCGCAGACCAATTCGCGGCGGCGATCGTACCGGAACTCGAGGGCAGCGGCCTCGGCCTGATCCTCGAACCGGGGCGCTTCATCATGGGGAACGCAGGCGTGCTGTTGACGAGGATCGTAACTGCCAAAGGAAACCCAGAGCGCCGTTTCTTGATTTGCGATGCTGGAATGAATGATCTCGTGCGCCCGGCGTTGTACGATTCCTACCATCGCATTGCCCCGGTGCTCGGTGACAGTAGCGATGTAGACGGCGTCAAGACCGACGTCGTTGGCCCGATCTGTGAATCGGGCGACTTCCTTGGTTTGGACCGCGCCCTCCCCGCGGCACTCTCAGAAGGGGACCTGATGGCTGTATTCAGCGCAGGGGCGTACTCCTACACGATGGCAAGCAACTACAATACGCGACCACGCCCGGCCGAGGTGTTGGTAGATGGTGCTGAGCATCGCCTGATTCGGTGTCGCGAGACGATCGATGACTTGCTCGCCGCGGAACGCGCCGCACTACGCGAGGCGCCGCAAGCGTGACAGCCGATCCTGTACCGCGCGAACCGGCGCGGATGACACCCCAGCTCGCTCTCGCAACGTTGCTGCTCGTCGCCAGTTTCCTGGTCTTCACGTTGGCAACCGTTCCACAGCTGACGTTCCCGTACGAACTGAACTACGGCGAAGGTGTCTTGCTGGACCAGGCTCGTCGTGTGACTGAGCCGGCTGGGTTGTATCCGCCGTTTGAGCAAGCACCGTACGTGATCGACAACTACCCACCCGTGTACCCACTGTTGGTGGGGCTGCTCCCTGGTCTCGAGACGGCACCGTTCTTCACTGCGCGTTTGATTTCTCTGCTAGCAACCCTCGTTGCGGCGTTCATGGTGGCGTTGATCGTCCGGCGCTGGAGCGGCGACGTGGCGGCGCTTACTGGTGCGGCGGTGTTCCTGTCACTGCCACAGATCAACGACTTTGCTGAGTTTGCGCGCATCGATAGCCTGGCTCTTTGTCTGGGGCTTGTCGGCATGTACTGCACGCTACGCGACGACCACCCACGATGGCGCTGGATTGGTTGTGCGGCGTTCTTCTTCTCGATCTACACCCGCCACTCATCGATCGCGCTGCCGCTAGCGACGTTCTTCATTTTGTGGCGCACCGAGGGGCGCAAGTCGTTGGTGTGGCCTTTCGGTTTGCTCGCCGCAGGCGCGGCCGCCTACGTCGGGTTGCATCTCTGGACTGGCGGGCGGATCTACGAACATCTGATTCACTTCAACGTGCTCGACTACAGCTGGATGCACGACCCGCTCGCCCAGCCGCCGACACCACCCGGTACGATGGAGAAGTGGTTTGGCGGCTTTTATCCGATGGGCTATCTGCTGGTCACGGCGTCCTTCCTTGCCTTCGTTCCGCTGAACATGGTCGGCAAGGTGCAGTGGAACCTCCATGCGCGGGCAACGGCTTTGCTCTTCCTGGGGGCGGTCGGATTCTTGGTGGTGGTTTATGCGAAATCGATTGCTCATGGTCGCTGGGGTGTGCCGCCGACGCACTTCCTCGAAGGGGGGAAGTACGTTGCCGGGTGGAACCTGTACTACAACTTGGCCTCCTTTCACGTTGCGATGGCCGTTGCTGCACTGCTAGCCGCGTGGCGCTGGTGGCACGGCAAGGGGGAGGCCTACGGCGCGCTTGTCCTCTTCGGGATGGCCAGCGCGCTGATGATCGGGCGGGCTGGTTCCGATACCAACTATCTGTTCGAACTGTCTGCAGTGCTGACAATCGCTGCAGCCGCGTCTTTGGGGCGTGGCCCAGCCTGGCTGCGCTCGACCGCAGCAGTGCTGCTGGTCGTCACCGTGGCGAGCAACGTCTACTTACTGGAGTGGAGTCAGGGGGGCGAAGGAGCACGCGACTCGCGCCCCAGTCGAATTCGTGAGATCGGCGGTGCCCACAGCAAGATCCTGCAAGCACTCAGTCAGTTCGATGGACCAATCTTGGCAGACAATCCTTCGTTTGCTGCGATCCTGGGCAAAGAGATGCACTACCAGCCTTTCATGTATCGTCAGCTGCGCGAGGCGCAGGTGTGGGATCCAGAGGGGCTACACAGCGCGATCCGTGATCAGTACTTCGACGCCGTCGTCATTTCAGCGATCTCTGCACTCGTGGATCCCACCGACCCCGCGGGCCAGGTGATCTGGGTAGCGGCTCCCAGTTCCTACATGGAAGACACGAGGGAGCGCTGGCTCAAGCGCTACTACAAGCCCTCCGGTGTTGCGGCGTACGAGATCATCACGCAGGCGACAAGCTTCCACTGGCAGGTCTGGGTTCGTCGCGATCAGTAGGCCGCGGGTCGCTGGCTAGAGTTCGCCTTCATAGCCAAATGCCTTCATGAACGCCGCGATCTCCGCCGGCGCTTTGGCGACCAGTTGCTGCAGGTCCTGGCGTAGTGCCTCGTCGTGCCGCCACTTCGCGATCGATGAGGTGTCTACAGGGCGCACCCCGGACAAGGCCACTTGGTAGAGCGTTTCATCATCACGCGCGATCTCGTGGAAGCGAGTGAAGGGAAGTCGCGCGTGCATTGGCGTGCCGGAGAGCCAGCGCTGAATCTTGGCTTGGACGATGTCGGCCTCCTGTACGAGGTCCTCATATCGCAGCACCAGTAGGCCGCTGTCAGCGCGGAGTTCTCTTAGCGCGACAAACGCGCGGTACTCGGCGATCCATTCCTCGACGGTTGTGAAGTAGCCCTTCGCGAGGTCTCCGCGATGACGACTGGTCAAGACGTCAAACGGGTGACGGACCAAGTAGATGATCGAGATCGCCGACGGCGCCGCTGTCAGCGTGTCATAGCAGTGACCGGTGCGCTTCAACACCTGGACAGGGGCATCTGATTCCAGCAACGCAAAGTGATCATAGCTGCGTTCAGACAAATCGACGGCGACGTTGTCGAAGCACCGCATCATGTTCAACAGTAGTGTCGTACCAGAGCGCGGACAACCAGCAATGAAGACGCGGGTGCGCGGCTGTGCGCCATCGATGCGTGCTAACTCGTCCGCGAGTGATTCGCACGCGTCTGTTTGCAGCTGCAGCGGGCTCAAACGTAGTTCGCCTACACCGCTCAGGCGCACCGCCACAAGGATGCGGCGGCACGCAGCTGTCACCGCGAACCGTAGCCGAAACGGCCCCGGTCTCAGCGCGGTCGAGGTCCGTGCCAGTTGTTCACTGTCGTCGTACTGCAACAGATAGAGCGCAGCGCGACCGTGGCCGCTCAGATCAGCGGTTCCCCGCAACTCATAGTGGCCCGGGGGCGGAGGCGGAAACGCACTCTTCTCGGGGACCCTGGAGAAGCTGCCTATGGGGTCTGTACCGAGGTAGCAGTGCCCGTCTGGTAACGCGAAGCGGAGCATCGCCCCGTCGCGCGACACTCCGGGAGCGCCTCGAGCAGACAGGGGCCCAAGTGTGAGTGCGGTAGTTTGTGGGGGCGCAGCAACGTTGTCGACAAGCGCCCATTCCAAACTGACCGGAGCTGGATCTGACATGAAGCCGATTCTACGCACCTCGCACGACTATGGTAGAATCTCGGTCCCTCAGAAATTGTCCGAACCGATCGGTTGGAGTGAATGCGCTGGCTCGTAGTCGTGATCTGTGTCGCCGGTGCGTCGGTGGCGATCTACCTATCCGTCGCCCCCTCGCCGAGCCTGACCTCTGAATCCAAAGAGAACTCAGAAGCTCCGGCCACGACCCAGCCGTATGTGGCCGATCCCCCTGTCGAAGAGGTCCGCACCGATGTCGTCATCGAAGGGACAATCACCGATCCCAACGGCGATCCGGTAGCTGGTGTCGCCGTCGAACTGGTCACGGTAGATCACCTGCAGCGACCCGTACAGAAGACCGGCCCCGACGGAAAGTACCGTTTCGAGGGATATCCGCGCGGTCACTACTGGGTCGGCGTCGAGTGCGATGGCTATCAGTTCATCAACCAGTCGGTCGTGGCTTCGCTGAATCCGCAGCACACGTTCGACTTTCAGCTGCAGCGCCTCGCGCACTGGCATGGCCACGTTGTTGACGCTTTGAACAACCCGATCTCAGGTGCGCTGGTTCGTCTCAATGATGGGCACTCGGCCGGCACAGACTCCGATGGTGAATTCAATGTCTACGGCGTGGCAGGGGATCGCTTTGTCATGGTCGTCATGCACCCCGACTACGGGCGGCAGGAATTCACGGCCGCAACCCTCGACGAGCTGCCCGCAAGAATCACGTTCCGCAGCGACTAACGCTCTTGTTTCTCCCCGCCCAGCCATTTACTTTGCCGGGCTGAATCTGATGGGGGTGGCTGGGTCCTGGTGGGCCTCCTGGGCTTCAAACCCAAGGTACGGCGCGAACAACGTCGTAGGTCGGTTCGATTCCGATGCACCCCCGCCACCAAAATCGCGGGGCGCAGCGCGGCCCGTACAAGCATCGGCGATGGAGGGGGGGAGCGGTCCCTGTATCTCTGTGCGATGAGGGTCTCGCTTATCGAGGCTCTCATCGCTGCTTGTACTCTGCGCTGCGCCCCGCGATTTTGGTGGTTGCTCTTGGCCCGTCGCCTGACGGCATCGGAGCGATGGGGCAGCGCGAGAGGTTGTCGTCCGCGCGGCCCGTACACGCATCGGCGATGGACGCTCGGGCGGTTCGTGTCTCTCTGTGCGATGACGGTCGCGCTTATCGAGGCTCTCATCGCTGCTTGTACTCTGCGCTGCGCCCCGCGATTTTGGTGGTTGTTCTTGGCCCGTCGCCTGACGGCATCGGAGCGATGGGGCAGCGCGAGAGGTTGTCGTCCGCGCGGCCCGTACAAGCATCGGCGATGGACGCTCGGGCGGTTCGTGTCGCTCTGTGCGATGACGGTCGCGCTTACCGAGGCTCTCATCGCTGCTTGTGCTCTGCGCTGCGCCCTGCGATTTTGGTGGTTGCTCTTGGCCCGTCGCCTGACGGCATCGGAGCGATGGGGGAGCGACGCGCAAGGGTGTCGCCCGCGCGGCCCGTGCAACATCGGCTACGGACGCTCGGGCGGTTCGTGTTGTTTGGCCCGTCGCCTGACGGCATCGGAGCGATCGGTGCCGGTGTTTGCGGCCCGCAGAAGCAAGTCCGCGGATACTTTTACCGTTTCGAGTTGCCTGGCCCGTCGCCTGACGGCATCGGAGCGATGGGGGAGCGACGTCCGGCGGTCGGTGCGAACGGGTCTCGAGGCTCTAACAGTGCTGGCACACTCTTGGTGCCAGGGGTGGTCTCAGGCCTCGTCCTCGGTGTTTCAGCAAGCGACTTCTCGGCATGAGATACTGAGCCCGAGACTCGCCTAGTCCAGCGTCACCCAGACGTCACCCTCTGCGGCTCCCACTTCGCCGATGACTGCGTGGGTCAATGTGCCCTCGTTCTGCAGGGCGCTCACGAGCTTGTCGACGTCGTCGGGGGAGACGACGATCATCAAGCCTCCCGATGTTTCGGCGTCGAAGGCGAGGTCGGCGAGTTCTGTTGGCACGTCAGCACCGATCCTGGCGTGTTCACCGAGATAGGCGCGGCTGCGACCAGCGCCGCCCGAGAGGCACTGCGCGGCGGCGAGCTCACGGGCGCCTGGGGTCAAGGGTAGATCGGCGGCGCGGAAGCGAAGCGTCACGCCCGATGCGCGTGCGATCTCGGAACCGTGGCCCAGAAGTCCAAACCCTGTGATGTCGGTGCCGGCGTGAGCGTCGACCGACAGCATGGCGCGCGCGGCGCCTGCGTTGAGCGTTGCCATACTCTTGATTGCGGCCGCGGCGTGTTCTGGATCCTCTTTCCCTTGCTGGATCGACGTGCTGACAGCGCCCATCCCCAGGGGTTTGCTGAGCACGAGGACGTCGCCGGGGCGGGCACCTTCGTTGCTCTTCAGGTTGGCGGGGTCGATCGTGCCTGTCACAGACAGCCCATACTTGACCTCGCCGTCTTCGACGGTGTGACCGCCCAATAGTGCGACGCCGGCTTCGCGCATCTTCTCTGCACCCCCGGCGAGGATCTCACCCAGCACTTCGATGTCGAGCTGCTTACGAGGGAAGCCGACAATGTTCAGCGCGCTCAGGGGCGTTGCGCCCATCGCGTAGATGTCCGACAGCGAGTTGGCAGCGGCGATCTGCCCGAACTCATGGGGCGTGTCGACGATCGGCGGGAAGAAGTCGACAGTCTGCACGAGTGCAGTACCGTTGCCGAGGTCGATGACACCCGCGTCATCGAGGCGCTCGGGACCGAGAATGACATCGTCGCGCGTCGGTGTTTCGAACTTGTTGAGGACCTGGACCAGGTCCCCCGGGGGGAGCTTGCTCGCTCAGCCGGCGCACGATGCGTACTTGGTCAGTCGCAGCTTCTTCTTTTCGGACATCGGTCTTTGCCTTTGGTCTACCGCTGCTGGGCGGTACTTGTTAGCGATTGAGTGCTGCTTCGATCAGGGCGAATTCGCTCTCGTCGAGCGTGCGGAGGTCCAGCAGCACACCGTCGTCGAACGTGCGCGCCAGCACCGGCGGGTTGCCGCTACGCAGGCGTGCTGCAAGTTCGCTGACCGAACCTTGCTTCGGTTCCAAACGTACGGCGAAGCTTGCAAGTTCCCGCCCCGGGAGGGATCCGCTCCCCGCCTGCGATAGGCAGGGTACCACGGTGGCCGCGACGTGATCGACCTTCTCGAGGCGACGACATAGCTTCTGTGCCCGCTTCTTTAGCTTCTCGGGCGCCATCGTCAGGCGCGTCAGCGCCGGCAGCTTGGCCAGCACTGCTTCTTCACCTTGGCGATAGGTGCGCAAGGTGTGTTCCAGCGCAACGTAGGTCAAGCGTCCGGGGCGCAATGCCCGAAACAGCTGATGCTTGCGACAACGTTGCACTGCTTCTTCGCTGCCCAAGATGATGCCGGCTTGCGGGCCGCCAAGCAGTTTGTCACCGCTGAAGCAGATCAGGTCAGCTCCTCCAGCGACTGAGTTCGGCACGAAGGGTTCGCCGACGATACCGTGTTTCTCGAGATCGACGAGGCAACCAGAGCCGAGGTCGTGCACGACCGGCACTCCGTGTTCGCGGCCCAACTGGACCAGCTCATCGATCTCGACTTCGTGCGTGAACCCCTCGACGCGGTAGTTCGACGTATGCACCTTCAAGATCATGCCGGTCTCCGGGCCGATCTTGGCTGCGTAGTCCTTGAGATGTGTGCGATTCGTGGTCCCGACACCAACGAGCTTGGCGCCGCCTTCCTCCATGATGTCTGGGACCCGATAGGAGCCGCCGATCTCGACCATTTCGCCTCGTGACAGCAGCACCTCTTTGCCGCGAGCCAACGCGGCCAAGACCAGCAGGGTTGCGCCGGCGTTGTTGTTCACAACGGTCGCTGCTTCGCAGCCGGTGAGTTCCTTCAGGAGTTCGGCGCAGCCCAGGTCTCGGCCGCCTCGCTGACCGCTGTCGAGCATGATCTCGACGCGAAGCGGGTGATGTACGAGATGTCCGATCTGCGCCGCAACTTCCGGAGAGAGGGGAGAGCGCCCGAGTCCGGTATGCAACACGATCCCCGTAGCGTTGACAACGCGCTCGTAGTACGGGACCGCGCGTTCTTCCAGGTCCGCCGAGACGCGACCCAGAATGGACTGCTCCGTAACGTCGGCTTCTTCCAGGACGCCGCGGCCGCCGCTCGCCCGCAAGCGGTCGAGATCTTCCCGCACCACTTGCGCAACTTCGGCACGCGAGTGTTTTGCCATCAGGTCTTGAAACGACTCGAGAGAGAGCAGTCGATCTACTTGCGGAATGTTGCGGAGAATCTGCTGCGAGTTGCCGTTTTTCTTGCTCATCGAATTCTGCTTCTGCATCCCCAAGGACTCGTCTACCAACGACTGTTCAAACGGATCGACGACGCGCCCGCTGTGTCCCACGCCGGCTTGCGCCATCTTGGGCCGTGACGTGTTGCGCTGCTAGCGAGCCTTCGCTGGCTTCGACGCGTCAGGGGCTGCCGGCGAGACCTCCGCTGCGGGCTGTGCTGATTCAGCGTCCGCTTCTTCGGTGATCTTCACGAGCTCGATCGAGGCGTGAAGATTCATGAACGCAAACGGCAAGTCTCCGGAGATCAGGAGGGGGCGGCGAGTCGACTTCTCGACCCACACTTTGATTGCGCCATTGAGTCCGAACAGTCCGTCGAACTCCGTCGCCTTCTTCGTCGATTTTGGGTCTGCGGCTTCGGGCTCGAGCAGTAGCTCCACAGCGTCGAATGTGCCCGCCGCGATCTTCAGCTGCTTCTCGCTGCGCGCGCTTACTTTGACGTTCCACAGGTGGCGGTCGCTGATGACTGGAACCACTTGTGGTTCGGCTCCGGGTTCGAAGCTGAGATTGCGCGCTACGTAGATCGCGGTCAAAAGGTCGACGTGCGGCTGTTGCAGCGTGTGTTCCTTGCGCAAGCGCCAGACGCGGTGTTCCAAGTGGCCGCACCCTGAATCAGTGCAGTGGCGCTTCTCGCTACCCCACGGAATGAAGCCCATCGCGTACGTCGTCGCCTTGACCATATGCTTGGGGTCTTGGCAGTTCGGCGTCTTGCAATGTTTGACCTTCCAGTAGGTCGCGCCGTCGTCAGCAAAGACGAGCTTCTTCTGTCGCCGCTCACTGCCCTTCTGGCGATACTCGTGAATGAGCGGGTGGATACTGCCCGGGCGCAGCCTTGTCGTGACTGACGTGTCGAGCGAGTACCCGAACTTCTCACCTTTGGCGTGGGCCTTCAGGATGACTTCGGTATCGGTTTGCTCGACTGAGAAAGTCGCCTTGCCAACATCGACTGTAACGCCCGCCTTGCGAACGGTGCCGCGGTAGACGAGCTGCTCACCGACGGGGACGATTGGCTTGGCCGCAGTCGTTTTCTTGTTCTTGTCCGCGGTCGCCTTCTGGTTGGCGGCGCCCGCTGCGATCGCATTGCGAGGCGCGACACTGTGGTCGTCGCCCGAGGCCTTGCGTGGAGTGCCTTCAGTTGCCTGTCGCTTCGCGGACGAGTCTCCGGCAGCTGACGGCACCGCGGCTTGGCCCGCCGCCTTGTCGGTGCTCAACCCCGAAAGATCTGCGGCCTGTTGCGATGCAACAGTCTGTTGCGACAGCTCTGTGGCGTCACGGCTGGCCACGATCTCGCCGGCATCGGCGGCGACGGCAGTGCCTTGAGGCGTCGGATTCGGTCCGCAAGCGACGGTAGTCAGCAGTGCTAGAGCGAGCAGATTGAGCAAATACAAACGAATATCTCCTTGCCGGCTTCCCCAAAACGGCGTCAGCGGGCTCCCGTTGGCGTGGGGACGACACTTCCCAGCGCCTGGTGAGAACCTCGGTGGGATCGCGAGATGTTAACCCGCCGGCCGGGGAATGCAACTTCCGAAGGGGGAAGGTGCGGGGCCCCAGAGGCGCCGATTCCAGGTGTAGGTCTATTTTCCTTCTACTTTTGTGGGGGTTGTTCCTATACTAGGCCCCCGGAAGCCCCCGCCGTTACTGGCCTGTAGCCAGATTGCCGGCCCGATCGGGAGACTCGAATCCGATCCGGTCGCAAGAGCGTGGGGGCACATGAGTTTCGGTTGGCCGAGAGAACGGCGTCGCGGGTTAGGGATAGAAACCCGAGAGCCGATGGGAAAGCGAAACAGCTTCCGCACTCTCGCGGCGCATCGGGGCGCATTCTCTTGAGGGGAGCGGCAGGATCCTGCCGCGAGAAAGGGGTTCTCATGAACAAGGCAGAGCTAATCGAGGCGGTCGCCAAAGAGCTCGACGAGTCGAAGGCTGGCGCTGAGCGTGCTGTGAACGCAATTTTCAATTGCGTGCAGAAGGGCGTCAAGAAGGACAAGTCGTGCCAGATCATCGGCTTCGGCACCTTCTCGGTGAAGAAGCGCAAGGCTCGCACGGGACGCAACCCGCAAACTGGCGAGACGATCAAGATCAAGGCCTCCAAGTCTGTCGGCTTCAAGCCGAGCCAAAAGTTCAAGGACATGGTGTAGCCCCATTGCGGCTACGACCGTGACCAAGAGAAAGCCGGATGGGGCCGACCCCGTCCGGCTTCTTTCTTTGCCTGTTCGTTTTCTTGCCGCGTCCCAAGTATCGTCCATCCAATGTGCAGGTGCGTGTGACGAAACGAAATAGCCGGCTGTGGTCTGTCTTGCGACATGTCTTCCTCGACAAGTGGAAGGGATCGCGGCACTACTCGTGGGCCGGATTCCACTACCATCGAACGATCTTCGTACACGTTCCGAAGACCGGCGGCGTTTCGATCAGTCGTGCCCTGTTTGGTCACCTGGGCGGTGGGCACACGACTGCGGCTACGTACCAACGGTTGCTGGGGTCCCACTACGATCGCTACTTCCGTTTCGCGTTCGTTCGTAACCCTTGGGATCGCATCTACTCCGCCTATTGCTTCTTGTGTGACGGTGGTTTCGATCCAGCCGATGAGCAGTGGGCGGTGGCGCACGAAGAGCAGCTGCAGAGTTTCGAGAGTTTCGTGATGGAGTGGCTGACGCCGCTGACTATGGAGAAGAAGTTACACTTCCTGCCGCAGAGCCACTTCCTGAAGAACCGCGCCGGGGTCGTGGACTTGGATTTCCTCGGGCGCTTCGAACAGCTCGAAGAGGGCTTTGCCGAGGTCTGTTCGCAGCTGGATGTGACGGCGACTCTGCGGCACCACAACGCGTCCCGGCGCGATTCGGAGTATCGCGACGCTTACTCGATTCCGATGCGCAATAGAATCGCAGAGCTGTACGCCGAAGACGTCGACCGCTTCGACTACGAGTTCTAACGCGGGGCCATCTGCTGTGGTGCGGCCCACTCGCTGACGATTCCTGCTATCATGCGGGGCGAGCATCCAGGGGTGTCTTGGGTGTTTGTCGCTATCGTGCTGCAGTGCAGGAGTGTCGTTGGTTTCGCTTGGTCCCTACGCTCGAGTCGCGCTGCCGATCCCGGTGCCCGAATTGTTCGACTATCACGTTCCGGCTGAACTCGACGCCGTCGTCGTTCCTGGCGCCCGTGTCAAAGTTCCGTTTGGGCGCGGCAGCCGTATCGGATACTGCATCGAGCGCGCTCCCGAATCGCGACATCCAGAACCCAAGGATGTCAGTGAGGCCTGCGACGCCGAACCGGTGCTCGATTCCCACCTGCTCGAATTGGTGCGCTGGACGGCGGAGTACTACCTCGCACCGGTGGGTGAGGTGATTGAAGCGGCGGTGCCCAGTGGTGTGCGCCGTGTGCGCCCGAAAGAAGTGCGTTGGGTCCGACTCGTCGACGCTGACGCCAAAGAGAAGGGGGCAGGCAAGGAGGCGCGGCAGCGATTGATCGCGATCCTAGCTGCGGCGGGAGAAGCGATGCCTGCCGATGCACTCCTGGCAGCAGCCGAAGCGAGCGACAGTGCACTCAAGACACTCGGTAAGCGTGGCGTCATCGAGGTCTATCGCGCGGCCCCACCCGTAGCCGACAAGACGGCTGTTGCCGCTACAGCGGGGGGTGGCGATCTCCTGCAGTTGACAGAGGAGCAAAGCGCAGCCGTTGCTGAGATCTGCCAAGCGCTGGCAGCGCGCCACTTCACCCCGTTCTTGCTGGAAGGGGTGACCGGGAGCGGGAAGACCGAGGTGTATCTGCGCGCCATTCGGCGTGCTGTTGCGGACGGTGGCGGGGCGTTGGTCTTGCTTCCCGAGATCGCTTTGACACCGCAAACGGTGGCACGCTTTGAAGAACGTTTTGGTGAAGTCGCAGTGCTGCACTCGATGTTGCCGGCTGGCGAGCGTGCAGAAGCGTATCGTCGCCTACGCAGCGGCGAACTACAGGTCGCGATCGGTGCGCGTTCGGCCGTGTTTGCACCTCTTCCCGAGCTGCGTTTGATCATCATCGACGAGAGCCACGAGCCTAGTTACAAGCAAGAGTCGACGCCCCGCTACCACGCTCGCGACGTCGCCGTCATGCGAGCTTCGTTGCTGGGGATTCCAGTCGTGATGGGGACGGCCACGCCGTCGATGGAGAGCCTCGAGAACGCCCGCTCTGGGCGCTATCAGAAGCTGGTGCTGGCGGAACGCGTCACGTCGCAGTCGCTCCCGCAGATCGAGATCGTCGATCGTGGTGCAGAGAGCGTGCCGCGTGGGCAGGCTCCAGGGCTGTTGTCGAAACGGCTGCTGCTGCTGCTGCAAGAGACGATGGATCGCGACGAGCAGGCGATCTTGTTCCTGAATCGTCGTGGTTTCGCGCGCCATATCAACTGTCCCCGCTGCAACTATGTCCTCCACTGCCCCAACTGTGACATTAGCCTCACTCATCACCAACGTGCGGGGCGTGCGCAGTGCCACTACTGCGACGCGGATCGGAAGATCCCAGAAGCCTGTCCAGAGTGTCAGTTCACGGGACTGCGCAATCGCTCTCCCGGCACCGAGCGCATCGAGAGTGTCTTGGAGCGGCTGTTCCCGGGGCTGCCGATCGGTCGCCTCGATCGCGACACCGTCCGCAATCGTCACCAACTCGAAGAGATCCTCGAGACGTTTCGACGCGGCGAGACGCGGATCCTGGTCGGCACGCAGATGCTCGCCAAGGGGCACGACATCCCCGGCGTGACGCTGGTTGGCGTGATCGATGCCGATGTTGCGTTACACCTTCCCGACTTTCGGGCGGCCGAACGCACTGCGCAGTTGATCTGCCAGGTGGCGGGGCGGGCGGGTAGGGGAGAGCGCCCCGGTAGAGTTGTGATACAGACGCGGCAACCGACCCACTACGCAATCCTGGCGGGGCAGCAGCAACAGCCCGACCTACTGCTCGCCAACGAATCGACGACACGCAAGCTGCTGCGCTACCCTCCCTTCGGCTTCCTGGTTCGCATGATTTGCGAGGACGGGGTCGAGAAACGTGCCCGTGAAACCGCGCAGCGGATCAAAGATCAGATCACACCTTGGGCGCAGCAGCGTGAGATCGCCGTGTTGGGACCGGCACCGGCACCGTTGGCGCGTCTCCGCGGATCCTATCGCTACCATATCTTGTTGAAGGGCGCGCAGCGCAGCGAGCTGCGCGAGATCGTGCGGCCGTTCTTGGCGCAGAAGGTTGGATCTTCGACGACGCGACTCACCGTGGACGTGGATCCGCAGAGTCTACTGTAGCGCTTGGTCGGCGTTGTCTTCGGCTTGGCGCGCGTGCTGCAGCTTCAGCACGAAAGTCGTGCCTTCTTGGTCGGCGGAGTAGGCTTCGATCGTGCCGCCTTGCCCCTCGATGATATGACGCGTGATCGACAAGCCGAGGCCCGAACCTTCGATGCCGTCGTTCTCAGCAGTGCGCAGGCGATAGAACGGATCCCAGATCTTGCCGAGGAACTCGGCGGAGATCCCGGGGCCCTCGTCGGCGATCTCGATGCGGACGAACCCGCTGTCATCTGGCGCGTCCACGCGGACTGCGACCTCGCCACCCGGAGCATACTTCACCGCGTTGGAGAGGACGTTGTCGATGGCGCGGTTGATCCGGTACTCATCGCCAACGACGCGACCGTCGCCTTCGATGGCGACCGTGAAGGTGTGCGGCAGCCCTTGCATCCGATACACCTTCAGCAACGAGTCGATCACGGCAGCAAGGTCCACGGTGCGAAACAACTCCCCGTCTTCCGGGAAACGGAGCAAGAAGTACTCGTTCATGTCGTCGAGCAGCAGTTTGATGCGGTTGCCACTCGAGTCGATCGCCCAAAGTAGATCACCGCAGCTTGTGTCAGCGCCGGGCGGTAGCATGCTGCGGAGCAGCTCGACGCCGTTGATGATCGCCGATAGCGGCGTCTTCATGTCGTGCAGCAGAGTCCGAAACAGAAACTCTTTCATGTCGTTGGACTCGCGCAGCTGCGACAGCTGCAGGCCCGCCGATACTTCGCGCAATACGAAGATGACGGCCGGTTCGCCACCATCTTCGTCGAGAGCGGTGGTCAACGTGTAGGTGAGTCCCTGCAGAGGCTCTGCTAGCGGTGGCAGCGGTAGTTCGACCGACGCGTTCCGCGACACCGTAGCCCGCAAGGCTGTCTCGAACACGGTCGAGAATTCCTCGGGTAGCAGTGTTTGCAAGCGAGATTCGGTGGCCAGCTCGACGCTGCCGAACAGTAGCGCGAAGTTGCTGTTGGCAGACAAGATGACGCCACTGGTGTTGGTGACTAGCACCGGCACGGGGACCGCCTCAGCGATCGCGTTGGCAAGCTGTCGTGACGGCGTGCACTGCGCCTTTGCGCGCGGCAGCTCTTCTTGCAGCCAGGCGAAGTTTTCTTGCACGGTTGCTAGATGTTCGGGGGTGACAGCTGCGACTGCAATGCCGCAACCGACGAGTGCCCGCAGCTGTTGCTGGCTTTCGCGATCATGCGCTCCGATCGGGATCAACAGCCACGATTGAATGGCATCGTCGCCGATCAGGTCTTCGAGGGCGCTGGCGCCACCCGCAGCCATCGCCTGATGCAGCTGGGTGTGGTCGAGAATCGACTCACGTACAACCGTGCCCGGAAGCGTCGCTCGCTGCTGGAGCACGCTCGTAGCTGCTCCGGCAGCGAAGGCACGCAGCTCGACGCAGCAAACGTTGAGTTCCGGCGGGCACTCCGACAGGGTCTGCAAGAGATGATCGTCGAGCGTCAGCGACGCAGGATTCGTGGGTTGGGCGGTCGTCATCCGGCTGCTCTACAGGATCTACGGGGCTCTCGATGGACGTCTACAGGGCTGATTCGTCGGTGATGTTTGCGGGTTCACTATCGTCGGCAGTCGCGACCTCCGCGGCCTTGGAGCCGATGAACTCGAAGAACTCGGCAGCGTCGTCGAGGGCAACTTTGCAGGCCTCGATCCAGCTGGCTAGGCGCGCTTCGTCGTATCCGAGACGCAGGCTGAGATCGTCGCAGACCGCCATGAGCGGCTCGACAGGTGCTCCGAAGCCAAACGCGTGCGCGAGGCAGTCACTCAATTGCACGATCTCCGACAGCGTTGGGTTGCCCATGCTGCCGCTGGGAACGTGATGGTCGCGAATTGCTGCCGTCACTGACTGCGGTAGCCCCCACGACACCGCAAGCTTGCTGCCGACATCGGAATGATCGAGACCCAAGATCGCGCGTTCAGCCTCGAGCTTGCACTCCCCGTTGGCTACGCGAGTCGAGATTTGATGTTGAACGACTGGAAAGTGCTGCGCGATCAGGAGCGTACCGACATCGTGGAGGAGCCCCGCGACGTAGCCTTCCTCGGCGTCCGCGAACTTCCCCTGGCGGCCGACTTCGCCGGCGATGATTGCGGTCGCGACAGAGTGCGCCCAGAACGCCGGGTAGTCGAACTTGTCATGGCTGCCAGGGCGAAACGAATCGATGACCGACACCGTCAGCAACAGATTGCGGACCGTTTGGAAGCCCAGCAGCACAACAGCCTGAGTGAGGTTCCCGATCCGTCGTTGAAAGCCATAGTAGGCTGAGTTGGCCAACCGTAGCACGCGCTCGGCCAGCGCAATGTCACGCGAGATGACCTTTGCAATGTCTTGTGCACTGGTGCGCTGATCGCGCATCAGGCGGTCCGCCTCCAACACCACCACGGGCAAGGTGTGTAGATCGACAGCCTCTTTGACGAGGGCGAGGACCTTGTCTTGTTCTTGTGTGACCACCCTACCGTTCATGATGGCTTTCCGTGTGGCAGCGGCTGGCTGCGAGTTGATGGCTAGCGGACGTCGACAGCACGCGAGGCCTTCCAAGTGCGCAGCGCGCGGTGCACCAAGTCCATCTCTGGGCACGCTGCAAAAGGTGCAAACATCTCAGACCACTGCGTGCCAGTCAGAGCAGGGATTGCCTGCTCGACGGTCACGCCGTCCTCGCTGTCACTGGCGCCTTCGACATGGACCTCGTGAATGCCCCATTTCTGCAACTTCTTGATCAGCTTCGGCGACAGTACGGCCCCTTCCTTGAGCAGGATGCGTCCTTTGGTGTCGAGGACTGCCTGCGCGAGAATCGAATCGGGCGCGACGTCAGCGAGAGGGGTCTTGGTCATGAGTCGAGATCCTTGCGATGCAACCGCGGTAGCGGGGATAACCCTACTCAAGAGTACGTCGCTTCTCGGGAAGCGGCAAACGGCCGAGGCCCCCGTCGTTGCCAGGTCCGTTTCGCAGCGGGAACCTAGAGCCCGCTGGATCCGTTACCGTCGGCAGTTAGAATCCCGCTGTGCATTTACAACGAACTGAGAGCAGCAGATGAGTACGCAGCCACGGCGGCAGGTGCCGGAAACCTGGTACGAAACGAGTTTCGGTGCCGAGTATCTGCGCATCTACCGCCGGCGCGACGAGTTACAGGCACGCAACGAAGTCGAGTTCGTCATCGACCAGTTGCGCCTCGATGTGGGCGCGCCTGTGCTCGACCTGTGCTGCGGCGCGGGGCGCCATTTGAAGTGGTTGCGCCGCAACGGTTTGGCCGCGCTCGGCCTCGATCTTTCCGGTCCTTTGCTCGAAGCCGCCCAGGAGCGCCTGAGCGCCGCTGACGATGGCGGTGGGGCCGCGCCCCTGGTGCGGGCCGACATGCGATCGCTGCCGTTTGCAGGAGCCTTTCGTGGGCTCGTGTCGTTCTTCACGAGCTTCGGCTACTTCGCCGACGCAGGGGACGACGCCCGCGCGGTCGCGGAAATGGGGCGCGTCTTGGCGCCAGGAGGGCGCTTCGTCGTCGACCTGATGGACCGAGAGTCGGTCGTTCGCGATCTCGTGCCGAGGAGTTTGCGTTCTGAGGGGGACATGGAGATTGCTGAGGAACGCTGGATTTCCGACGACGGGGGTCGTGTCGAGAAAGAGGTCACAGTGACGCGCGCCGGGGCAGTGCAGAGATTCCACGAGTCGGTGCGAATGTATACCCGCGCCGACGCCGAAGCCCTTCTGGCTTCGGGAGGGCTGCACGTTGAGACGTGTTTCGGCGACTTCCACGGTACGGCACATGACCCGGGTGCGACCGCGCGCATGATTCTCGTTGGGTCGCGAGGGCAACAATGATCGTTCCGTTCTCTGCCGCAGACTCTGCGTGGCACCGGCGTGCATCCGAACCACTGCCGATCTTTGGAGCCGTGCCCAAGAGTGACGCCGACCTACTGCAGTTGGCCGCAGGCCGCACGCTGCAGCGCGATCCAGATGTCATCGCGAAACTGCGCTCCGACTGGAGCGAGATGGAGCTCCCCGAAGCCAGCCTTGAATCGCTGCAGCTGCTCGTTGATCCCAACGTGCAGGTGGTGATCGCGGGGCAACAGCCGGCGCTCTTGGGTGGCCCGTTGATGTTGTTGAGCAAAGCGATCACGGCTGCGACGATCGCTCGTCGACTGCGCGATCAGGGTGTTCCGGCCGTGCCGATCTTCTGGATCGCTGACGAAGATCACGATGTCGGTGAGTTGGCCCCCGGGGCGCTGGGGGTTGGCACTGCAGCGAGGGTTGCTTCTCAATTGCCCAACGGGCGGACGCCCATTGCGGACTTGCGGCTGCGCGAAGATCAGATGGAGCAACTGATCGGCGCCGTGACCCATGCTGTGCAACCAGAGGCGCGGCAGCGTTTCGAGAGCATGGCGCGCGCGACGGCAGACGCTGCGCCGGCGGTTTGGTTCCGGCAGTTGCTTT
>JBCCHQ010000101.1:0-23266 GCA_039028735.1 Planctomycetota bacterium | reverse complement strand
GCCAGCTACACGCTGACGCGCAAGTATCTCCAAAGTGGCCACGTGCCGCCGAAGTCAGCGATTCGGACGGAAGAGTTCGTCAACTACTTCAAGTCGGGTTATCCGGCGCCGACCGAGACGGATCTTGCGATTCATGTCGAGAGTGCGCCGAGTCGCTTTGCTCACAGCAACAACGTGCGCTTGCTGAAGATCGGTATCAAGGCTCGCGAGGTGACGGAGGCGCGCGGTCCGCTGGCACTGACGCTGCTGATCGACGTCAGTGGGTCGATGCGAAACGGCAACCGCTTGGGCCTCGTCAAAGACGCGATCCGCACGCTGCTGACGGCACTGCGACCTGACGACAGCGTCGCGATCGTCACTTTTCAAAGCAATGCCCAGGTGGTTCTCGAGCCGACTGCTGTGGCGCGTGTCGACGAGATCTTGAGTGCACTCAGTTCTTTGAATGCTAATGGCAGCACGAACCTCGAGGGTGGCTTGCACCTAGCGTATCCACTCGCCGAACGCCAGTTCCAGAAGGAAGGGCACAACCGCGTGCTGATCTTCTCGGACGGCGTTGCGAACGTTGGACTGACCGATCCCGAAGGCATTCTGAACGGCATCGCCGACAAGCGGAAGCAAGGGATCTACCTCGACTCGTTCGGCGTCGGCATGGGCAACCACAACGACCACTTGCTCGAGCAGCTTGCCGACCGCGGCGACGGCTCTTGCTCGTATGTCGATACGTTGGCCGAAGCGACGCGGATCTTCCGCAAGAACCTCTCTGGTGTTTTCGTGACAGTCGCGAAGGACGCGAAGATCCAAGTCGAGTTCGATCCGAAGGTGGTCGTAGCGTATCGACAGATCGGCTATGAGAACCGCGCGATCGCCGACAAGGACTTTCGCAATGACGCAATCGATGCTGGTGAGGTCGGGGCGGGTCACGAGGTCGTCGCGTTGTACGAGATCGAAATGGGGCCGCAAAGTAAGGCCGCATCGCCGGCAGTCGTGCGTTTGCGCTACAAGAGCGTCGGTGCAGGCGAAGGCGCGGCTGAAGTGGTCGAACTGGAGAAGGTCGTGCCGACGCAAGCCATTGCCGACTTCGACAAGGCGCCCGATCGTTTTCGCCTGTCTGCCGTCGTAGCGGCGTTCGCCGATCATCTGCGAGACAGCTACTGGGCTCGCAAGGGCCACTTGGCCGAGGTCATTGAAGAAACGCGTTCGCTGACGTCACTAGACACGGCCGAAGACAAGAGCGTCGCCGAGTTGTTGACTCTGATGCAGAAGGCCAAGACTCTGATCGACCAGCGGCCGCAGTTTGCCGACTTCGACCGCCTGCTGGATGAGCTGAAGAAGAACAACTACCTCCGCAAACGCTACGAAGAAGTCGCGCAAGGGGACGTGAAGAAGTTGCTCGAAGAGCTCGAGAAGCAGAACAAAGACCTCGAAGAGCAGATCAAGAAGCTGAACGAGTCGCGGCCGCGCTAGGGCTGCAAGCGCGTGCCGATCGTTTCGAAGACGCGGCGCAACATAGTCTTGTACGTCAGGCGCGACTCGATGCTTTGCCACTGTTCGCCGACAACAGTCTCTCTCCTGGCCGGCTCCGTGACGTAGGTCCGGAGCCGGTCGCCCAGTTCCCGGGCACTCGCAAACGACGTTTCTTGCAGGTGCGGCAAGGCTTCCGGTCTGCCGATCGGCAAGACCTGCGCTTCCTCGAAGGCACGGACCTGACGGACCGCGTCTGCAGGGTGCTCGTAGCAGAGGTCGTTGACGACCGCGAGCTGGCGTTTGAGTTCGTCCAAGTCGTGCGGCTTGCACGCGGCGATCGCGCCGGCGTTGGTCGTAACCGAAGCTTGGAACGACTGCGCAAGGAGCAGCGATAGCTGCTGTAGCGCGACGTTTGCGGGGTGCGCTCGAACGAGGAAGAAGCCGCCAGCCCGGACGCCGTCGAGCAGGCGCTGGTGTGCGAAGCACGGGTAGGGTTCGAGCGTTAGGTTGCAGCGAGCGCTGCGCGTCAGCGCGTCGAGCTCGGCGCCGTGCTCGACGGTGCCACGCGCATAGTCGGCAAAGCGCGGATGGTGTTCCCAGCCAAGCCCATAGATCCCCAATGAGATACCCAACTTGCTCGTCGCCGCGACGCCCCAGTCGAGGGCCTGCTGACGGTAGAGCAGCGTGTTCAGGGGATGAATCACCAAGTGCAAGACGCGACTGACGATCGTCTCGTCTCGGGTATCGAGGTGTTTCTGCACGAGGCGTCGCAACTCACCGATTGTTGCAAACGAGCCGGCGCTACCGCCCGAGGTCGGCGTGTACGTCTGCAGGAGTGCGTTACAGCAGTCCAGCACGGCCGCGTGTAGGTCACGCGGTAGCGCCTGAATCCGCTCGGCGACCTTCTCCTGCGGCTGTTGCGACGCATGCGAAACGTAGATCACGTCTTCCGTCGGGCGTAGTTGCCGTCGCGTGTCGGCGGTCCGCGATGACGTCACGATCAACGGAACCGGGATGACCTGTCTTATCGGAAAGCCATACTCGGTCTCGAACAACCCCGGAGTGAACGTCAGGACGAAGTCGCGATCGGTCACCGACTCAGCGGCGCGTCGGCACGTGACGCCCGGAAGATGGTCCTGGATCCAGCCGACAAACGGCAGGCGCCCGGGGAACGTGTCGGCGTTCTCGTGCCGCAGGTGGCTGACTTGCAGCACGACGTCTGGTGTCGTGCGACGAACCGCTGCCGTCATCGCACGGCGTGAGACGCGGTGGTGCGCCGCACCTTCGATCAAGATCTCCACTTCCCAGCCCAGCTCGCGGAGTGCGCGTTGCAGGTCGCGCGCGACGAAGCGAATGACGGTCGAGAAGCGTGTCGAGACAATGAGCGCACGTGGTGGTCGTGGTGGAGAGTCGGTCAAGAGCTGCGCGAACAGCTCGTCGCTGGATTCGCTCAGTACCTCTGAGGCGACCCGGTAGTTCTCAGCGTGCCAGCCAGCGACTTCGCTCTCGAGTCGACAGAGCTGCTCGGCAATCTGCGGACCGTGCGGGCCAAGATTCGCGCCGGTGACCGGTTGTGGCAGCAACGCTTCGTCGCGGAGCTGCGTGCAGAGTTGTTCGTACCAATCGCCGCCAACGCACCAAATGAAACGACCGTCGGCGATCGGCCCGTCTGATTGGCTCAAGTCGTGCACCATGAAACAGGTCAACACGTGTTCGGCGTCGGGCACCAACAGGTAGATGGCCTGCTCCATGCCATGCGGAAGGTCGTAGTTGAGTTTTGCGACCTCGGCCGCGAAGTAGCCATCGCCAAGTCCGCAAAGGGCAATCGCGTTGCCGCGAGCGAGCTCGGTCTCGAGGTCGGCAACGATACGGGCGACGCCCTCGGTCGGGTCGGCCGTAGGACTGAGGCGGACGGCTTGTTGATTGGCGTCGTGGTAGGCAATCGTCAAGCGGCCGTCGCCGACCGGGTGCACCCAAAACCGCCCAGTATTCTCCGCTTCGGCCAGGCGCGCGGCCAACTGCGGTCGGTGCTCGTGAACTGCGGCGAGATTGCGGGCGAAGTTCCACTGGCACTGTTCGGCCGGCGTCAGGTCGGTCAGCGCTTCGTATAGGCGATCGACGTCACTCCATCGTTGTTCTCGGAAGTGAATCTCGGCGGCAGCTCGTGCGACCTCGGGCGAGTACGGCGTCGCGATCCCAGCGAGTTGACGTTCGGCGGCGCCGATGTCCCCGTCGTCGAGGGCTCGCAGCATCCGCTTCGTACGTCGCTCGTCAGTCACCGGTTGGCTCGCTCCGTTTCACTCTGGGGTGTGGGCGCCAAGCAGAGCAAAAAGTAGTACCACGCCATCTTTGGATGCCCTGTGTGAACGATCTCGTCGTTCATCGAGAACGGCAGCACGCGCGCGAAGTGCGGCGCCACCAGGTCTTGCAGCTCGGGGAGGTCGTAGCACTTCACATGGGATGCGCGGCTGATCTCGCTTTGGTGGGGATAGCTATGGCTACTGGGAGTACCGATCACGACCATGCCTGCCGGATCCAACAGGGAGGCCATGCGAGCCAAGAGACGATCTCCAGCTTCGGGAGGCATGTGCTCAATGACGTCGAGTGCGACGATCGAATCGAAAGGGCGTTCCGGCGCGAACTCGAAGAAATCGCCGCGCACGAAGTCGACGTTGTCGCGGCGGAGCATCGATCGAGCTTCCTCGAGTTCGTACTCCTTGACGTCCAGGCCCGTCACGTGCGCGCAGTGCTGGGCCAGAAAGATGGCTCCCAGGCCAGAGCCGCAGCCGACTTCGAGGAGTCGGTCGTTATCCGACAACAGACGCGCGACGAACTTGTAGCGCGCCAACCGAATCAGGAAGCGCAGCAGGTTGTCTTGCACCCATTCGGCGTACTCGGGTGGCAGCGTAATCGGCGCATGGTTGGCGTAGAGCTCTTCCTCGAGCCGCTTGACCAGCTCTGCGTCTTGGTGGTAGGTCCCCACATCAATGTCAGGCATGCGCGACGTCGTCTCCTTGCTGTTGGTCGATACAGTGATCTTGCGCGCTGGTTGCAGTCAACGCAATGCGAAGTGCCGGCCAGAACGCGATTAAGGCAGTGATTGCAGCCACTCTCGCAGCAACGGCTCTTCTGTCGGACACCAGGGGGGGACTTCGAGCCCTCCATCGCGAAACGGGCCGACGGTGATTTCGTGGACGATCGCGTACTCGCTCTCGATCCTCACGGTGTGCCACTCCGGAGTCGACATACGAAACAAGAACGGGCGGCCGCTGTCGCGACCACCCAGCGCAATCGTTTGTTGCACCGCTCCACTGTCGTCGAATGTGAACACGGTCAGCTTGCCCTCGAGCACATGGAACGACTCGGTGCGATGTTGATGTCGATGGACAGGTACGGCCGAATCGCGGCGAAAGCAGATGATCATCTCCTGCACAGCGTCGTCGGGCGAGCGATGCAGGCAGAGTCGTGCGCGCTGCCGCGGAGACGTGTCGGCCGCCGTGCGCAGCCGTCCCAACCACTCTTCGCCGGCTGCAAAAACGGCGTCTTCGTTGTGATAGATATCTCGGGTCATTGCGCGCCGTGTTCTTTGTAGAAGTTGTCGATCGCCGCTATGACGACTGCAACATCATCTCTAGATAGGCCGCAGTGCATCGGCAAGCTGAGGATTTCTTCGACGCGTCGTGCGGCCCTGGGCCATGCACCTCGGGCCGTCTTGCAGTAGGCCTGTTGTGCAGGCATCAACAACGGGTGTCGGATCTTCGTCTCGATTCCTTGCGCGGCCAGCGACTGTTGCAGCGCGTCTCGTTGCGCCGCGCGAATCGTATAGGTGTAGTACGCGTGTTGCTCACTGGTGTCTTGCCTGGGGGTCGCGATGACTCCGGAGACCTGCTGCAGGCCGTGGTCGTAGAGTTGTGCCAGCTGCCGTCGCTGGGCGAGTTCGTCATCGATCGTGGTCAGGCGTTCGTTCAAGATGGCGGCCTGGATGGTGTCGAGGCGACCGTTGACGCTGGGGTTACGGCAGTCTTCTCGTTCGTGCAGACCGTTGTAGCGTAGCGACACCAGTCGTTCCGCGAGCTGGGCGTCGTTTGTCACGACACAACCGGCTTCGCCGCATGCCGCGAGGACCTTCATCGGGTTCATACTGAAGCACCCCAGCCTGCCGATAGACCCGGCTTGGCGGCCGGCGGCATCGCTGGCACCGAAGGCTTGTGCGGCATCCTCGATGACGGTGAGGTCGTGCTTGCGGGCGATTTGCAGGAGGGCGTCCATGTCGCACAGGCGGCCGTTGTAGTGCACCGGTAGCAGCGCGCGAGTCCTGTCCGTGACGAGTTCCGCAACGCTTGCCGCGTCGAGGTTCAGGTCGTCGTCGACGTCGGCGAACACCGGTGTCGCCCCGGTCAGCGTGATCGCGTTGGCGGTGGCTACCCAAGACATCGCGGTCGTCACGACTTCGTCGCCGGGCCCGATCTCCAGCGCCCGCAGCGCCAGGTAGAGGGCGCCACTGCCGGAACCGACTCCGACGGCATGTCGGCAGCCAATGCGTTCGGCGATGGCGGCCTCGAACGCGTCCACCTCGGGGCCAAGCACCAGGCGACCATGCTGGAGGACCCGATCGATCGCGGTCAGTAGCCGCTTTCGTGCGGTGGGATCTTGGACTCGTAGGTCGAGAAACGGAACTCGATGCATTTCGCGACCTCTCGTAGGGGTGAGTGGGCAGGCTCCAGCTGCTGACCCCAGGCTAGCCGAGTGCCGCCAGGGCGTCGATTCATTCCTTCCCTTACGGCGCGTCCACAGATGCAGTAAAAGACGGGAACGAATGGCTGCACAAGAGGGGGAGCAGAGGGAGTTCATGGAAGACGAATCAGGGGTCGACTACATCCTTTCGGCAGAAGCTGTGCGGCAACGTGCCGAGGAGATGCTGGCCTGGGCGGAACAGGGGCACACCCATTTCGCCGTCAACTTCGATCGCTTTCCGGAGGTGGTCGACGAGGTCGTCGCAACGACACGCGAGCGGTTCCCGGACCTGCAAGTGCCGTTGCACTCCCGCTGGCGTCACTTCCAGGCAGAGGGGCACGATCGCCTGGCGCCGATGGAGCAACGCCTGACTGCGCACGCGGCGCCGGAACGGTGTCGCGCACGCATCGACTTGGCCGTGGTGTCGGTCATCCTTGGGGCCGGCGCAGGCAGCATGTGGTCCTACCGCGATGAAGAGAGCGGCTCGACGTTGACTCGTTCTGAAGGACTCGCCGTCGCCACTCTTCGGATGTTCCTCGACGGCCTGTTTTCAGCACATCGCCCGGACCCCTGTCGCGTGGATGCCGCCCGGCTGGTGGAGCTCGAATTGGAGCCGCTCGCCGCCGGATTCCAGGTCTCCGATGAGAACCCTCTGGTTGGCCTCGAAGAGCGATTGCAGCTGCTGCAACGCCTCGGGGCGACGCTACGCGATGGCGCCACCGGCTTTCCCGAACCGCGTCCTGGTTCGTTGTTCGATGCGTGCGCGCAGTCCGCTGCCGAACGCGGGGCGGTGCCGGCGACAGGTCTGCTGCGGGCGGTGCTGTTTGGACTCGGTGAGATCTGGCCACCACGGCTGCAGTGGGAAGGTATCCCCATTGGGGACGTTTGGCACTACGAGCCGTTTGGCGCCGACGACGACGATGGCTCCTTGGTGCCTTTCCATACGCTGTCGCAGTGGCTGACGTATTCACTCATCGAACCGCTCGAAGATGCCGGCGTTCCCATCGACGACCTCGAGGGGCTCACCGGACTGGCTGAATACCGCAATGGTGGTTTGCTGTTGGACACCGGGCTACTGCAGCTGCGCGAACCGCACTTGGCTCAGGTCGGCCACACGCTCGATTCCGACCTCGTCGTCGAGTGGCGCGGGCTGACGATCGCGCTGCTGGATCGGATCGCCGCGGACGTGCGGCGCGACCTCGGTGTGGCGGCTGACGAGTGGCCGTTGCACCGAGTCCTCGAAGGGGGCACTTGGTGGGCGGGACGACGGCTTGCGCATGAACTCCGGGATGGTGAGCCACCCCTGCGAATCGTCAGCGATGGAACTGTCTTTTGATCTCTGCGATGTCGTACGCCGCGGGACTCTGTAAGTGAATTCACAGTATAGAGTTGTGGGATCGGTGAACGCTCGTCCCAGGAGCTGGTAGTGGCTCCTTGTGTGGATTCGGGAACACTCTCCTTGAAGAATCCGTTCTGGGTGGACGTAATCACCCGCAACGAAACGAACTCGATCGTCGAGAACAAGCGTTCCCAGACAGAAGGAGAAAACATGCTGCGAAGGGCTCTCGCCCTCACCTGCTTGCTCACCGTCCTCGGTGTGACTGCCTCGGCAGTGGCTCAGGACGATCTCGTTGCAAAGCGCGACAAGAAGCTGGCAGCGGAGTGGCTCAAGAAGGCTGAGTGGTTCACAGACTATGACAAGGCGCGCGCCAAGGCCGCCGAGACCAACAAGCTGGTCTTTGGCTACTTCACGCGCTCGTACTCGCCATGACCGCCCTGCATCTCCTTGGAGAACGGTCTGTTCTCCACCGCTGAGTTTGCGAAGTGGTCCAAAGACTACGTGTTGTTCTGCCACGTAACGACCCGTGTCGAAGGTACGAAGTACGACAACCTGCTGAGCCAGAAGAAGGGGAACTCGTTCCCTTACATCACCGTGCTCGATGACGAGGGCAATCTGCTGCAAGCGCACCGCGGTCCTCGTGAGCTGGCCGCCTTCAACAGCACGTTCCACAAGGCGCAATCGCTCAATTCGCGCCTGAAGGAGCTCGATGCGAAGGCCAAGGCTGGCGACGCCGAGGCCCAGCGCGCGCTGATCAAAGAGCGCCTCGAACGTGGTTTCTACAGCTACAAGCAAGCCCAAGAAGTGGTCGCGAAGGTCAAGTTCGAGGGCGAGCAAAAGAAGACAATCGAAGGTCTCGTCACCGACATTCGGATTCAGGAGATCATCGACAACACCAACCCGCGCGACGCGAAGAGCCGTATCGCCGGGGGTGGCAAGTTGGCTGTGATCCTCGCCGAAGGGAAGGGACCTGCGTCCGACGCGACGTTCGAGAACTTCTGGGTCTTGATCATGGACCACGCTGAGTCGGTCTCGAACCGCAAGAACTTCAAGCTGGGTTACGATGCTCTGTTCGAGAAGTACGGTTCGTCGCCGCGTGCAGAGCGTTTCTTCGAAGGCAAGCGCAAGATCCTCGAAGGGATGAAGTAGCCGCGACCGGCTCTTGGCCCGGCGTCCGTCAGGCCTGTGCAGGCGGGTTGGAGCAGCGATTCGCTGCTCAACCCGCCTGTTTCCATTTCGACCGGTCGCCATAAGTCGTTCTAGGCGGCGTGCTAAAGGCATCGCTGCCGGCGGCGATTTGCCGGGCAGCGCCGTTCCAGGCTACTCTTGAGGAGAGGGGGGAAATGCAGCCCAGGGGCAGTCCCTGGGTCTTGAAGGGCTGACCCCATGCGTATCCGCTCCTGGAAGTGCCACCCTGATTTCCCGTTCACCGAGCGTTCCCTATTTCGGGGGTGCTGGGAGTTCGAGCTGAAGCAGGGTGAGAACACGATCCCGCACCAGCACGAGTATGCCGACGAGATCAACATCGCGATCGAGGGCTCAGGGCGCGTCACTGTCGGGGAGATGACCCGCGACATTCACGCCGGCGAAGTGATCTTCATCCCTGCTGGTTTGACCCACACGATCCAGAATCCGCACGAAGAAGTGCTGCGTGGCATTACCGTCGAGACGACGACCCCGATCATCACGGAGGTCATCGGCAGTAGTGAGCGCGTGTCGGCGCAAGACATCGAGGAGGTCATCGAAGACATCCCCGAAGAACTGTCTGAGTCGGAAGCTCTGCAGCTGATCATTCGTCTGTTCGACCTAGCAGGCCATTTGAGCGAGCAGATCGAGTCCGCGGTAGGTCTCGAGAACGAGACCGGCTACCAAGCGCTCCAGAACCTCGAGAAGAAGGTCATGGCGGCCGTAGTCACGATTAGCCAGAACTACGAGAACGGCACGCGCTTCTACCATCCGCGCTTCTAGTCCCTGTTGCGCGCCCATCGGCCCTGCGCCGACCTGGCCCGTGAGCCTCCGCGGCGATCCTCGCCCCGCAGGCTGCGGGCCCTTTTCGTAGCCTTCCTATTTGGCCCCCTTTTGGGCGCTCCTTTTGACATGCCCCGGGAACCGCGTCACAATGCGTCTCGCCTGCGAAGACGTTGGCCAGCTCCCATCCTGGAGGGGAATTTCGGGGATCAGGATGGTGAGTGGGGGAGCTCTCGGTTCCCTCTCCCCGTACTTGTTGCACTCCATCGCCATGAAGGCCTATGCGGGTGCGATCGGTTCGTTGCTGACGAACCATCTAGAGAGGACCGTTGCGTTGATCCGTAATCCAGGCAGTAAGAAGTCGAGCAAGGTGGGCCCCGTTTCCCGGGAAGCCGCCGCCAAAGACGGCTCCGAGTCGCAGAAGAAGCAGGCTCTCGACTACGCCCTCCAGCAGATTCACAAACGCTGTGGTGAGGGTTCGATCATGTACCTCGGCGACAACGCCAAGCGCAAGATCGATGTGATTCCCACGGGTTCGATCTCGCTCGACAAGGCGCTCGGAGTGGGTGGTATCCCGCGAGGGCGTGTCATTGAGATCTATGGGCCGGAATCTTCGGGTAAGACGACTCTGACACTCCACATCGTCGCGAACGCGCAAGCGGCCGGCGGCGTGGCAGCGTTCATTGACGCGGAACACGCGCTCGACCCGACCTACGCCGCGAAGCTCGGTGTGGACCTCGAGAATCTTCTGGTGTCGCAGCCCGACTCGGGTGAGCAAGCACTCGAGATCGCCGAGATGCTGGTGGCTTCGAGCGCCGTCGACGTCGTGATCGTCGACTCGGTCGCAGCTCTGGTGCCGCGGGCGGAACTCGAAGGACAAATGGGCGACTCACACGTCGGTCTACAGGCGCGTCTGATGTCGCAAGCGCTGCGGAAGCTGACGGCCGTGATCCATCGCTCCAACACTTCGGTGATCTTCATCAACCAGATCCGGGAGAAGATCGGCGTCATGTTCGGTAGCCCCGAAACGACGACCGGTGGCCGGGCACTGAAGTTCTATTCGTCTGTGCGGATCGACATTCGACGCATTGGCGCGATCAAGAGCGACGGTGATGTGAGCGGCAACCGCACCGTTGCCAAGGTCGTCAAGAACAAGCTTGCCCCACCTTTCCGCAAGGCAGAGTTCGACATCTTGTTCAACCAAGGGATCTCCTTGGTGGGCGACATGTTAGACCTGGCCGTGGCCGAGGGGATCGTCCGTAAATCGGGCACGTGGTTCTCCATGGACAACGAGCGGTTGGGGCAGGGACGCGAGCGGGCCGTGAACTTCCTGAAGGAGTCGCCGGATCTGCTCAACAAGCTGCAGACCGAGGTGCGGCAGCGGATGTTCGAGCCGGAAGCTGACGAGAAGGGCGACGAGGCTGCGGCCGGAGCGCCTCCAGCGAAGCCCGCGGCGCGCCCCGCAGCGGCTGCCAAGCCGGCGGCCAGCAAAGCCGAGACGCGCCGGCCAGAGGCGAAGGGACCCCCAGGCTAGGCCCTCCGCACAGAAGAGTTCTGTACTAACGACGGCGGTGAGTCCTCGCAAACGAGGGCTCACCGCCGTTTTGCTTGCCGTCGCATCTAGCTCCAGTTCTCGGGGTTACTGCAACGGCGTCCAGCCAGCGGCGTCTCAACCCTCGAGCGCCGGCTTTGCGGGACCTCGCAGGGACCCAGCCGAGTCGCCGGAAGCCTTGATCTCCGCGGGAGATGGGGTAGATGAGAGGGATTCTACTTCCTCCGGAACCGACGGCGAGCGAGCCCGGAGGATTCCAGCACCAAGAAGGGGCGATGATGACCTACCGAGATTCTGCCACGACCGACCGAGCGTCCGCACTGCACCGCGAGTCGGGTGCCATGCTGATCATCGCTCTTGCGGTGCTAACTCTGTTGTCGATTCTTGCCGTGACGTTCGCCGCGCTCATGCGGCTCGAGCGTCGAGCGACGACGAACTTCAGTAACAACATGCGCGCAGAAATGGTGGCGTCGTCGGCCGAGTCGACGCTGATTTCGATGCTGCGCGGCGGCCTTTATTGGAACGGCTACACCGATTCCCGCGATCAGTATTCCCCGTGGCTCTACCTCGACGATCGGTCGGAACTCGGCGTCGGGGGCTTGCTGCCGCTCGACCGCCTCCCACCGGAGAAGGCTTCCCTCGCCGCACAAATGGGGTCGCTGCAAATGGGAGAGCTGGCGTCTGGGTACTTCAAAGCGAAGGTGCTCGACACGTCTGGTCAGATCAACATCAACGGTCAGCAAGACAGTCTGGCTGAGATGCTCGACAACCTCGGATCGGCGATCCAGAAGAGCGAGAAGTACGATCACAACCCGCTGTTCACCGGGCCCAAGGAAACGGGGCGCCAGGTCAGGGGTGCAGACATCATCACGTATCGCAACACCCTCGACGGCAAGAGATTTCGCACCAAGGCCGAGTTGAAGAAGTTCATCGGCGAAGCGAACTACGAGTTGATCGCAGACTTCATTACGACCCAGTCCTGGGTCGACGACAGCACCTACAGGCCGACCGACGCGGTGCCGCGCTTCAACATCGACCCGAACCGTGCGGTGCAGCAAAACAACGTGCTCGACCCGTTCGTCGGCGCGAACTCAGACATTACTGGTGCGGCGCGCCTGACGCCGGAACCGCGCTCTCCTATCAACATCAACACGGCGTCGGAGCCGGTACTGATCGCGGCTTTGACGGGACTGGGTGGACGCCGAGCATTCCCGCTGTCCTTGATTCAGGGGAAGCCTGTCGATGCCGACGTCGGTGGCCTGGTCGACACCGAAGAAGACGATGGTCCACGACCGGGACAAGAAGAGACAACGTTGAAACCAGTGCCGGTCTGGATCTACACACAGCCGCTATCGATCGAGAATGCGCGTCGCATCGCGAGAGAGATCATCTCGACCCGTAAGCGCACGCCATTCAAGGTTTGGAGAAGCGGCAGTAAGTCGGAGCCAGGCTTCGAAGAGTTCATTAATGCACTGCCCGATTCGTTGTTCCCAAGCCCGAACACGATTGCGATCGCCAACCCGCTGGGTAAGGACGGCGACACTGGAACGACGATTCGGCAAAAGCTCGTTACCGGTGGTGGCGGTGCCAACGATCCGTATGCGCTGGCGCGGGAGTACTTCCGCCGCGGCCACTCGAAGCTGTTTGCGCGCCGCGAGGCGGGATTGGTCGCCGTCGGGCGAGACGCCTGGTACCACGACACGATGCGTGCGGTGTTGAAGGCGAACTTCAATCCGAACTCGCGGATCAACAAGTACAATCCCAATGCCAACGCCTATATGCCGGTCGACAAGGCGAATCTCGTGAAGCTCGAGCCACACGACGATCGCAAGGGGCAGACGGTAGCAGGACACACGACTGAGTTTTGCTTCGACTCCAACGGGATCTACGAAATCATCTCGATTGCCGACGTGGCGACGCCGAACACCGACACGGGTGGGCCGGGCGAGCGCGTCGCTCGCACGCGCCGTCGTACAATCGTTCAGGTCTTCGACGTCGTGCGACACACGACGCAGCGCGACTTCGAACGTCCGTTCTCAGGCCTTTACACCAGCGTTGCCGAGCGCGAGTTCGTCAGCACCTACCCAGACCCGATGCTGGCTCTGCACCCCGACATCTTCCAAGGCTCTCTGCAAGACGGCCGCGTCGAGGTTGCTGGCTACGCCGATGCGCTGCGCGACCAGGTGCAGCCCGAACAACGAGATCAGTTGCTCAAGAGCGTTGCCAACAACCGCCTCGCGCACGGTTTTCGCTATCGCGACCCGCGCTCGCTGGGGCGCCTGAAGAGAGCGACGCGAGATGGTTCCTTTGGGCCCGGGCAAAACAAGGCAGAGTTGCGCTTGGTGCTCGACCCCGAGTACGCGCGCGCCGGCGGTAACTTCCGCAAGCGTTACTCGTGGGACATCGACGCGGCCGACGATTCCGAGAACCTGCAAGATCCGATCATCGATACGCTCGAGTCGGGTGGCGACTTGTTTCCCGATGGCTTGAACACCAGTTGGAAGCGACGCGGTGCGCTGGGAACTCCGTTCCTACGCTTCCCGGCTTGTCAGGTGCGTGCGAACCCGCTGGATCAGGGGGCCATGGGGCGGAGCTATCGCGACGACGTCGGGAACCTTCCGTACTACAAGGGTGGGATCTCGTTCTGGATCAAACTCGAAGAGGATGGCGCCGCTCCGGTCTTCTGCGGCCTGTTCGGGGCCACCCAGGTGCAGAGCATCGTCGGGCCTGACCTGATCGCGAACTCCGAGGGGTCCCAGATGTACGTCTGGAAGAACACCCGTGGTCAGCTGATCGTTTCGCGCTTGTACTACCATCAGGCGTTCGACATCGGCCAGGACGTGGCGCTGCCGATCTTCCCGGAAGAGTTGGACGCCGACCAAGAAGAAGAGATTCACGATCCCAAGAAATCACAAGCAAGAGTCGATATCGTTGTGGATGTCAGCGATTGGAAAGCACACGAGTGGCACCACCTTGCCATCGAGTACAACGACCAAGCGCCGAAGTACTCGGAGATCCAAGTCCTCAAGGACTTCGAACGTTTGACTGGGCAGCGGACGACGCCGCGCGGCGGCCGCGACCACGTCGTGCTCAACGTCGAAGCACCGAAGGACCGGATGTTTGTGGGTGGTTTCTATCGTGACCAGGCCGTGGCAGGCTCCGGACTGTTCAAGTTCGGGACCAACTTCGCCACCGACGGCCGCCCCGGCAACCAGTCGATCAAGCGCGTGCAAGCGAACGCGACGATCGACGAGTTCACGACCTTCACGGGGATCCATCAGTCGCGCTTTGGCAACATCGGCTACTTCTACGAGCGTCCCGGCAAGTACACGAACCGCTTCGAGATTCCGTTCCCGGAAGGGATCCAGCGAGTCCGACTCCGGTCGTTGGCCTGGACGATGTATCCGCCGAAGCTCTATCACGATCTACCCGTCGACTTCACGTCGTCGAACTTCCAGATGTCTGTCGCCAACGTCGAGGGGAACCGAGCGTTTACGCCGATCCGCGACGCGGGTGGTGATGCACTGCAGAACGCGACCCTCGCGGGACGCTGGCTGCAAGGGCGAACTTCGACGACTGGCGGCCCGGCGCTCACTGGAGAGCTCTACTACCAGGCGCGGATGCGTGCGGTGAGGGGTACGGGGTCGCTGTACGGGGGTCGCTACGTGGCGACGCCGGTCCTCGACGATGTGACACTGACATACTTTTTGCCGTCGGCCAGGGTGCTGCTGCGGGAAACGCTGCGGTAGCCAGCTGGGTCACGGCACTTTTCGCAAGAACGACATGAATTCGGCCACTGCGAGCGCGTTCGTGTCATCAGGGAGTTTTTCGATTCCAAGGACGAAGGAGCAAGCCGTGACGAAGCAACGTCGCTTGTCGGGCATTCAACAGTGCTGGCGAATGGCCGCGATCATCGTGGCCTGCACGATCTGCAGCAGTGCTTTGGCGCAGAAAGAGACGCGACGAGATTTGATCTCGTTGAAGTCGGTCCAAGCTACGAAGAAGGATGGGAAGTGGGTGATCGCGGTCCGCGGCGCCGGCAAGAAGCTGCCCAAGGGCACGAAGGTCAACTTCCACCTGACTTGGCGTGGCCAGGACGTCGCTGTCTTCAAGGAGAGCGTTTCCGGCGACTTCAACCTGAACCTGTCGCCAAAGAAGGTGCCGATCACGCAAGACGAGTTCTTCATCAAGACGATCATCTTGCTCGAAGACCAGACGACGAAGGTCAAGAAGCGAATCAAGGGCGACACGGATACGTTTGCGCCCGCAGCCGCTCCGTGGACGTCGCACTTCTTCGACCACGGTGTACGGTTGGCGACGTCCGAAGAGATCGCCGCCGAGTTGCAAGAGATCAAGAAGTACTTCAAGGAGCGCTACACGGAACTCGCCAAGATGGACCAGAAGGTCAAGACGAACGTGGAAGCTGCTGAAGCGGCCACCGACTTCGACAAGGGCGGAGCCTTCGACACGAAGAAGTGGCGCAAGTGGTTCGACACCGACGTCGTCGGGCGCATCAAAGAGATTCAAGAAGAGATCAACACCGCACACACCGAGAGTCGCTTCTTGCCGTACCGCCGGACGCTGTTCTTGCTGACCGAGGTGTCGGCGGGGGTCGGACGCCGCTCGCTGTCGCGCCAAAAGAAGCTGTACTCGTCCAAGAGTGCGACCCTGACGGATGCCGAGAAGGCGCCGGAGGGGCTCGACACGGAATCTGTGCGTCGTCGTCGCGTTAGCGACCGCTACTTGAACGAGTTGATCAAGCAGATCAACGAAGAGCTGAAGCCGAAGAAGGCGCCAGAAGATAAGAGCGAGGAAGGAAGCGGTTCGTGATGCTGCTGCGACTCGGAACAACGACGTGTGCGATGCTGGCCTTTGCGGTCCTCGCTTTGGGGGCGCTGCCGGCCACTGCACAGTCTGAAGACGATGCAAGCGCACCAGTGCGCCTGTTCGAGTTGACGTCCGTTGCGGCCCTCAAGAAGGGCGACCACTGGGTGATCAAGGTCAAAGGTAAGGCGAGCAAGATTCCGGAGAAGGCCGTCGTTGAGGTCGCCGTGAATCGCTCGTTTGCGAATCTGGAGCGATTTCGTTTTGAACTTCCCGAGTCGCGTCGCTTTCAAGAGGAGTTCGTTGCGACTCGCATCAATGGTGAAGTCGACAAGCTCTTTGTGACCCTTTCGTTGCCGCTCGTGCATCAGCCGAAGTCGGTGCTGAAGGTGATCGAGAAGAAGGGCGACGTTTTCCCCAAGGAGCAACAGCCTTGGGCGACGAGTTTCGCCGAAAAAATGTTCATGGCCGGGACCCAAGCCGACCTCAATCAGAAGAAGAAGGATCTCGAGAAGTTCTTCAAGAGTACGCTGAAGGAGATCGTTGCCCTGAACAAACGCTTCGAGAACTATCGCAGTGAAGCCGTCACGAAGACTCGCTTCACGAGTGGGGGTGGTTTCGATTCGGAGAAGTGGCTCAAGGCCGTCGAAGGCGACATCCGTGATCCTCTGCGTAAGGTGCAGGAAGGCATCATGGAGAAGGTGACGAGTATTACCTACCTCGATGCCAAGCGCGATCTCGGCTACATCCGCCAATTTGCCGCAAGCGTAGCCAAACGCACCTACGATCGCTCTCATTCGGTGCACCGAGAGTTGGGGCAATCGGTACACCCCAAGGATCGACCCGAAGATATCGATGTGGCGACGTCGAAAAAGCCCACGAAAAAGTACATGCGAAGACTCGTCAGTCGGATCTGCGACAGTCGCGGAATCGACATGAAAGAGCTGCAGTAACTGATTCTTGCCGCGAAGCACAGAGGCGCCCCGAGGAGTCACCTTGCTCCCCGGGGCGTTTCTGTTTGCCCGCGCCTCCCATCGGCGTCTTGGCGCGATACAGCCGCTCAGCGCGCGCCGCACCCTCGGACCCTAGTATGGGCCTTGGCCGTTCCCAGCGGGCGTCCAGCGGGCTCCTGAGCGTTTCGAAGCCAACATGGGCGCCCCTGATCGTTCCCGGGGGCCTTACAGGGTGCGTAGGCGGGCCGTATTCCTGCGGGGCCAGGGCCCGCCTGCGACAAAGGTGATGCTAATGGGAGCCCGTTGACAGACCCAAGGGGAGGCCTATCATCCACGCCTTGCGCTTTTCAAAGCGCCAAAATGCCGCACAAGAAACTGCCGCAAGGCAGCGCTGCCAATGAAGGCGGGGGACTGAGATGATCGACATGAGGGGTGCCGATGTGGCGCCGCGCAGTGAGGAGACTGAAGAGGTCTCCGAAAGCTATCGCCCTGTTCGCAACGACCGTTTTCGAGAACTCCTCGACGAGGAGTTTCAGCGTTCCTACCGCTTCGAAGCACTCGGCAACATCTTCAACGACGTCAAAGACTTCTTTCGCAAAGTCGTCACGCGCGATGAAGAAGGGGAGCTGGAGTTCTCCGATAGTGTGCAGCGCGAAAAACGCTAGTAACCGCTAGCCAGCGATGTCGGTGCGGAAGATCTTACCGTCGAAGTGAACTTCTGCAGCGGCTGCGTACGCTCGCTCGCGCGCTTCCTCGACACTGTCTCCCAGAGCGGTCACGCCAAACACGCGACCTCCTGCAGTCACCGTTTGCTCGCCTTCGCGTCGAGTGCCGGCATGAAACACTTGCACGTCACTGTCGACGGCTGTGTGCACGTTCCCGGTCACCGGCACCCCGGTGGGATACTTTCCCGGATAGCCGTTCGACGCGAGCACGACACAGACCGCTGCGCGTGGATCCCACTGCAAAGGGTAGCGATCGAGCGTGCCCGCTTCGACGGCTTCGAACAGATCTACGGGGTCACTACGGAGTCGCATCATCAGCGGCTGGGTCTCTGGATCCCCGAAGCGCACGTTGTACTCGAGGACCTGTGCTCCGTCGGCGGTCAACATCAGGCCCAAGTACAGCAGCCCTCGATACTCGATTCCCTCCGCGGCAAGTCCTGACAGCGTTGGCTCCAGGATCTCTGAGATGACGGTCGTTCGTAGTTCATCGGGAACTAGGTTCGTGGGGCTATAGGCCCCCATGCCGCCGGTGTTGGGACCTTGGTTCCCTTCCGACAGTGGTTTGTAGTCCTGGGCCGACTGCAGGAGTTGGTAACTGCTGCCGGACACGAATGTCAGCAGCGTGACCTCGACCCCTTCCAGTAGATCTTCGAGGACCACGCGGCGCCCCGCCTCGCCGAAGCTACTGCCAGACAGCATCGCGCGTGCGACCGATTCGGCTTCTGCGAGGTCGCGCGTGACCGTGACTCCTTTCCCGGCAGCAAGACCGTCGGCTTTGACGACGACCCCGTTGGGAAAGGCTTCTAGGGCGCCAGCCAATTCGTTGGGGCTGTCCACAACTCGATAGCGCGCGGTCGGGATGTTGTGGCGCGCCAGGAACTCTTTCGTGAAGACCTTGGAGCCTTCGAGCTGGCTGGCGCCGGCGTTGGGGCCAAACGTCGGGATCCCAGCCTTGCGCAGTCGATCGGCGACACCGTCGACGAGGGGGGCTTCGGGTCCGACGACGACGAAGTCGATCTTCTCTTTCGTCGCTTTGTCGACCAACGGGCCCACGTCCCCTGTCGTCGGGACATCCGTCCAAACGTCGCCGAGTTGGCACAGTCCGCCGTTGCCGGGGGCCGAGACCACTTGCGATACACGCGGCGAACGGGCGAGGCGCCACGCCAGGGCGTGCTCCCTGCCGCCGGAACCAAGGACGAGAACTTTCATGGTGCTTCCCCCAAAGGCTTGGACGGTGTGATCGGGCTGGTCTTGGGCGATCGGCTACGCTTGTCGAACCACGGTCTCCAAACAACCAAGAAGACGATTCCGGGGATCCACGCGGCGATAGCTTGATCGTAGGAAACGAGGATGGCTGCATCAAGCAGTAACAGCGCCAGCAGTAGACGCAGCGTTGTCAGCGGCGCTTTGCCACGACGAATGGGCCGGCCGGCGTAGAGGAAGCACCACGCAGCAGTCCCCGTCCAGAGGATCCGCGCCGCGACCGGAACGGGGCCGACCTCGCGCACGACGGCAAGAGCAGCAACGATGATCCAGCCGGCAGCAACGAGATGGTGCAGGCGTCGTTGCCAGTGCGAGCCTCTCTCCTCGAGCATCGAGTAGGACGTGATCAGGCCGACAAAGCCAAGCAGGCAAGCAGCGGGAACGGCGACCGTCAGCAAAGCATGGGGATTGACGACTGCGGCTCCCAGCAGCACTAGGCCGGCGCGCGCGCTGCCCATCGCCAGGGGGCCCAGAAGTTTGTTGTCCTTGCAGAATGCGTTGTAGCTGACGATCGCTACGAGGATCGCCGCAACGACCACTCCTGGAGCCAGCGGATCGAACGGAGCCAGCGCCAAAGTGGTTGCCGCGACCAGCAGGAGTGAGATCAGGGCGCCGCGTGCGGTCTTGGCCCGGATGGCCCCGCTGGGCAGTGGACGATCTGGGTAGAGAGTGCGGTCGCGTTCGCGGTCGCAGTAGTCATTGTGACCCATACCAAAGAGGTACAGTGCGGTCGTGATCACGAGAAGCGGCAACAGCGTGCCCTCGGTCCAGACATGGCCACGTTCGAGTGCTAACCAATAGCCCACCAGTGCGTTCGACAAGGCGGTGCCGAGGAGGCGAACGCGAAACCAGCGCAGCCACGGCGTCACGGTGCGGCTACCCCAATCCCAGCAGTCGCAGGATGTCGTTGTACGTGACGAACAACGCGAGGCTGATCAGCAAGATGAACGCAATGTTGAACGCCCAGATCTGGATCCGTTCACTGACCGGAGAGCCTTTGATCTTCTCGACCGCTAGGAAGGCCAAGTGACCGCCGTCGAGGATCGGGAACGGGAGTAGGTTGAAGATCCCCAAGTTGATGCTGATCACGGCAAGGATGAAGATGTACCAGCCAAAACCCTTCTTCGAGGCGGCCGTGCCGACGGCAAAGATGCCTACTGGACCCGACAAGTTCTTCATCGCAACGTCACGCTTGACGAGCGATTTGAGCGTCATGAAGACCCGCATCGTCCACGCCCAGCCGCGCTTTGGTCCGAGGACGCATGCCTCTGCAACCGTCGATTGCAGGCGCGTGGTGTTGAGTTTGATGCCCAACCCCACCGTCGGATTGTGGGCGACCTCGGGAGTCAAGTCGACTTCTACCGTTTCGCCGCCGCGCTCGATTCGAACCCGCACGGTTTTGGACTCGAAGGACGACTCCTTGCGAAAGAACTGGTACCAAGCCGGTGGAATTTCAGTGACAACGGACTTCATGAAGTCCGGCCATGCGCCGACAGGGGTGTCGGCCACCTGCACGATTGCGTCGCCGGCCAGCAGGCCTGCACGTGCAGCAGGTGAGTCGTCGTGGATGAAGCCGATCGTCGCCTTGCTTGCGAGTGTCACCCCTAGGTCGGTCTCGGCTGCGGTCAGCGTGCCGGTGCGGCGCGCAGTGCCGTCGTGCCATGCGACTTCGCGGGATGTGCCTTTGCCGTTGGATATCGCCTCGAGCGCCGCTTGCAGGGATTCCTTGTCTAGGATTGCCGTCTCGCCCAGCTGTAGCAACGTGGCACCGGGCTGGATGCCGAGGCGTGCCGCAGCAGAGTTTTCAGCAACGGTAGCGATGTCGTTCGAGCCGGGGCCCATAACCACTTGGCGCCCGAGCCACCGTAGCAGCTGAGAACGTTGGACAGTGACGTCGTCGCCGATCGCGAAGGAGATTCGTACCTCCGGTGTGGTGGCGGCCAGGCGCAGCACTTCGATCGATTCGACGAAACGTATGGGTGCGCCATTGATGGCAACGATGCGCATCCCAGGCTTGAAGATGTCTGCTGCCGGTGTGTGCGGTTGCACAGCTTTGATCATCTGCATTTGCTGGTAGACCCCGATTACGGGGCGACCCTCCGTTGGTGGCTCACCAACCGGCGCTGGTTGCAGCGTGACGGTGGCTGGCGCGGCTCCTTCGCGCTCCCGCTCGCATTCGATCCGGCCTTTTGGATAGGCGCGAACGAACCAAACGATCAAATCCCAAGCTCGCCCATCATCGATGTCGCTGGGCACGACCCACGTTTGTGCGCCATTGATCAACCGCACGTTCGTGAGGCGGTCGTCGACCTCTAGCCCAGCCTTATCGGCGGCGCCATCCGCTTCGACGAACCCTACTTGCAGGAGGCGTGAAGTGCTCACGCCGATGAATGGCAGCCCCCTTCGAGGATCTTTCACCGGTGTCACTTCGAACTGATGCGTCGTCGTGCTTTCGCCATCGCGGCGTTCTACGTCGATCGTCAGCGGGTTCTCGGTACCGCCAAGCGCAACTTTCGTTGCCAGCTCCAGGTACTCGATGACCTTCTCGCCATTGACGGCTGTAATCTTGTCACCGGCTCGAATGCCGGCCGTCCAAGCGGGACCACCGATCGCTGCCGTGCCGACAATCGTACTCTCTGAATCGAAGCCGACGCGAAACGCGACGACGAACAACACGAGTCCCAACAAGATGTTCATCACGGAGCCAGCCACGAGAACCAGCGCGCGTTCGCCAACCCCCTTCGCGCCGAACTCATCGCCGGCGCCGGTCTTCTCGTCGTTGAGTTCTTCCCCGGCCATCTTCACGTAGCCGCCGAAGGGCACCATCCCCAACGCATATTCGGTGTCGCCGCGTTTGAACGCAAAGAAGCGGGCGCGGTGGCCGAAGATCGTCGGTTGGAAACCGATACAGAAACACTCGACGCGGATGCCGACCCTCTTGGCTGCCAAGAAGTGTCCGAGCTCGTGAATGAAGATCAGAAAGCTCAGCCCCAGAAGGGCGGCGAGGAAGTGAATCAAATCCATGAGTAGAGGGTCTTCCTTGTCTGGCGGTCGATCGCGAGGATCTCGTCGAGGTTTTCTACGGGTGTTGCGTCGTGTTGGTCGAGGCACTTCTCGACCCAGTCGGAAATAGCAGTGAACGGGATCTGTTGCTTCAGGAACAGATCTACAGCGACCTCGTTGGCCGCGTTGAACGCGATCGGCGTGCTCTGCCCCGCGTCACAAACTGCGCGAGCCAAACGCACGGCCGGGAATGTACCATCATCGACCGTTTCGAACGTCAGCTGACCGATCTCCGACAGTGAGAATTTAGGATCGGGGCGCGGCCAGCGTCGCGGGTGGCTGAGAGCGTACTGGATCGGTACCCGCATGTCGGGCGGGCCCAGATGAGCTACCGTCGAGCCGTCGTGGAACTCGACGAGGGAGTGCACGATCGACTGCGGATGCACGACCACGTGGATAGCGTCGCTGGGCAGGTCGAACAGCACGTGGGCCTCAATCACCTCGAGCGCCTTGTTCATCAACGTGGCGGAGTCGATGCTGATCTTGGGCCCCATCTGCCACGTAGGGTGGGCGAGAGCCTGTTCTCGGGTGACGCTTTCCAGTTCTTCCCGGCGCCGCCCGCGAAACGGCCCTCCAGAGGCTGTCAAGGTGATGCTGCGGACCTCGGAGCGCTCGCCACTGCGCAGGCACTGCAAGATCGCGCTGTGCTCGGAATCGATCGGCAAGACCGCGGAGCCGTTCTGGCGCGCCGCGCGCAGTAACAACGGTCCCGCCATGACCAGCGACTCTTTGTTGGCTAGCGCCAGGTCGATCCCCAATTCGGCGGTGCGAAGGTTCGCAGCGAGCCCGGCGGCTCCGGTGATGGCATTAACAACAAGGTCGCAGCTGCTGGCTGCGACCAGGTCAGTCAGGGCCGACGGGCCTTGCGACCAGCTGCCGCACCGGTCTGCGGGGAGTGTAGCGTCGGGGTTGGCCAAGCAGATGTGGTTGGCCCCCGTGGCCTGCTGCTGCTCGGCGAGGAGCGTTGCATTATTATTGGCGGCGAGTGCGACCACCTCGTAGCGCTGCGTCTGCTCGGCGATGACCTCTAGGGTCTGGGTTCCGATCGAACCCGTCGAGCCCAAGATTGCGATTCTTCGCCTATCGCTCATTCGTGCGCCACACGTCCTCTCCGAGGCTCCTACGCAGGCCTTCGCGCTGCCGATGGGGCGGAACGGTAACGCGGAAGTGCGACGAAACCCAGAAAAAAGGGCGGTTCTAAGCGTGCCCACGCAGCTTCCTTGAGCCGAAGACGGAATCAGGTACAACAAGGGCCCACAGCGCCGAAAGGAAGCCGTTGAAGCAGATCCTCTTTCACCGGTGATCGGTATCGGTCCCAGGTGGAATCGTCCAGGGCCTGGGCGAGGACGCGACGGTTGAACTCGAGCAGGGACAGGTCCCG
>JBCCHQ010000100.1:0-23424 GCA_039028735.1 Planctomycetota bacterium | reverse complement strand
TCAGTGTGATATCCATGTCGTCGACGTCGGTCGTGAACGCCGCCGTGCCGCTGATCGTCAGCGCGCCCGTCTGCGTGATCGTACCGCCCGTCGTGGCGGCAAACGTACCGTTGACCGTCGAAGCAGCCAGAACCAGGTTCGTCGTGCCGTTGTCGACACTGACGTCGCCGTTCGTGCCCGCCGTCGTGAAGGTCACGGCGCCGGTCATGGCGTTCGTCTCGTCCAGCGTGATCGCTTTGTCGACCACGTCAGTCGTAAAGCTCGAAGTACCGCTGACCGTCAGGGCGCCACTGTCCGTGATCGCTTCGCCGGCAGTGACCGCAAGATCGCCGCCAACATTCGAGGCGCCCAGGTTCATCGCCGTGGTGCCGTTGTCGAACGTCACGTGACCCAACGAACCGCTGGTAGTGAAGTCGACTGCGCCCGTGATGTCGTTGGTCGCATCCAGTGTGATGGCCTTGTCCGCAACATCCGTTGCGAAGCTCGCCGTGCCACTCACTGTCAAGTTGCCACTGTCTGTGATCGCTTCGCCGGCTGTAACGGACAAGTTTCCGCCCACAGTCGACGTACTCAAGTTCGTGGCACTCGTGCCATTGTCCAACGTGACGTGGCCAGAGGTTCCGGAGGTCGTGAAGCTGACCGCCCCACCCAACGCGTGGCCAGCGTCCAGCGTAATCGCCTTGTCAGCCACGTCCGTCGTGAAGCTCGCAGTACCAGAGACCGTCAAGACACCACTGTCGACGATCGCCTCACCAGCGGTAATCGTCAAGATACCGTTGACGGTGGAGGCACCGAGATCGAGAGCTGTGGTGCCATTGTCGAACGTCACGTGGCCGAGCGTACCCGACGTCGTGAAGTCCACAGCACCCGTCACCGCATGGCCAGCATCGAGACTGATCGCTTTGTCGGCCACGTCGGTCGCAAAGGTTGCCGTTCCGGAGACTGTCAACACTCCGCTATCGCTGATCGCTTCCCCTGAAGTGATCGTCAGGTTTCCGTTGATCGTCGAGGCCGCAAGATCCAAGGCCGTCGTACCGTTGTCGAACGTCACATGGGCCGCAGTTCCGGCAGTCGAGAAGGTGACACTGCCCGAGACTCCGTGTTCTTGATCCAGTGTGATCGCCTTGTCCGCCACGTCCGTCGTGAAAGACCCAGCACCACTGACGATGATCGATCCCGTATCGCTGATCGCTTCGCCAGCCGTGATCGTCAGATCACCGGCCACATTCGAGGCGCCCAACGACAGCGCTGTCGTGCCGTTGTCGAAGACAACGTCCGCCGTAGTTCCCTGGGTCGTGAAGCTTACGTCTCCAGTCACGCCGTTGCCCGTGTTCGACAACGTGACCGCCATGTCATCCACGTCGGTCGTGAACGAAGCAGCACCACCAACGGTGATGGCTCCACCCTGAGTAATCGCACCACCCGCGGTAATCGCCAGATCCCCATCCACGGTGAGAATGGGGAACGCGAAGGCGCCATCTACGTCAATCGTGAGATCGCCATTGATCGTGCCCGTTGCTAGCGTCGTGCCGCCCGTGTTCGTGAGGCTGACGTCCGAAACGTCTGTAGGTGATTGGTTCGTGAACGTGATCGCGCCACCGATGGCGTTGCCAGCGTTCGTAAGCGTGATGTCGCTATCGTCGACGTCCGTCGTGAAAGCAGCCGCTCCACTGACCGTCAGCGCGCCAGTCTGCGTAATGTCGCCACCCGTCGTCGCAGCCAACGTACCGTTGATGGTCGAGGCCGCGAAGTCGAGGTTCGTCGTACCGTTGTCGACACTAACGTCGCCACTGGTACCAACGGTCGTGAAGGCGACAGTACCGCTGAGCGCATTCGCTTCATCCAAGGTAATCGCTTTGTCCGTGACATCCGTCGTAAAGCTCGACGCGCCACCGACGGTGAGGACGCCACTGTCGGTAATCACGTCGCCGGAAGTCACCGTCAAGGCGCCTCCGACATTCGAGAGCCCGAGGTTCAGGGCCGTTGTGTCGTTGTCGAACGTCACATCGCCCGAACTCCCTAGGGTCGAGAAACTCACTGCTCCCGACACTGCATGCCCAACATCGAGCGTGACGGCCTTGTCGGCGACGTCCGTCGTGAAGCTTGCGGTACCACTGACCGTCAGGACGCCGCTGTCGTCAATCGTCTCTCCCGACGTCACGTCGAGATTACCGTTGATCGTCGACGCGCCGAGATCCACCGCGGTCGTACCGTTGTCCAGCGTGACGTCACCCGACGTCCCAGCCGTCGTGAATGTCAACGTACTTGAGAACGCGTGTCCGGCATCCAAGGTGATTGCCTTGTCGGCGACGTCGGTCGTGAAGCTCGCTGCCCCCGAGACCGAGATCGTACCGGCGTCCGAGATCGCCTCACCCGAGACAACCGTCAGGGCGCCGTTGATCGAAGATGCGCCGAGAACCAGCGCTGTAGCTCCGTTGTCGAAGTTGACGTCACCAGACGTCCCCATCGTCGAGAAGCTCACTGCCCCGGTGACCGCGTTGGATGTGTCGTTGATCGTGATGGTCTTGTCCACGACATCTGTCGTGAAGTCGGCTGACCCAGAGACCGTCAGCGCACCACTCTGCGTGATGTTGTCGCCAGCAGTCGCCACTAGGTCGCCATTCACGGTCATGGCGGGGAAGACGAGGCCTGCGTCACTGTCGACGGTCAAATCACCGTTGACAGTGGTTGCAGCGAGGGTCGTCGCTACTGAGTTCATGAAGTTGACGTCGGACAGGTTGCCCGCGCCCTGGTTGACGAACGTCACTGCCCCGCTGATCGCGTTCGCGGCATTCGTCAATGTGATATCCATGTCGTCGACGTCACTCGTGAACGACGCTGTTCCGGAGATCGTCAGACCACCCGACTGAGTGATTCCGCCACCGGACGTCGCGGCAAAGGTACCGTCCACGTTCGAAGCTGCGAGCACCAGAGCGGTCGTACCGTTGTCGACGCTCACGTCTCCGCTGCCGCCGCTCGTCGTGAAGCTCACTGCACCCGACATGGCGTGCGCCTCGTCGAGCGTGATCGCCTTGTTCGCGACATCGGTGGTGAAGCTGGTCGCTCCACTGACCGTCAGCGCCCCACTATCTCCGATCGTTTCGCCGCTGATGATCGTGAGATCACCATTGACCGTTGACGCCCCGAGATCGATCGCGGTCGTGCCGTTGTCGAACGACACGTCGCCGGTCGTTCCCAGCGTCGCAAAGGAGACTGCGCCACTGATCACGTGCCCTGCGTCGAGCGTGATGCCCTTGTCGGCCACGTCGGTCGTGAAGCTCGCTGTCCCGGAGACTGTCAACGCGCCGCTGTCGCTGATGGCCTCGCCCGAGGTCACCTGCAAGTTGCCGTTGATCGTGGAAGCCCCAAGTTCTAGCGCTGTCGTGCCATTGTCCAGCTCTACGTGGCCGACTGTGCCTGCCGTCGTGAAGCTGACCGGGCCCGTCATCGCGTGCCCAGCGTCCAGCGTGATGGTCTTGTCTGCTGCGTCCGTCGTGAAGCTTGCCGGTCCTGTGACCGTCAAAGCACCCGCGTCCGTGATGACCTCACCGGATGTAACCGTAAGGGCGCCGTTGACGGTGGAGGCTCCGAGGACGAGTGCCGTCGCCCCATTGTCGAACGTGATGTCGCCGCCGGTTCCGAGTGTCGAGAAGTCCACGGTACCGGTGATCGCGTTCGAGTTGTTGCTGAGCGTGATGTCGATGTCGCTGACATCCGTCGCGAAGCTACCGGCGCCAAGCACCGTCAGGGCTCCACTCTGTGTCATGGCCCCACCCGATGTTGCCTGCAAGTCACCATTCACGGTGAGCGTCGGCAGAACCAGCGTGTCGGCCACGTCGAGGGTCAGATCCCCATTGATCGTCGTGCTCGCCAGCGTCGTCGCCGCGCTGTTCGCGAAGACCACGTCCGACAGATTGCCGGCGCCTTGGTTCGTGAACGTGACGGCGCCGCTGATCGCATTGCCAGCGTCGGACAACGTGATGTCCATGTCGTCGACGTCGGTCGTGAACGCCGCGGTACCGGAGACCGTGAGGCCGCCAGTTTGCGTGATCGATCCACCCGAGGTCGCTGCGAACGTACCCAGCACGCTGGACGTGCCGAGGACAAGGTTCGTTGCCCCGTTGTCAACGCTCACGTTGCCGTTGGTGCCTAGCGTAGAGAAGCTCACGGCCCCTGTCATGGCGTTGGCTTGGTCGAGCGTGATCGCCTTGTCCGCGACGTCTGTCGCGAAACTGGACGTACCGCTGACCGTCAGAATGCCACTATCATTGATCGCTTCGCCGGCAGTAACGGCCAAGTCGCCGTTCACAGTCGACGCTCCGAGATCCAGCGCAGTCGTACCGTTGTCGAACGTCGCGTGTCCGCTGGTACCGAGCGTCGAGAACGTGACCGCTCCGGTCACGGCGTGCCCGAAGTCCAGCGTGATCGCTCTATCTGCGACGTCAGTCGTGAAGGTAGCCGCACCGCTGACCGTCATCGCCCCGCTGTCGGTGATGACGTCACCCGATGTAACGGCCAGGTCGCCGCTGATCGAGGAAGTACCCATGTCGACGGCGTTCGCGCCGTTATCGAGCGTAACGTCACCAACTGTACCGCTGGTGTTGAAGCCAACCGTACCGGCGAGCGCATGGCCCGCATCCAGGACGATGGTCTTGTCGGCGACGTCCGTAGTGAACGTAGCGGCTCCCGATACTGCCAGGACGCCGCTATCGGTGATCGCCTCACCAGCCGTCACACTCAGGGCACCGTTGACCGTCGAAGCACCCAGACTTGTCGCGGTCGTGCCGTTGTCGAACGTCACGTCGCCACTCGTACCGAGGGTCGAGAAGCCAATCGCACCTGTGAGCGCATTCGAGGGGTTGTTCAGTGTAATCGCCTGGTCGGCCACATCGGTCGCGAACGTACTAGTTCCTCCAACCGTCAGAGCTGCGCTCTGTCCCATGGCGCCACCAGACGTTGCGTCGAGGTTGCCGTCGACGGTGATCGCGGCGAATGACAGCGAGTCGTCGACGTCTACGGTCAGGTTTCCGTTGATCGTCGCATTGCCGAGGCTGGTCGCTACGCCGTTGTTGAAGTCGACGTCGGCGAGGTCTCCAGGGGACTGGTTGACGAACGTGACTGCACCAGCGAGCGCGTTGGCTCCGTTGGTCAGCGTGATGTCCATATCGTCGACATCCGTCGTGAACGTCGCATCGCCGGATACCGTCAAGCCGCCAGTTTGCGTGATCGTGCCCCCGGACGTTGCAGCCAGCGTACCGTTCACGGCCGACGTACCTAGGATCAGGTTCGTCGTACCGTTGTCGACGGTGACGTTGCCGGCAGTACCAACTGTCGAGAAGCTGATAGCACCCGTCATCGCGTTGGCCGTGTCGTCGAGCGTAATGGCCTGATCGGCCACGTCCGTCGCCAACGACGAAGTCCCTGCGACAGTAAGCGCACCGGATTGTGTCACGGCGCCTCCCGCAGTGACATTCAGCGCATCGCCGACCGTCAGCGCCGGCAGCGCCAGCGTACTGGCCACGTCCAATGTGAGGTCGCCGTTGATCGTGGTTGCCGCCAACGTCGTCGCGACGCTGTTGGCCAAGTCCACGTTGGCATCATTTGCAGCGGCCTGGTTCACGAAAGTCACGATGCCACTGATAGCGTTCGCAGCGTCGTCGAGCGTGATGTCCATGCCATTGACGTCGCTCGTGAACGATGCAGTACCGGCCACCGTGAGTGGTCCGGACTGCGTGATCCCAGCACCACTCGTCACGGCGATGTCGCCGCCAATGCTGCTAGTATCGAGATCGAGCCCGGTCGTACCGGAGTCGAACACGACGTCGCCCGTCGTACCCAACGTCATAAAACTGACACCGCCGGAGATTGCGTTCGCTGTATCTCCGAGCGTAATGGTCTTGTTGGCGACGTCAGTCGTGAAGCTCGCCATTCCACTGACCGTGAGAGCACCACTCTGAGTGATGACTTCACCACTAGTGACGCTCAGATTTCCGCTCACGCTCGATGCGGCCAGATCCAACGCCGATGTGCCGTTGTCGAACTGCACATGGGCCGTCGTACCGACCGTGGAGAATGCCACGGTACCTGTGATTGCGTTACTCGAGTTCAGCGTGATCGTACTGTTGCTGACATCGGTCGTGAAACTGGCGTTGCCACCGACTGTCAGTGCGCCACTTTGGGTCATGTTGCCACCAGCCGTGACCGTCAGATCTCCACCGATGGTCGAGCTGCCCAGATCGACAGCGGACGTGCCTGCGTCCAAGTTGACGTCGGCAAGGCCGCCACTGGTTGTGAACAACACCGACCCTGAGAAGGAGTTGCCAGCGTCATTGATCGTGATCGATCGGTCAGCAACGTCCGTCGTGAAGGACGCGTCGCCAGATACCGAGATCGCTCCACTCTGCGTGATGGCGCCGCCACTCGTCGCGGTGAAGTCGCCAGCAATCGTCGACGCAGCAAGGTCGATCGCAGTAACGCCATTGTCGAGAACGACATGGCCAGCGTCAGATCCTGAAGTCTGCGTGTTGAACGACACTGCACCAGCGAAGACGTTCCCGCTGTTGCTCAGCGTGATCGCCGTATCATCTGTGTTCGTCGCGAAGCTGGAAGTCCCGGTGACATTCCAGGCGGCACTCTGCGAGATGGCGCCACCCGCGGTAATGTCCAGGTTGCCACCTACGCTCAGCGTCGGCATGCTAACAGCCGCGCCACTCGTCACAGAGACGTCGTTTGTCGTCGTGATCGTGCCGCCGAAGGTCGTCGCCGTCGTCGCATCCTGAATTGTCAGGTTGTCGACAGTGATCGCACCGTAGAACTGATTCGCACCGTCACGGACAACGAGATCGCCTCCCCCCGTGATCGCGCCGGTAACCGTGAGGTTGCCGGCCGGACCAGAGTCTAGGGTCACGGTGTTGCCACCGGTAGCCAACGTCGAACCAAAGAGCAGGTTGCCCGCGGCAGCACCCGTGGTATCGATAACCACGTTGCCAGTCGCAGTTACGGCGTTGTTGAAGGTCACGTCGGAGTCGCTCGACGTGATATCACCGGCCAGATCCAAACCGCCGCCCAGTGTACCTCCGAAGGTCACCGCCCCTTGGGCGCTGATGTCTGAGGTCGCACCAACGGTGGTCGTTCCCGTGGAGTCGACGTTCATCGTCGAACCTGCCGTCACTGCTCCGCCGTTGAACGCGATCGTACCGCCACTATCGAGGTCGATCGCCCCCGTCGCATCGACGGTGCCACCAAAGGTGACCGACGTCGTCGCGTCTTGGACCGTCAGCGTACCGACGTTGAGATCGGCAAAAGAGATCGCATTGCCGTCGACCAAGTTCAGGTCGCCGCCGCCGCTGATCGCGCCACCGAACGTGATGTTGCCCACTGCTCCGGCGTCGATCTGCGCCTCTCGCCCGCCCAGCGCAAGCGTCGAGCTGAAGAGGATGTCGCCGGCGGTCAGGCCGGTAGTATCGATCACTACGTCGCTGCTCAGCGTCACACCACGCGTGAACGTGATGTCATCGTCGGTCGTGGTCACGTCGCCGCCGAGGGTCAGCGCTCCAGTTCTCGTGGCGCCGAAGGTCACGGCCCCACCAGCAACAATCTCGCCAGCGCCTGAGATGGTACCGGAGCCGTCGTGGTCGATACTGACCGTCCCAGATGCGTCGATCCGCTGGCTCAGGAGCACGTTGCCGTTGACATCGATGTCGACGTTGCCGGCCGTGATCGCCGCTGCCAGCGGCGCGTTCCCTGTGTGATTGATCGTGAAGTTTCCGGCGCCAAGGTTGATCGCCCCCCCGGTGTTGTCGAACAACACCCCGCTACTGGTGAAGTCACCACCGTTGGTCGTGATACCAGCGTTGATATCCACGTTACCTGCCGCGAGGTTGAGGTCGTGCGCCGATTGCGCTGCGTCGTTGGCCACGAGCACCACGTTGAGCTCACCGGCTGTCGACGAAATCCCGCCATTGAGCGTGATGTTACCGGCTGCGTTGAACGTGATCGTCGCGTCGCCACCAGCGCTCTTCACGATCGCTGCACTGGCGTCCTGCGTGATGTGACCGAAGTCGGACCCGGCGGGTCGGTCGGTGCTGATGATCACGCTGGTCCCCGAATCGAGGGCCTCATTGATCACGGTCGCACTGACAGTCGACGTCGCCTGGTTCGCAGTGAAGTTCGGGGTTAGACCGTCGAGCGTACCGGTGGCGGCTTGAATCAGCACGTCCTCCGGGTCCAACAGCCACGTACCGCCGTGTCCTGCCGGAGCACTGAGGTCCGGCGCATTGACGACGTCTAGGAACCGCTTGCCGGAGGTCTCGACGAACCCGCCGTCCCCTCCTTCAGCCCCGCCCGTCGCTGATATATGGCCGTACGCGCGAGTCACGCCGTCCGCCCATAGAACAACCTGACCACCGTCACCCATGGTATAGGCGTCGGCGAAGATCGAAGAGTTGCTATCTACGAAGACCGCGTCAGCATTCCGTAGGGCACCTCGGCCGTACAGGTCGCCGCCGACCAGCACAACACCCCCGCCAGCATCGCCGGAGGCATCGATGGTCGCGCCGAGCAGCGCAATCTTGTTGCCGAGTATCTGCACCCGTCCGCCGAGCGCACCAAGGTCGGATGAAGAGGCGTCGAGCGTACCGGAAACGCTGACAATCCCTTCGAGCCCGCCTTGGAGTTGAATGTCGTTGGCACGGACGGTTCCCGTCTGATGAATGGCCGTCGAGTAGAGGTCACCCGCACCGAAGAGAACCTGGCCGCCATCGGCTTCGATGGTTCCGGAATTCTCGACACCGGTCGCCCCTTGCCCGCCGCTGACAACCACTCGTAAGTGACCATCGCGTTCGCCAATCAACACATCATCGCCCGCCGTCATCACAACCAAGCCACCATCCGAGAAGATGGATCCACGGTTGGAGACGTTCTGGCCGATAAGATGAACCGCGTCGGCTGAGATCAGACCATCATTGATGACGGATCCCTGAACATCGAAGTAACGATCGATGTTGTTCAGGAAATCCTGATTCGTGATGTTCCCTGCAGCTGCGTGCAGACCGGCGACGTCTACGACTGCGGAACCTCCGAAGAAGATCCCCGCCGGGTTCGCGAAGTAGACGTGTCCATTCGCGAGGATGGTGCCATCGATGATTGAGGCGCCCGGCCCCACGATGCGGTTGAGCACCCGAGCCGTGTCGGACGGCTGGATGAACTGAACCGTCTCGGGACGGCCCACGTTGAAGGAACCATATTCGATGATGGCGTTGTTCGACGCCTGGATCACCGTCTGGTTGCCGTCTCGAGAGAAGTTCGCTTCTCCGGAGACGACGTTCTCACCGGAGACTTGAGCAAATGCGCTCGTCTCCGCTCCAGGACACAGAAGCAGCAGGAACGCTGTTCCTACTGCTAGTGCCCACATGCCGATGCTGGTATTTGTGCTGGACAAGGTACCCTCCAACAGGGGGCCTCTCGAGTTTCCGGTAAGTCCCCGTTCACCCTTGGGGACATCGAGACGAACTAGGTACTGAACTGATTAGAAGAGCAGAGTCGCTACTACGTGAATTTCGCTATCACCTGAAGACGCGCGGCTGTCGACGTCGCGCAACGCGACGCCGTAGTCTGCTCGCACGCTCCAGTTCTTCCAGAGCAAGAAGTCGAGTCCGAATCCTGCACCGAAGAGCGTGTGGTCCTCTTCCGAGAACGTTGGATTGATGACGTCGACACGGCCGACGTCAAAGAATGCCTTCGCCACAAGGTCCCAGTCCGGGCGCCCGTAAACACTATCTCGAGACATCCGAAAAGACTTCCCGAACAGCGTCTGCTGCGCGTACGGCTGGGGCTTGAAGATCCGAGGAATGTGGAGTCGATACTCGAAGTTCGCGATCAAAGAGTCGTCACCCGAGGCGACCGACTCGTCGTATCCACGAACAGAGTAGAGCCCACCCACTGTCTGTTGCTCGTGCGGGATCAGGCGGTTCCCGAGGCTGTTCTGGTAACGAATATTGCAGACGACCTCGTGAGCCATCGTCGAGCTGTACGGAGTCGAGCTATCCGCCCACGCGTCGGGGAACAGGATCGGCTCCAGGTAGAAGCTGTGCGACACGTTCAGGCGAAACACCTGCCAGTCCGTGTCTGGATCCGTACGCCCCAGCAGCTCCGACTCGTCGCTGTCAGTGCCAGCGATGCCGGACGCGTTGATCTCGAGGACCATGGAGCCCGTCGTGCTGCTGTAGTCGGTGTTTCGCTCCATACGGATGCCGAGGTGCGGCAAGAAGTAGTTGTCGTCACCGCTACCACCGATCCCGACGTTCTCTGCCGAGATGCTGCGGTACGAGGCCCCCGCGTAGTAGTCGAAGAACAGCTCGCGCTTCTGGTAGAACGTGTGGTAGACGTCGAAACCGATGCTCGAATCGTCCCCAGAGAAGTCCGTTCCAAAGATACCGACGTCCGACGAGTTGAACTCACTGACGTTGCCGTAGCCGCGCCAGCGGGTCCTGCGTACGTCGAAGAAGGGTGCCTCATAGTTCACTACAGCCGCGTTCACAGAGTCGAACCCGGCTGTGATGTAGTCGATGCTCAGGATGTCGTCGCGGTTGGAGAGCTGGTTGTTGACGTAGCCAATACGCTGTCTCCATTGCGCGGTGTTCTTGGTCCCGGTGTTGGCCATTTGCACATAGCCCAGCCAGGGCCGGTTCTCCGTCACGACATACTCGAGAGCCACGCCACGCCCACCTGCGGACGGTGACAGAGTCGCGTCCACGCGACGTCCTGGGTGGCGATTGAGCTGAAACAGGTAGTCGTCGAGAAGGTCCTTGCGGATCACCTGCGACGTCGCGTCGTCGCCTGGTGCACCAACTGGCGATCTGTCCACGATCCGCCTGTGCACTTCACTGTTGCTCGTAGGCTCTGCGAACCGATCACCGCTGGCGGTGGTCACTACTTCTGTGACTTCACCGAACTTGATCGCGAGTCGTAGCTCGAGCTCGTTGTCGGGGCGCAAGTCACGTCCGGTCGCGCTGAACTGTCCCAACGTGGGTGCTACGTAGATATCTACGTAGCCGCGTCGGTTCAGTTCGGCCACGAGGCCGTGGCTGATAGCCCGCAGCGCAGTCGCGTAGAACGCCTTTTGCTGCAGGCTGTCGATGTCGTCGAGGCGCAAGCGCACCGACGGCAACCCTTCCTGAACGGCAACGTAGCCGTCCTCAGTGACGCCGAGTGCAATCTCGGTATCGAGCAGCTCGGAGATCGCCGGGAGTCCGGGATCTGCTTGCTCGTACTCGATGACCAGCGCATCGACGGTGTAGCGATCGCCGTCAGCGGGGAACGGAACCGGATCGGCCCATCCTCCACTGTCGACCGCAGACATGACACAGAAGACACCGAGCACACAAAGCAGCAACCGAGCTGCTGCGTGCAGAGTGGATCCCGTTGTACGGTTCGTGTCCATGTTGGACTCTCCCTCGGGCAGAAGAAACCTGCGTACAGATCATCAGAAAGAGACATTTCGATTCTCCTCTTCGGCACGGGGGCATAGGGATGCTGAGAACAAAGTGGCAAAAAGTCTGAGGTTCTCAGAGTCGCCAAACGAACCCTCCCGGCTGGTGCGACTTACGAAGAATCCGCAGTTGGTCAGAGACAATCGGCAGTTTTCGGCACTTTCCCGGAATTTTTGGGCAGCCGTAGCTTCAGTGGCGGCCAAGAGCCGTCGATCTAGGAGAGAACTGTCAAGAAGACCGAAAGGGGTTTCGACATGCGTTTCATCGCACCGCTAGTACTACTGGTTCTCTGCTCCTCGTGCTCGACGATGCAGAACTCGACGGCCAATGATGTGATTGCCAAGATCGGCACGACCGAAGTGACATCGGGTCAGCTGCAGGATCGGATTCTCGGAAGGTACTATGGCAGCCGCGCGCTATTGGGGTTGGTGCAGGAAGAGCTGTTCCTCCAGGAAGCGGCGCGCCGAACGCTGACCATCTCGGAACAAGAGCTGAGCCAGAAAGTCGAGGCCGAGGTGACCCGGCTGTTCGGCGCCGAGGGCCCGCAACGTGATCGGAACCTGGCCGACTTCGCACAGCGAGGCCTCGATCTCGAAGATGTTCGACGTGAACTGCGAGCCGAACTCCGCAACTCGATGATCATCAATCGCGTAGTCCAGGTGTGTCGAACGGTCGACGACCAACAACTCACGCAACTCTATCGGAAGACCTACGAATCCCCGCGCGTACGTATCCGGCACATCGCTTTTCCTTTCGATGGCGAGTGCTTGGACGACCCGACCCACATCGACATGGTGCGTCAGCAAGCCCAGCGGGTCGCCGCCGAGCTCGCAGGTGGCGCCGACTTCTCGGCCCTTGCTCGGGCTCACTCTGGCAACCGCCGCACCGCCGCCAGTGGTGGTGAGATCGGGTGGATCAACCGCGATGTGATGAAAGACGCCACGCTCGCCAATTCGGTGTTCGGGATGGCAGTGGGTACTTACTCGGAACCGCTTCGTGAAGGCGACTACGGCTACCACATCTTCCAGGTCGAGGATCGCATCGATCCCTGCAGCATGGAGGAGGTGCGCGATGAGTTGGTCGCACACATTCGTCAGACTCCCGCGACTGCTGACGAAATCCTAGCCGTCGAGCGGCAACTGCGAGAGCATACCGACGTCCAGATCTTCTCTTCTGCGCTCCGCCGTGGAACGGTCGCCCGGGTCCGTGCGCCGGCCCCGCTCCCGAACCACCGCTTCGCTCCCCCACGTCCGCAAGCGGATCAAGACGCGACTGCTTTCTCGGCTACCGATCGCAGCCCACTCGAACTCCTCGAGCAGTACTCACCCGACATGATCACGGCACCACCTCTATCCAACCAAGGAACCGCGGGTAGTACAGTGCCAAGCGGATGGGATACTGACGATCAGCGCGACTGAGAACTTCTCGGTACATGAGTAGCTGGTCGCGATGCAACGCGACTTGCTCGACGAGGAAACTCTCACGCACTGAATCAAGGTCGAGTCGCGGCGGTTCCCCCGCCGGCTGCTCGACCTTTTTTCGTGTCGTGCCCGGCGGCACGTCGGGCAGCGCCGCCGTCTTGTAGTCGACGATCCAGCGCTCGTTCCCAACGACGAAGGTGCGGTCGACTCGAACCCGGCGCAACACGCCATCAACGATAGCGGTCGCCTCGTGCTCGGTTGCTGCCTGCTCCCATGACTGCAAGATCCAGGCGCCTCGTTCGTCGGCAAGCACTCCTTCGACTGTTGCCTGGACCTCGGCCGCAACGGTGGCGAGCGCTTCCCGGCGACACCCCTCGCGTAGCAGCGCTGCACAGACGACCGCCTCGGCCAACACTGTCGCCACCGGTGCCCCTTCCGCGACCGCGGCCAAGAGGTTGTGAATCACAGTGCCGAACGCGACAGCCTCGACCGAACCACCAGTGCCCCCCCGCACTCCCAACGACACGCCTGCCTGGGTCGCGGTCCCAACCGGCACCTCGGCAGTGACGGTCGCCGCCGGCGGGTCGGGCGACCAGCCGCCAACGAGCCGCCGCGCACGTGGTGGCGGCGGGCGCTCCTCCTCCGGCGGCGCAATGTCGCGGTCGATCTCTTTTCGGAACTCGTGCTGCAGCGACTCCCCCAGCACCGACAACGCCGAGCCACTATGAGGCTGTTCGTCCCCGCCGTCGCGCGGTGCCATGTGGGCGAGCAGGTGCAGCTCACGGCGGGCACGCGTGCAGGCGACATAGAGCAGTCTGCGTAGCTCGTGGAGATCCTTGCTGCGGTGCCCACGACGCAGATACGCGTAGATCGGATCCTCGTCCTTGACCCGACGCGACTGCATCGGTCCCAACAGCAGTGACCCTTGCGCGTCCTCGTCCCACAGCAGTAGCCGACTCTCGGACGGCCGCGGTGCCCGTCCTAACCCAGGCAAGATGACACAGTCGAACTCGAGCCCCTTCGACCGGTGCACTGTCATCACCTCGACCGCACCCGCCAGAGGGTCCGGGCGCGCGTAGAGGTCGGCCAGTCGCGCGGCGAGCTCTTCGGGTTGCGGCAACTCGCCTTCATTGGCCACGTCGTCGAGAACGCCGAAGAACTGCTCAGCCTCGTCGAGTTCCGCTGCGCTCAGGAGAGCCGGCGCCCCGAGGTGGACCCATGCCGTCGTGACTCGATCCCGCAGCGAACCCCGCCCACGGTTTTCGTGCGCCGCTGCTAGCACCGACGCCACTCGACGCACCCGGGCTGCAGCCTCCTCGTCGAGGTACTCACCAACTTCTTCAAGATGCGCAGGGAACACGGCTGGGGCACGCTCGGCCACCAGCGTCAGCTGCCGCAGCGTCAACCCGCACCATGGACTGCGCAACAGCGACAGCCAGGCGACTCGATCGATCGGCGACGCGATGGCCTCAGTCAGCGCTTGCAGGTCCCGCACAACAGTACGACCTGACAGGGTCTCGAAGTCGACCGCCCGATAGCGCACGCCGCGGCGTCGCAGCAGCGGTAACACGACGTCGAGGTGGTGGCGGCTACGCACGAGCACGGCAATCGTCCGATGCCCATCCCGCTGAGCCTGCTGCACCAAGTCGGCCACTCGTTCGGCTTCCGCTCGCCGGTGGTCGCCGCTCCACGCGTGTAACGCCACGCTGCCCGTCGCCGCGCCCGCGTGTGCCGTGAAAGGCGTGTAGGGCACCGCACCCGGCTCTCCTTCGAACGCTGGATCGAATGCCTCGCTGAAGATGTCGTTGACGGCCGCCACCAACGGCGCTGCTGAACGGAAGTTCTCTGTCAACGTCAGCGGTTCGACGGCGACGCCACCGAGACCTTCGCGCTGGCAGTGCAGGAACAGCTCGACATTGGCCTCCCGAAAGCGGTAGATCGATTGCATCGGGTCACCGACCAGAAACAGCGTGCGGCGATCGGCTGGCTGCCACGCCGCAGTGACGCGCGTCAACAGACGATACTGCGCTACAGACGTATCCTGGAATTCGTCGACGAGCAGATGCGTGATTCCAAACGCATCCGCATGCTCCGCTCGGAGCTCGAGGGCCCGGATCGCCGCCGCTGCGACTTCGGTATGATCGACTTGTCCCTTCTCTGCAAAGACGCGACGCAACTCTTCGATCAAGAGCTTCAGTAGCTCTTGCAGTGCCTCGACCAGCTGCCACTGTTCGTCGGCGTAGCGCGCGGGCGGCAGCCCTTTGACCGCCGCCAGCAGGGTCACGAACGGCCGGTGCTCCGCCGCGCCCAGCTCGCCGAGGAGTTCCTGTATCTGCCCTTTCCGCGTCTTGGCCAGCGCTGGATCTTCGGCGCCCTTGGCTGCTGGAAAACCTTGGCGACGATCGACACGAGCGCGCACGGTTCCGCGGTCGGTGAGACACAGCTGCGCCAACCGTCGCCAGCCATTGGCGTCGAACAGGAGTGGCTGCGGCTCGCGCCCCAACTGCGCCTCCGCGTAGGCGAGCAGCGCCGGAGCTGACTTGCGAAACATTGGCGGCGCCGCTGCCGTGACGGCTGCAACGTGTTGATCGATCACGGCACGCAGACTCTGCTCCAGAACCGCTCGCAACTCGACAGCACTCCCGCCCAGGTGGCGCTGCCATTGGTCCCTGTGGCTGAGCAGGGACTCGAACAATCGGTGGAACTGAGGGACGTCGTTGTCGAGATGCCACAAAAGCGCCTGCACCGATGGCGCTCCGCTGCGGAGTACCCGTCGGATCGCCTCACGAAACAAGCCCCGCGCGTCATCGATGGTCTGCCTGCGCTCGCCGTGCCCACTCAGCAGTGGTAAGCGGCGTGCGATCGATTCGCAAAACGCATCAATGGTCCGCGCCTGCAGCCGTTGCGTGGCTAGGTCCCAACCGCGGCGATCGGCATTCGCGAGGGCGTCACGAGCGAGTTGCCAGGTCAGTCGGGCGTGCGGCTCGGCGGGCGCCTCGTCGTCGCGCCCACTCTGCAACGCCTCGGTCACACGTTGCCGAATCTCACCAGCTGCCTTCCGAGTAAACGTAATCGCAACAATCTCCTCGGGATCCTCGACCTGTGCTAGCAACACCAACAATCGCTGGATCAGCAAGCCGGTCTTTCCGGATCCGGCCGGTGCCTGCACGATGAACGAAGCATCCGCTGCAAGGGCGCGGGCTCGGGCCGCGGCATCTGCCGGCGCATCGGCACTGCCTGCTGTTGCATCTCGCACTGGCAGATCGAGTGGCTCCGTCATGACCCCAACCGATCAGCGCCGAGACCCGTCTCTGGCTCGCGCAGCAATTCTTCATCGGGGATGAAGTACGGATCGCGCTCGGAGATGCGACACATCGCTTGTAGGTGGCAGCGTTGACAGCTCTTGCGCACGTGTTTCGGATCTACGACCGCGGCGCCGGACCGGAACGTCGCGGCCAACTGGTCCAACACCCCTCGCCACTCCGACACGTGTTCCTGCCAAGCCTCTTCCGTGTCGAGACCGCGGACGCGCGGAAACACACCAGGCGCTGCACTGCTACCGAAGAAGCGCAGCTGATTGCGCGACAACGCCCCAAATGCGAGACCACGGACACTGCCCTGCGCGGCCGGCATGTGCGTCGCGTAGACGGGCAGCTGCGGTTGATCGGGTCGCGCTCCGCTCCACGCAACATCAGTCGGTGAGTGTCCAGTCTTGTAGTCGATGACAACCGACCCGCCACTGGCAAGTCGATCGATCCGATCGAGACGTCCACGCAGGACGACACCGCCAACTTCGATCTCGACGGCCTTCTCCAGTTCAGCGATCGTAAAGGGCTCCCGCTCCTCTTCATTGCGTAGCCACGCCTCCACGATCTCAGTGGTCCGCCGTACTTCGAGCTGCCGAAACACGTCGGGCAAGTCGTCGCGCCCATCGAGAAACTGCGCTGCCGCGCGTCGCACGGCGGACGCCACTGCTTCGTCGCGCTCTGCCCCTGCGCGCGCGAGCAACGTCTCGTGATCGCGCCAATCGTGCCAAAAGTACTCGAGCGCCAAGTGCAGCAGCTCACCGCGTTCGCGCGGGTCGATCCTTTCGTCGGGAACTTCCAGCGCCCGCGCACGCAGCCGGTGCAGCGCGAACGCTCGAAACGGACAGGCCGCCTGGTCCGCCAACACGGCGACGCCGCCGCGGACGGCTTCGCCAGAGGGCAACGGGTCCGGCTTCTCGATCGGAACATCCTCGAGCGCCGCGCCCGCGGCCGCGAGCTGGCGCACGCGGGACACGCTCGCCGGCAGTTCTAGCGCGACCGGTGGCAGCGGCGCAAAGAACGGCGACGCCACGGTCTCGCGCCCGTCGATCTGCGCAGCTCGGCTGACAACGACCTCGATTCCCGAAGCCAACAAGCGCTCCGTAACCGTCCGGGCGTAGCGCGAAACGCGCTGCGGGGACGAGTGCGGTAGCTGATGCTGTCGCTGCCAAGCCACCGGCAGCAGCGGATGGGGCGCACCGCGGGGCGGCCAAGCCTCATCCGACATCCCAGCGATCCAAAGGTGATCGAAAGACAGCCCCCCTGCCTCCAGCACCCCCATGACTTGCACCGTCGGCTCGGCTCCCAACGGCTGAAACTGCACGCGTTGAGCAGCCTCGCGCAGTTTGCGCAGCGCCGTCTCGCGCGCCCACGACGAACGCAACAGGTCGGCCCCGGCAAACTCGTCGAGCAGGCGCTCGAAGCGCTCGACAGCTTGGAGCTCGGGACTGCTGAGTGTGCGCTCCCCCGGCCAACCAGCGGCCCGAAGTCGCGCTCGAAAGCGGTCGCACCAGAGGGTCGCGGAGACAGTGCTTTCCCGATCGCCGCATGGCGCCGCCAAGGTCGCAAGCAAGTGTTGCAACGCCGGCAACTCCGCTGCGAACTCTTGGCACTGCGCGAGAGTGGAGCGCACGCGACGGGCGCGACGAAGCTCGAGCTCGACCAGGGCTCGCGGCGCAGCCTCACGAACGCCCCCGCCGACGAACGGCGAGCGTAGGACCTGTACCAGCTCCGCGAAATCAGCGGGAAACTCGAACGCGAGGATCTGGAACGCGGCGGCGACGAGCGGCTGTTCGACGAATGGAATCCCGATCGACAAACTGTGCAGCGGCCGCCGCTGGTCGGGGTCCGCGATCAAGACATCGCCAGGGGTCAACTCGTCGCGGAGCTCACGATCCAAGACACCGCGGCGGCGCTCCAAGTGCGGGACGACGACGCCGATGGTGCACTGCGGGTTCTGCTCGAGACGTTGACGACACCAACGCGCCAAGTCCCGCGCTTCGGTATCCGGGTCACTGGCGACATAGCTGCCTGCGCTGTTCGTGGCACGAGACGACACCGGAGTGCCCACACTCACCCCGCGGCGATGCAGCTGTTCCTGCAGATACGCCAGACGAGGCGTGACTTCATCGAACCCGCACAGTTCGACGGGTTCACTCCCAACAAGTTTGCCTGCCGCGAGCAGCGCCAGCGCAGCGTCAGCGACCCCGGGACTATCGAGCCAGCCGCCGTCGCGCAGGGCTCTTCGAAAGCCATTGCGCCAGTGCAGGAAGGCGCGTTCCGCGGTTGCCAGCTGCACATCGCCGTCGCCGCGCGGCTCGGGTAGGCGCCATTCCGAGAGCAAGCGATGCGCCGTGGCTGCGCGACTCGCGTGGAGTTCGACGGTTCCAGGGAGCGGCGACTCCTCCACTTGCTGCTCCCACAGCAGCTGCTCTTGCAGCGGCGACAGCGACGTGACGGCCGGCCACGATTGCAGCCACTGTTCCCGTAGCCAGTCGTTGAGGAGGTACGCGCGCGCCGGAGTCCACGCCTCCGCTCCAGCCGCCATCTGCTGGCGCTCGTGCGATCGACGGAGGAACCGAGCCAGTCGGCGGGTGGCAGTCAGCGAGATCATGTGCGGAGTGTAGCCGAATCGACGCACGGATTCTCGCCCGCTTGGCTATTGCGAGTCGCCGCGAGAAGATACCCGGAGGAGCGTGATCAGACGGAGACAGTGGTCGCGGGGCGAGGTGGCGTGGCGGGATCCGCTGTCGCCGCTGGCAGCGGGTTCCAGCGCGTCTTGTGGTCCAAGATCTCGCGCTCGCGTTCCCGTTCCAAGTTGCGCAAGACCACGCTGACGTGGGTCGTTAGATACGACATCATCACCCCCAGCGAATGCGGGCGCCCGCAGACAGCGCGTAGGCACTGCACCGTGACCTGCAACGCCAAGGCTGCCAGCACGACAACGAACGCCGCGCAGCGAAACGGCCAACTGCTATGCTTGCGGTGATACTTGTGCCAGCTCTCCATGAAGAAGACCCGCGTCGGCGAGCGCCTCTGGCGTTCGACCTGCTGCTCGTGGTGCAGCACCCGGGCCTCGTTTGCCAGACGCAGTCGCCAGCCCAATTTGCGCAGGGATCGCCCGAGATCGGCATCCTCGAAGTACATGAAGAACCGCTCGTCGAAGCCGCCACCGACCTGCTGCAGCGCTTCACGACGAAACATCCCCGAGCAACCGTGCAGCCACGGCAGGTCAGACGCGTAGTCCGCACTGTCGCGCACCTGATTGTGATTGATGCGAGCACTGTCTGGGAATCGCAGCATGAAGCCCGAGAAGAAGTTCCAACCGTAGTAGAGGCCGGTGTCTGTCGTCATGAGTGGGTACAGCCGAGCGGGATCGCCAGGCACTTCGACTACCGGCGCCACGCCGCCGAGGCCGGGATCGAGTTCGAGCTGTGCAACCATCGCATCGAGGGCCCCTGGGGCGTACTGGAGGTCGTCGGTGGACATTACGACGTAATCGCCGGAGGAGAACTCGACGCCACGGTTCATCGCTACCGGATAGCCGACGTTGACGCCATTCTCGATCAGCGTGATGTCATCGCGAGTACGCAGATACTCAACGGAACCATCGTCTGAGCCATTGTCGACGACAACAATCTCGACGTCGTGGTGCGGGTTGGGGGCGGTCACCGAGTCCAGGAACGCCGCAATGCCAGCGCGGTTGTTCCAGACGACGGTGACGACAGATATGGCAGCCATGCTGACTGCTTCGGTCGCTTGCGGCCGCGGCTTGACCCCCTGACCCCCTGACCCCGCTGGCCGCCGCCAGCACACGCAAAGCGCAGCTCGCCCCAAAACGGAGCACAGCCCGCAAACGGCGCTCAAGTTCCAAGAAGGACATCCGATGAAAGAGACGAGGTGGGACAGATCCAGACCGGAGGGCACAGCCCGAGGGGAAGCATGGCTGAGAAGCAGGACACGCAGCAGCAGGCACAGCAGAAGCAACAGCAAAGCCACGGTTTCCGGCACTCGTACAGAGTCTCGACCCGTAGCACGAACAAGCCAGTCGATGGCGCGCAAGTAGAAGCGACCCCGCCGGGTGCCGCACTACGCCAGGAGATCCTGAGCCTCGTCGCCCGTTACTATGAGGAAACGACCGCCCAGGCCGGTTTTCGCCCCGGCACCGACGCAGTCCCTGTGAGCGGAGCCGTCTTCGACGGTGAGGAACTCCTCGCGCTGGTCGACTCGTCCCTCGACATGTGGCTCACGGCGGGTCCACGCGCGTCCGAATTCGAGAAGCGCTTCGCGACGGCAGTCGGGACCCGCTTCTCCCTCTTCGTGAACTCGGGCTCGAGTGCCAACTTGGTGGCAGTGTCTGCCTTGACGTCGCCACTGCTCGGAGATCGGCGCCTCCGCCCCGGTGACGAGGTCATCACCGTCGCCGCGGGCTTCCCGACCACCGTCAATCCGATTCTACAAAACGGCGCGGTACCGGTCTTTGTCGATGTCGAGCTGGGTAGCTACTCCGTCGACATGGAGCAGCTCGAAGCCGCGATCAGCAACAAGACGCGAGCGATCATCCTCGCCCACACGCTGGGGAATCCATTTCCGCTCGATCGAGTGCGGGAACTGTGCGACGAGCACGACCTCTGGTTGATCGAAGACGCCTGCGACGCTCTCGGCGCCGAGTACGACGAACAGCCCATCGGCACGTTCGGCGATCTTGCCACAGTCAGCTTCTTCCCGGCCCATCACATAACAACCGGCGAAGGGGGCGCAGTCCTAACGGACGATCCGCTGCTGAAACGCATCGCTGCATCGTTTCGGGACTGGGGGCGCGATTGCTGGTGCCTACCCGGGTGCGATGATAGCTGTGGCCAGCGCTTCGGCTGGCAGCATGGGACCCTGCCGAAGGGCTACGACCACAAGTACGTCTTCAGCCACATCGGCTACAACCTCAAGGCGACCGAAATGCAGGCAGCCGTTGGGTTGGCTCAGCTCCGCAAGCTCTCGAACTTCGTCGAGCAGCGCCGCGACAACTACCAGGTGCTGCGCGCACTCGTAGCGGAACTCGAGCCGTTCTTCGTGTTACCGGAAGAGACCCCGGGCAGCAGCGCCAGCTGGTTCGGCTTCCCGCTGACGGTTCGCACCGAAGCGCCGTTCTCCCGCCAGTCGATCATTGCGTACCTCGAAGAACGCAATGTTCGCACGAGACCCTTGTTCTGCGGCAACCTGTTACGTCACCCGGCCTATCAAGACATCCCGCATCGGGTCGTGGGAAGCCTCGAGAACACCGATCGCATCATGGATGACACCTTCTGGCTGGGCGTGTATCCCGGCCTGAACACCGAGCACCTCCGGTACGTCGCGAACACGCTGATCGAAGGCGTGCAGCACTTCTTGACGAACCCGCAGCTCGGACGCTGACCCACACCGTTTGCGCCCGACTTCAGCGGCCGACTTCAGCGGTCGGCGGTAGCCACGCGATACGTCGACAGCAGCACGCCACGCTGATACTCGGTGGTCTCGACTCGTTCCAGCCAATAGTGGCCGTAGTCCTGGGGCAGCAGCGGCACCCCTTGCCCCAGCAAGATCGGCATGACGGCGACCTCGACCTCATCGACAAGGCCAGCTTCGAGCAGGCCCGCAAACAGCTGCCCGCCGCCGAAGAGCCAGATCTGCTTCCCCGCTTCCTTCTTGAGCTGTCGAACCACCTCTGCAGTCTGCTCTGGTGGCACAATCGTCACGTCTTCGACATCACCGCGCTGCAAAGTCGCAGAGAACACATAGCGGCGCATCCCCGGGATCTGCGCTTCCGGCCCCTGCTCCTGCGTCAGTTCGAATGTCTTGCGTCCCATCAGCAGAGTGTCGAAACGGGCGACGAACGCGGTGAAGTCGATGCCGACGTCGTCGGACGGGATCCAGTCGTACTGCCCCTGCGGCCCGGCGATGTATCCATCCAAACTCATCGCAACACTGTAGGTAACCATGCGATCTGTCGTCACTGGGCCTCCGACTCCGGTGTTGCAACGAGCTCCAAACGCAGACGGGTCACTGCTTCTCTGCTGCGCGGACGGCGGCGAGACCGGCCGCAATCCCACGCGGCGACTCGTGGCCGTGCTCGGTCAGCCAGCGCGTCCAGTGCGCATTCGATACTCGTAAGGCCCGCTGCCGCGGGCGCGGATCCTGCTCGAGAAAGTCGCTGAGCGCGGCTGGGTGCAGCAGAGAGGCGTCGCAATCGAAGACGGCTGCGGCCTGTTGACCAAGATCGAACGGCGTCGTCCACTCGCCGCCACTAACGTGGAACAGCGCACCTGATGGCAGTTGATCCACGGGTGTATCGGCCAGGATCAACAGCGCAGTGGCAATATCATCGACGAAGGTCGGAGTAATGTACTGGTCGTCGAAGAGGCGTAGCTCCTTACCATCCCGGAGCGCGCCGACGACCCAACGGACGAGAAATGTGGAACGAGCCGGACTTCGCTATATTTTGGGATGGTACGCAAGAAGATTATGCTCGCCTGCTTAAAGTAGGCTACATGGCAGCCAAACAGGCCGACCCGCAAGCGGTTATCTTAAGCGGTGGCCTAGCCAATGTCGAAGACCCTGAGTATTACAACAAGTTACTTGCCATCCTGCAAAATGATCCAGATGCGGCCGCTCACGGCTATTTCCATGATATTTTTGCAACCCACAGCTATTCAAACTCATGGCAATCTTGGTTTCATATCTGGAAGGCACAAAAAGATATGGGGGAATTTGGGTTAAACAAAGACATCTGGCTTAATGAGTCAGGCGTGCCGGTTTGGAACGACTATCCTGGGCCAACTTGGGACAGTACCAGCCAGTTCAGAGGCTCACTCACAGAAACGAGCGATTACATCATTCAGTCCGCTTTCTATGGCCGATATGCTGGGGCCGACGCAATTTTCCATTTCCAATTGTTTGACGGGTGTGGCAACCAGCCAGCGTTCACAAATTTCCCGCCTCACAGCGGGGAATTGTGTGATGGCAGTGGCAACTACAACGGCAAGCCGTGTGCTGGAGATGCATACGGGCTGTTCCGCAATCGGTCAGACGCCATCTGCTTTAGCCAACATCCACAAGCTGGCACCGCCCGGCCGGAATCTTTGGCCGCCTTCCAAATTTTGACCAATGATGTCGGTGAAGCGGTCCCTTACTGGCGTACGCGTCAAGGGGAAGCGACGCCACTTGGCCAGCCGATTG
>JBCCHQ010000099.1:0-23651 GCA_039028735.1 Planctomycetota bacterium | reverse complement strand
GCCGAGCTCGACACAGAGATTGCTCTGGAGGGCAAGGCTGAGTGCGTACGCGCCACAAGGTAGTAGCGCAAACACCAAACCGAAGAATGCTGGTTTGCTCCCGAAAAACGCTTTGCCCACTTGCACTACGTATGTTGTCAGTTCGAAGCCGATCTGTGCGGCGGGGTGTCGCCCGGAGTTCGTAGCCTTGACGTGCCGAGGCTCTTTCATCGGCAACGCCACGAACAACGTGACGGAGAAGATGCAAGCCGCAACCAGAAAGAAGGTCATGTTGAAGTCGACGAGCTGCGTGAGGTAGAGGACACCAGCGCCACCGATGGCCTGACCAGTGTAGGCGCCGGCAAACATCAGCCCGTTGGCAAACCCGCGCTCCTTCTCGTCGAGTGTGCCAACTGCAAGCGCATCGATCGCTACGTCCTGAGTGGCGCCGAAAATGTTGTGGATGGTGATGATCAGCGTGAACAGCTTCACTTCGTTGGCGAAGTCGACCGGCAAAGCGGCCAGAAGCGTCAGGCACATCCCAATCTGGGCGCCGATGATCCACGTGCGCCGCCAACCCCAACGATTCACAGACAACGTGTCGACGATGGGCCCGATCAAGAACTTCCAACTCCAGGGCAAGTAGAGGGCTCCGACAAACAGGCCCACCTCGGCCGTAGTCGCCCCTTGCTCACGCATCTTCCGCGCGATGGCCGTAGCTGCGAAGCCGATGGGGATGCCTTCAGTCATGTAGAGGCAGAAGAAGGCCGTGAGCCTGCCTTTCGGCGTCGCTAGTAGGTTGGGGAGCTTCATGCGGGCATGGTACGCAAACGCGGCTTCTATCGAAAGGGACCCGGAGCGCTACCAGCGCAGCCACCGCGCCGCCGGAGGTCGCCTCTGGCAGATTCTCTGCTCGTTCGAGTTCGCCAACGTGATAACTTCGCCGACGCCTGAACCACCCAAACAACGTCCGCCTCCGGGCGACGCTCCGGATGTGGTCGCCGTGAATCGTATCGAGTTGCTCACCTGTGGTCCGGAGGACGGTTGCCAGTCATTCTGCGATTGGCCGAAGAGTTGCCAGGACGGCAGTTGCACGTACGTGGTGTGCGAGGGGAAAGGCTGGCCGGAATGAGATGGGATCACTGAGGTGGAATCAATGAAGTGGGACCTCGACGGCACTCTCGCGGCACGCTTTGGGTTCGACGAGTTTCGTACGGGGCAGCGCGAAGCCATCGAAACGCTACTGGAGCACGGTCAGCTTCTGTGCATCCAGCCCACCGGCCATGGCAAGTCTTTGCTGTACCAACTGCCTGCTGTGCTCCTCGAAGGGATGACGATCGTTGTCTCGCCGCTCCTTGCGCTAATGCGAGATCAGATACAGCACCTCGTCGAGCGCTTCGACATCCCAGCGGCGACGTTGAACTCTGACCAGACCGAGGAAGAGAACGACGCCGTGGCTGCCGCGGCGCGGGCAGGGTCCGTGCGCATCCTGTTCGTTGCACCCGAGAAGCTCGACAACCTCGAGACTTTTGGACTGTTGACGTCGCTGCATGTTTCTCTCTTCGTCATCGACGAAGCGCACTGCCTATCGACTTGGGGACACGACTTCCGGCCGTCGTACCGGCGCATCCTCGGCGCAGTGTTGGAGCTGACCGAACGCCATGCCGACCTGCGAGTGCTCGCGCTGACAGCCACAGCGGATGAGCGTACGACCGCTGACATCTGCAAGCATCTTGGCGATGGTGACGAGACGCTGCACGTGCAGCGCCAGAGTATGGACCGTCCCAATCTCGCCTTGTCCGTCGAGCCGGTACAAGGGTTGGCGCCAAAGCTAGAGCGTCTGCTGGCCATCGTCGGCGAGTCGACAGTGGTTCGCGACAACAGCGGCTGCGGCATACTCTACTGTGCGACCCGCGACCAGACCGAGATCGTTGCCGGTTACCTCAGTGCCAATGGCGTTCTGGTCACGGCGTACCATGCGGGACTGACCCCAGAGCGCAAGCGGGCGCTGCAGCGATCGTTCGTGACTGGAGAGACCCGGCTGATCGCGGCGACGAACGCGCTGGGGATGGGCATCGACAAGCCCGACGTACGATTGGTTGTGCATGTCGACATCCCAGGTTCGATCACGGCCTACTACCAAGAAGTGGGGCGCGCGGGCCGCGACGGAGATCCAGCGTCCGGTGTCCTGTTGTTCGATGAGGGTGATCGCGCGGTACAGGAGTACTTCATCCAATCGGCGCAGCCAACTCCCGACGATTTCAGCCGGATTCTGGCGAGCATTCGCGGCGCCGAAGCGCCCCCCGGGCTGATGATGATCCGGTCGCGCTGTGGCCTCCATCCAACGCGGGTGACCGTCGTCCTTGCTGAGTTGATGGAGCAGGGATTCGTCGTCAAGGAGTTGCAGCAGCGGCGGCAGGTCTATCGGTTGACCGATCGCAGCGGCCAGCCGGACCTCACTCGCTACCAACGGCAGTTGGAGGTTCGGACCCGCGAACTCGACAGTATGTTTGCGTATGCCCGCGACGACGAGGAGTGCGCGATGGCGACGCTGCGCCTGGCGCTTGGTGACAGTGACGTCGCGCGTTGCGGGCAATGTGGTCGTTGCACGGATTGCGCGCTGGAACCCGCTGAGCCGCCCGCCGTCCGAGCCCTTGATTGGGTTGCGGCGCGCCCAGTGGTCGTGCCCGAAGTTCGGCGCCCGGCGATGGCCGCGGGTCGCGCGGTATTCGATGGTACCTTGCGGACGATCGCTTTCGTGAGCTTCATGCAGGCCCGTGGCAGCGAAGAACCTCTTCCAGCCGAGCTTTGTGCGACCGTCGATGGCCATGTCCAAGCGATCGCTGACGAGCATGACTTGAGCGCAGTCGTTGCCGTGCCATCTTTGACCTGGCGGCAGCGAGACGTGGCAGCGCAGTGGGTGGCCGATCAGCTCGGGATCCCGTTCATCGACGCACTCGCATACGCGTCGCACCCACCGGCGCGACAAGGAGAACTGACCAACAACGACCAACGGCGCGACAACATCAAAGGGCGCATGTGCGGTCGTGGGATAGCGTTGCCGGCTGGCGATCTACTGTTACTCGATGACTACATGGGATCGGGCGCGACGCTGAAGGAAGCCGGACGTGTGCTGCGTGGCGACCTGGGTTGCGATGGAATCATCGTACCGTTCGTGCTGGCGCGAGTCCGGTGGAAGCTCGGGAATGCAGGGATGATCTAGCCAATGAACCAGTTGCCGATAGAAGTTCGTATGGCGGACGCTTCTGACACCACCGATGTCATGACCATGTTGCAGCAAATGGATGCCGAAGATGGCAGCGAGCGGCTGCAATCGGTCACGGCCGGGCATCTTCGTCGGGTCTTGGCCGACACCGACGCACCGACTTCCGTGCTACTTGCGGTCGTGAAAGAGCAAATTGTTGGTCTTGCCGCGTTTCGTATGGCGGTAACCACATTCGGAGCCCGTACAGAACTGTATCTCGATGACCTGTACGTCACCCGCGAGATGCGGCGTCGCGGCGTCGGCCATGCGCTGATGCGACGGCTCGCGCACGTCGCACAACAACGCGGCGCTCACCGGGTGCTCCTCAACGTCATGATCGAGAACGCGACTGCCATCCGCTTCTATGAAGACCTCGGCGGCACGGTCTTCAAGGAGGGCCGCGGATGCGCGTTCGACGAGGCGGCTCTGCAGCGCCTTGTTTCTGGCTAGGCTACTTGCTGTGCATCCTGCGTTGCACTGATCGAGGACCGATCTTCGAGGCGATGGGCTGTGGATCGGAGAAGGGGTTTGGTACTCGCCAGTGTTGGGGTTGCAGCTCAATTCAGGCGGGTCGACAAGACTGTCGGGGAATGAGGACTATCCACCGTTCGACCGCGTACTACCACCGACTGCGGACGAGGAAGAGGAAGGGGACGAACAGGAGGCGTATGGACCGGTGGACGCGGCGGCATTTGTCGCCTGCGAACCGGATTTCAAGAAAGGTGGTAAGTTCGTTCTTGGGGGGCCAAATGGCGAGAAGGCAATCTTTCGCGAGGGCAAGGGTGCGAAGGGTGAGTCAGCAATCCAGGGGAAGGGTTTTCCTAGAGTCACAGTCAGCAAGAACGTTAGAGTTGGGAAGTGCAAGTACACTTGGAACGGAGTGTCCAGCAATGGAAAGAAGAATATCGAGCTGAACGCATGCGGGACAAGGAGACCGACAAACTTGCCGAAGGCTGCAGTGGATGCCGGATAACCATGCCTGCGGGCATCAGCGGACCGGGACCGTGAGTTGCCGATTCACGCTGCTTACAGGCTTTTGGAGAGGACGGGAGCGAAGGCGGTGAACAAACGCTGGCTTCTTGCCCTGGTTGCAGCCCTCACGGCCGGGGCGTTGACTGTGACTGCTGCGTGGCTGGCTGGCCACACACGCTTCAGTGAGTTTTGTGCAAACCCTGACAACTCGGCTCTCAACGTCGTCTATATAGCTTACTATAGCAACTACTGGAGTGAACTAATCGAGACGGCGGACTATCGGAACGCTGACGTCAAAGTCTACTGGCGGGGGAACCAGCCTGCGGATGAGGACACGCCTAACCACTTTCGGGAACTAGAGCCACCAGATGAAGGCTACGTCGAGGTAACTCACTTCAACGGGCCACTCGAAGCACACGACGCAGAGATAGTGTTTAACCTTCACAGTCTCTCCGGCGATCTTCTTGCGCAAGTCCAAGTCGAAGGCACCCCTATATCGTCCGCGCCCTGGCTTGTTGAGCCCTTTCTCTCGAAGCAGGAGGTTGTGGAGCTGGTTCTCCGTGCGAAGTTGATGGCGCAGAAACAGGCCGCCTGTGGGCGACTCGTGTTGCCTCACTGCTGGGAGTTCGTCGAGTGACTCGACAACCCACTTAAAAGACATCCCGCCCGCGGGTCCCGCCCGCCGCCCGCGGGTAATCGCATTCTCGACCGCAATCGCACCCGATGGCCTACGCACCCATCCGTGGTGAACACCCTTAGCACGGAGAAACCCGGGCGAACTGCCCCGAGCGCGGCCAAACGCACACTGCCAAAGCTAAAAAACCCCACCTTCTCCCATCGATGACAACGAGGCCCTCACAACGCTCGCTTTCGCCAGCGCTGGAGGACCTCGTTGCTACCTACATCGACCGTAATCCCGCCGAGATGTCATCCTCGCGAGTTCCTACGGCGCGTTCATCAGCCGATCCCACAGCCGCTCGCCGCCCCATGCTTCGCGCGGATGTCCCACACCGATGCAAAGCGCGAACGTCCCCTGCGGAAACTCAACGTTCAAGTCCCCATCCTTGAGCGCTTGCCGCCTCTCCTCGTACTTGCGATCGCGTTCCTTGCGCCAAGCAAGGAACTTTCGCCGCAGCACCGGATCCTTGCAGGCGACATGCGGCACTTTGCCACGTCTTGGCTCGCGCGTTGTTGGCGAAGCCTTTGGTGATTGTCGCCGGACACGCTTCATGCCCAGGAACTTCTTTCCTTCTCGCCGGTACTCTTCCCGTTTGCGCTCCTCACGGAAATTGCACTCTCGCGAGAGCTCCAGTCGCAGCTCTTCGGGATCCATGTCCACGACTCTGGGTAGCGTCGTTTCGATCGTGACGAACTCGGGCATCGAACCCTTGGGGTTGTAGAAGAACTTTGGACGTTCTACGACGAACTTACGGCGTCCGATCTCCTGTGGAAGGACGCGTACGCCCTGCCACTTCTTGGCGTGCGAGACCAAGCCCGCTTCCACGACGTTGGAGACCGTGTAGGACAAGCGTCCAATGACGTCTTGAGCCGTGGGAGCGACATGGAGGACATGCGGCCGGCCGTTGTCCCAGAAGTTCTCCCAGCGGCCCCAATAGCAGTTGGTGCTCCTGGCGAGAAGGCTGAAGAAGTCACGCATGAACAGGGGCAGCGTGTCTCCATGGACATCGGTGACATCCAGATGAGGATGATTGCTCATGAACTGGGCGTTGTGCAGAAGCATCGAGTGCTTCTGGATCTGGTACCCGAGCACGTACCAGCAGTTTTGAACGAGCTCGGGATCAGGACGCAGTAGGCTCTGCCGTTGTGTGCAGCGGCGTGTGATTTGGTACTGACTGCCTGGCGGGCATACACGGGGCCTTGTAGCCAATCGACGACGTCCTTTCGTCGTCGGACAATGCAGGCGGTGTGCCGACTTGGTGCTGATGGGATCGGTGCGTCGAAGTCGTGCTGGGGCTTTGTGATGGTGATGCTTCCAGGCGCGGCGGTTGGGTTGTGTCGGGGCGCCGGATCCGGACGATCAGCGCTAGTGCGACCGGCTGCGGACAGCGGAACGGGACAAGCGTTGGCCCGTTCGTGCGTGTTAGGATTACCCGCGGGCGACGTGGCGGGCGACGTGGCGGGCGCAACCCGCGGGCGCAGTCGGACGCTTGTAGGCCCAGCCGTGCTCTTGTACAGTGTCGGGAAGTCACGACGACCGTGCTCTCCCGCGGTTGTTGCAAAGGACTAGGTCACCTTCATGCACCCATCGCTGTGGCAAGCCGCCACGATGTGCGCCCTCGTTGCTCTCCTTCACGCAATAACGACCCCAGCAATGGGTACACCTTCACTGGACCGATCCCCGCGGATCGACGAGGCCGTCGAGGCGGCGTTCGTTGCCTGCCCGCATCATCCACAGTTCGTCAATATCGTCCTGGCTGCGCCTGCTGACAGCGATGTCGGCGGTTGGATCTGGGGGCGCCAGCAACAGCTCCTTGACGTTCTCGGCGACGACTTTGACGTGGCCTATCGCTACCGCCATGTCCCTGCACTTTCTGGCACTATCAACTTGGCGGGCTGGTCGGTGGTGACGGTGTCAGAGCTTGTACTTGCCGCGGGAGCAGACGGTATCTCCCACGCTCAGTTGGACACTTCCGTGCCTTTCGTGCATGGCAACGCCACCAACGCTATGGGGTGGACAGGTGCTGGGATTACGGTTGCTGTGTTGGATAGCGGTATCGACACCAACCATCCTGACCTCAGCAACAACATCGCTGCTGGCGCCTGGCACTTTCTGGATCAAGGCAGCAATCAGGGACCCGGCGCAGAAGACGTCTCGGGTCATGGAACGTCGGTCTCCGGAGTCATCACTTCCCGCGCGCTCTCTGCGCCGCGCGGGATGGCGAGAGACACCTCGATCCTCGCGGTCCAGGTTCTGGACCCTCAGGGGCAAGGTCATTCATCTGACATCGTTGCCGGGATTGACTACGTCGTGCAGGTGCATGACGCATACCCCGATCTCCATCTGTTGAACCTCAGCCTGGGTGAGGGCGTCTATGCCGAATGTCCGTGTGACAACAGCAACACCGACACGATGTTCTTTGCGGTCGCATTGGACGCGGCGCGATCGGCCGGAATCTTGCCCGTCGCGGCTAGCGGCAACAGCCCAACCTGCAACGGTATGCAACGGCCTGCGTGCCTGTCGGCGGTGGTCTCTGTAGCGCGTACCGATGAAGCTGCGCCTGCCGGCAACGTCGTTTCCACGCGACAAAGTGCATGCAACCAACTCGCGGCACCCGGTGGATCGATTCGTACCTCGCAGATCGGCGGAGGATGGCACGTCGTTTCTGGCACGTCCCTGTCCGCGCCGCACGTCAGCGGCGCGTTGGCTGCATTGCGTCAGCGCGCCAACTCGCTTGGGATATCGCTGAGTCCCGATCAGATGGAAGCGCTGCTGATGACGACCTCGATCCCGGCATCTTCCACATGCGCCGCACATCCAGCTCCGCGGACGTTGCGGGCGCTGGCGCTCGTGCAGGCGCTGACGTCGCCCAGCCAGCAGCTCCTTCGAGGTGATGTAAACAACGACGGCGCCGTTGTTGCCATCCCGGATGCAGTCACACTATTACAGCATCTGTTTGCAAACCCCAACGGCACCACGCTCGACTGTGCGACCAGCGGCGACTTCGACGACTCCGGAAGTATCGACATCTCCGATGCAGTCGCGATTCTCGGCTACGGCTTCGCGATGGGACCACCGCCGACGCCGCCTTTTCCGAACTGTGGAGTCGATCCCACCACGGACGCGCTCTCTTGCGTGATCACGAGTTGTCCTTGAGGCTTCCTTCGCCCCATAACGCCGGGTGACGAGTCTGTGGTCCTGACGAATCAGTGACGCAGGCCGACTAGGATGCCGCGCAAGGGAGGTGGTCCCATGCGGCATATCAGGCGGCTTGGCACGGTCCTCGTGTTCACGACTGCATTCACACTCATCGCATCGTACGTCGTCTCAGACTACGATCGCCTCGCCTACTGGCCTTCGCGGGCGAAGTTCGTCCCCCGGGTCGAGAGGTTCTTTGGGTCAGACGCGCCTGATACCTATACACGAACCTGGACCAAGCGCGTCGACTGGCTGCCCGGTAGCTCCGAGTGGCTCGAAGAGATCGATGCGGACTGTTGGGAAAGGCTGAAGCCGAAAGCCGTCGGTTGGATGACAACGTACTGCGCGGAGTTCAGTGCGACGTTGTACTTGCCAGCGCCGTTGTTGTTTCGCCCTTGTGATGAAGAGCTGATCAACGTCTACGGTCTCAACGCGGACTTGTTTGCCGGGCTGCAACCGCTGCCGCCAGACGGCGGTCCGGTGAATCTCGTTCGCTGATCGAAGCTACGCGGCCATTTTCCTGCGACGGGGTTGCTGCGACGGGGCTTCCTGCGGATCGCTTTCTCGGGCTTGGGAGGACAGGCGTTGACCCCGGGTGGGGGAGCGGCGAGGATCCGGCCTTGCTGGCACTGTGGCTGCGGATCGGATCCTACGGAGGAACGGGTGGCAATTCTCTATCTGGCGATCGCCTTGCTGGCGTTGGCGAGCCCGCTTGTGAAGTGGCTGATTCAAAGTGGTGGCGCGCTTGGAGTCGACAACCCGGGAGCCATTTCGTTTTGCAACGTACTCTTCGTCGGCAATCTGCTCGGCGGGATCGTCGCCGGAGTCAGCTTCCACCCGAAGAGGGTAGCCGCCGATCTCAAGCAGGCGACACGCGGCACGTGGGTGTTGCTGGGCGTGAATGTGCTCCTAGCCGTAGCCATTCCAATGCTCTTGTTCACGGCGCTCAGTTCGACCACGGTGACGAACCTCGTGCTGATCGGCCGTTTCGAGTCTGTGATCTTCGCTGTCCTGGCAGCCTGCCTTGGTGTTAGCGCGATCAACCGTGGTCAGGTGCTTGGCTACACGATTATCGTCGTCGGCATTGTCGCCCTGGTGTTGATTCAGGGGATGGGGTCGTTGCAAACCGGCGACTATCTTGTGCTGGGCGCAGCGTTTCTACAGGCGGTCGCAGCTCTGCTGGTCAAGCGCATGCTGCGCGGGGTGCGTCCAGGGTCTTTCGTGTTCGTGCGGAATCTGTTCTCGGCCATCGTGTTCTTCATCGTCGCGATCATCTTGTACGGCGCCGAGCATTTCGCAGAGGCCTTCTACGGTGACTTGTGGATTGTGATGCTTGTCTACGCGATCGTCGTGGTCGTGATTGGGCAGTCTGCGTGGTACTACTCGCTGGAACGATGTCGCCCCGAACAAGTAGCCACCGCCACGCTACTGACGCCGTTCTTGGCCGTCGCGTTCGCGTACCTGCTGCTAGGTGAAGTGCCACAGGTGGCGCACTGGATCGGGGGCGGGGTGATCTTGACGGGCATGTTGATCGTCTACCGTGGCGGGAAGCGCGCAGAAGGTGCGCAACGCGCCCCCGAGTCGACGCTAGCAGGAGTCTAGGCGCACCGCGTGGTCCGGCTGTAACAACCCTTCGACAGTGCTTGCGCGTCGGGCATCGCGTCGTGATACTGGTCGTTACGCAGCTGGGCGTTGCCATCGCTGCCGCGGGGTCGGGCCCCCTCAAACGGAGTTGTACTATGCGGAACCTCGTGCGCGCGACAATCGTGACTTGCCTGTTGTCGACAACGTCGGCCCTTCCTGCACAACCGATCCAGTTGGACTTCTTTGGCGAACAGGTCTACGCCGCGCAATTCTATTGGTGTTTCGACACCTCGGGCAGTATCGGGTCCAGCGGCCAGCTGACTCCATTGAAAGCCGAGTTGATTGCGGCGCTGCAGCAGCTGACGCCGGCGCATCGCTTTGGCATGGTGCAGTTTTCGTCCGGCTTTCAGAAGTTCTCGCCGGTTTCACTGCAAGCAGGCCCGCAGAGCATTCAGAACGCGATTGCTTGGGTCAACACGGTCACAACCGGCGGAGCCTCCTGTGCCGGATCGGGCCTCGTCGCTACGTTGGAGGTAGCGAATGGTAGTTTACCGTTCCCGTCTCCGCGTTTGATCTTCGTCTCAGACGGCGGCATGAACTGTCCTGGAGCGGCGACCGAGGTGCCGCAGGCAACGAACGCCAACTGGCAGCAGATCCCCATCGATGTGTTTCACATCGGCAACACTCCGCTGTTTGCGACTGGGCTGCAGGCACTTGCGTCGGCAAACGGGGGCAACTACTACTACATTGGCCAGCTGCCGACACACTTCTTGCGAGCCGATCCGACCGAAGATGGGAACATCACCGTCGCCGATGCGATCTTCCTGCTGCAGTACGTCTTTGGTACCCAACTCAGTAGCTGCACGCCTGCGCTCGATGTCGACGGGGACGGCGCAATCGACGTAAGCGATGCGATCGAGCTCGTGCAGTACTTGTTCGTGCAAGGCCCGCCACCGCCGGCGCCGTTTCCCGTTTGCGGACCCGGCAGCGCTGCTGAGTATTGCCACAGCTACTCGGGTTGCCCGTAGGCTCGCTTAACCCTCAGGGGCAGGGGCCAAACACCGTACAATTCAACGCGTCGCTACTGCCATCAATGCCGCAGTCCCCGGTGGGATGCGACAGCGGTACCGTTGTGCTACCAAACAGCGCGCCCAGCATCGCAATGCTGTCGGCGATGTTCAAAGCACCGTCGTCGTTGGCGTCACAGGCATCGCTGCAGTCAGGCAATGTTGGCGTCGGAGACGATGGGAACAAGAACCCCAGCGCGAAAATGACGTCTGCGATGTTCGACGCAGCGTCGCTGTTACAGTCACCGCGCACGAAGGGCTGCGAATCGCCGCTGCCTACCGGAGCCGTGTCGTTGCGGTACACGAGGACTTCTGTGGTTCCCGAGAGCAACAAGTCCGCTTGCTGGTCGCCGTCTATGTCGGACGCTGTGACGGCAAAGTGGCTGCCAGGTGGAGCGACCGGGTGGGTTGTCGGAAAGTGTCCGCTGCCATCTCCGGCCAAGATCGTTGGTGCGGCTGCAGCGACGCCGACCAGAACCAAGTCTTGGTGTCCGTCGAGATCGAAATCAGCGCAGGAAAGATCCCAAAACGGAGTTTGCAAGGTCGTCTGCTGCAGCCACGTGAACGAACCGGCACCGCTTCCGACGTACACGGTCACTGAGCTCGAGAGGTTGCTGAACACCGCTAGGTCGAGGGCGCCATCTTCGTTGAAGTCGGCGGCCTCGACAGCAAGTGGACCGTCACCAACAGCCGTGAGCAGCACTGCGCTTGCGAAACCACCAATGCCGTCGCCCGCCAGATAGCTGGCTGTGTCATCGAGGATGTTGACGACCACGACGTCGAGATGGGTGTCGCCGTTGAAGTCGGCAACGACAAGATCGTTCGGCTTGTCACCGACCGGGACATGCACGGGCGCCGTGAACCCACCGTTTCCATCGTCGAGCAAGATGGAGATCGTGTCACTAGCTTCGTTGACGACTATGAGATCAGCGCTGCCATTCCCGTTGAGGTCACCGGCTGCGATAGCGGTCGGGTTGGTGCCGACAGAGTAGGTTGCGGTCGTCGCAATACCGCCCACGCCGTCTCCGAGCAGCACACTGACGCTGTTGCCGACGTAGCTCGTCACCGCTAGATCTGCGTGGAGATCGCCGTTTAGAAGCCCAGCAGTGATGGCCTTCGGTGACGCGCCGCTCAGCTGCACGGTGGACCCGGACACGAATGTGCCGTCGCCGGGCCCCAGAAGCAGCGAAACGGTCGGTGGGCTACTGAGAAAGTTGCAAACGGCAAGGTCGGCGTTTCCGTTGCCGTTCAGGTCGGCGGCTACAGTGCCATACGGGTTGTTGCCCGGAATTGGGTTGGTCGCGCTGAAGATGTACTGCGCATGCATCGGCGCAGCATGACACAGGGCCAACGCGAGCCAGAGCAGAGGACACAAGCCGCGGTGCGGGATCAGAGAGCTGGCCATGAGATCTCCTATCGGTGTTGCGATGTGTTCTGTAACAACGGACGCGCCCGACTAGTGTGTCGAGAATAGACTGTGCGCCGTCGTCGCGAAACACACTTGTCACAGACAGTAGGGCTACAACGGCCCAACTCAAATCGGTTCGTTGGCTCCGCGAATAGCGCGCAAGTCCCTTCTAGATATGTAGATCCGGCACGGGCCGTAACGTCGACGGCCATTGGACCCTCGTGTGCACGGATACCGACATGGCAGCCGATCGCAGAAATCGACAGAATCGTCTCATCGTTTCTCCCTCCTCGATCGTCATTCCCGTGAGCGTCGCAACAGGCGCCGTGTCAACGAGCGCGGGACCGCAGGCCGTGCAGGCCAACAGGAAGTGGTGAGAGCGTGCCTGCTAGTCACTCTCAGCGCCCGGACACGGACCGTGTCGAGCAAGCACTTGTCTTAGCCGTGGGGCTGCGGCCGCAGCTCGTCGCGACCGCAACTCGTGTGTTACGGCATCGCGATGATGCCGAAGGAGTCGTGGACGCTGCGATCGAGCGGCTACACGCAGAACTGACCAGCGATAGCGCGGGCGTTCGTGACGTGGCGGCCTGGCTGCGACGCGTCGTGTTGCACCGCGCGATCGACGCCGCGCGTGCTTGGGTGCGGCGGCAGCGTCACCTGCAGGTCTACGGCGCCGGCACCAGAGATGGTAGCGGTGACGACGGCGCCGATCGGCAGGAATTGCACGAGCGCGTTTGGCGCGCGATCTTGGATCTGCCGCGCCGACAGCAAGAGGTCGTGATCCTGCGCGACATGGAAGGCCACTCCTTTCGCGAGATTGGAGAAGCCTTGGGCATCGGCGAGGCAACGGCGCGTTCGCATGCGCACGCGGCTCGCGAAGAGCTGAGACAGCGGTTGGCAGCTTGGCGAGGAGGCAGTCAGTGAATCGCGAAGATCACAGCCGCGAAGATTACCAACGCGAACCCCAGCGCTCGTGCGCGGACTTCGCCACGTGGATCGCACGTCGGGTCGACGCGGAGCTCGACGGCCCCGAGGCGCAGCAGCTCGATGCGCATCTCAGCTGTTGTCACGACTGCCGGCAACGTCTTTCAGAACTGCAGGAGGTGCGTTTGCTCATTGGAGAGGTCGGTACGACCTCGCGAATTGAGCACACGTCGGTTTCCCCAACTGCGATGTCCCCAACAGCTTCACCGGCACGGTCGACGGCGCCATCGGCTGAGGACCGCCGCAAGGTCACCATTCTCGGTGGATCGCTCGGCCTTGGTGCAGCGGCGGCGCTGTTCGTGATCGGTATCGTGTTGTTTTTCACGTTCCGAGACCGCGACGACGCCGTGGCCCCGGAGCCGCCAACGGTGATCGCGTCGGTGCCAGCGATCACTGTCGTTGGTGTTGGTAGCGACTCGCAACCCACAAGTGACCCACTGACGATTCGGCTACCCAGCAAGGATCCAAAGATTCACGTCTTCTGGATCTATCCGAGTGCTGACGGCATCGTCAATCTCGACCCAGTCCCGCGATAACTTCGAAAGGAACCAACCCAATGAAGAGCCCACAACGACTGCAACTGCAGCTACTAGGCGCGATCGTCGCTACGCTCCTGACAACATTGACAGCCTCCGCGCAAGCGCGAGAGGAATCAGGTTTCTGGACGTCGATTGACGGTGTGCGCGTGCTCACAGAAGTGATTCCAGTCCGAGGCGCCGACCCGAACGAACTCGCAGATCTCCTCGGCGCGTTCTTCGGCGAAGAAAACGACGATCCGCAGGATCCATTCGACGCTTTCGTCATCGACAGTACCCGCGCTTTGCTAGTGCGCTGCAACCCAGACAAGATGAAAGAGGTTCGCATTGCCCTGAAGAAGCTCGACATCCCGGCGATCACGCCGCGGGAAACGACTACGGCGATCGTGAAGTGCTCGAACCGCCGCGCAGACGAGTTGGCAGAGAGTGCCAAGGTGCAGCTGACGAAGATGGGGAAGATTGCGGTAGACAACGCGCGCAATACCATCGTCGTGCGGGACACCGCCCAGCGCGTCGACGCGATTCGCGATCTCGTTACGGCACTGGACCGTCCCACTGCAAAGATGACCGTCGAGTTTCACATCCTTGGCCCAGATGGCGCGCCACTGGAAAATGGCGGCCTCGGTGCGAGCCTGCAGCGTGAACTGGACGAGCTGGGACTCAAAGGCTATGGCATCGTAAGCCACACGATGGTGCGAACCATCGAAGGCGATGAGTTTTACATCACCGAAGACAACGCCTACCGTGAGCTGTCGATCCAGGGGAAAGTCAAAGTCAACGAGAACAGCCGTGACGCGGACCTCGAGTTCTCACTGAACATCGAACAGAAGCAAGCCGAGAATCGCAGTCGTGTGCAGCTGCGCACCAGCCTGCGAGCCCCACTTGGCGACCGCAGCATTGTCGGCATTGCACCCACAGGCGAAGACGGCAGCCGCCCGCTGGTCCTCGTGGCTCGCTCACAGAGTCAGTAGGGGATTGCGGGGAGTGGAGCTTCGACCGCTGCACAAATGACAAAGTGCAGCTGTCGAACTCCGCTGTGTCGCCGCTTGCGTCTACGCGTTGACGTACGTGACTCGGTGCGCTTCGATCCGTGTGGGCGGTTCCCACCGATCGATCAATCTGTCCATAACGTCTCGCGGTACTGCGGCGTTGCGATGCTGGTTCTGCTGAAGCAGCTGCTCGGGAGAAGCCTCGACATGCACAATCTCGATGCGAGCTCCGTACTCAGCCAGCAGCTTCAGGCATTGGCTGCGAACGGGCCTCGAGATATTCGTTGCGTTCCAGACAAAGTCGCGTCCAGCTCGCAAGTGCTCGCGGGCTGCTTCGCGAGCAGCCTGCACCACACGCCCTTGGTTCGCAGCGGGGCTCACTGAGAGCTTCTCTCGCCAGTCGTCGAGCGACACCACCGGCTGGGCGTCGGCGTGTCGCTCGATCCAGGTGTCTTTTCCGGCTCCAGGAAGACCGCTCATGACGGTTACCGTGCAAGTCGGATCGAACCACGCTGGCTCGTGCGGGAGTTCTCGCTCTCCACGAAAGAAGAGCACGCGTGTGTGGTCGTTTGCGAACGAAAGCGGCTGGTTGTAGAAGCCGCTCTCGGTGACGAAGTCTCGTGCGAGGTCAATACGCTCGAGGATCTGCGGAATGTCGTCGCAGATGCGCCCGCGGGCATCGGCTTCTGCGTGCAGTGTCGTGAACTCCCAGTTGGCCACCTCAGCTGCTCTTGCTGCATCGCGTAGAGGCGAGTCTCTATCCAGCAAGTGAAAGGGCAACATGTGGCTTTGCACGATGCCGCAGATGCGTTCTCGACGCGCCGGATCTACGCCTTGCTCCCAGAGGATGCGGCGTGCGCGGATCGCTCCACGACGAGCATGGCCTCGGCTCGAGATTCCACCATCGTCTGTTTGGCGCGAACACTCGGGTTTGGCGATGTCGTGCAAGAGTGTGGCCGCAAACAGCTCTTCTCGCGTTTCCGGTGGGAGTTGCTGCCAAGCAGGTCGCGTGACCAGCTGCTCACAGACCATGCGCACGTGTGTGAGGACATCTCCCTCTTGGTGGTGGACAGGGCTCTGCTCGACACCCTCGAGATCTCGCAGCCATTGGTACTCACTCAGAAGCACCTTCCAGTTGATTTCATCGGCTGGTGTTCCAACAGCGCTAGGTGTTGCATCGAGAAGATTCATATGGCAGCTCCGAAGATGTCGACACCGTCAGCCAATCGATTCTCGACGATCGGACGCGTTAGCCAGTGGCTCCCCGAGTCGACGACAGACGTTAAGAATGAATGACGGACGAACTTGTAGCGCGCAGCGACCTGGCCTGCTTCTTCAACCTTGATGTACAGGCCCTCTGCAGCATCGGATCGGTCCGTTTCCTGCTGGACTCGATCGACAGCCACGGCTGCATCGTCCGCTGCTTCCACAAGTCGACTACGCCAATCAACGGTTTTGTAGAGGCTTCGCTGGATCAATCGTGGCAAATCCGTTGCTGCCGAAAGGCAGCCCTCGAAGAGCACAGGCACCGACACAATCGGAGATTCAGAGAAGAACTCGCGGCGCTGCTTCGTCGTTACGAAGGTGCCAACATCACGATCGAAGAGGTCGAACTCGAGAAAGTAGTGGGGAAGACTGTCGTAGAAGATCGTGTGTTTTGCATAGACCCACTCCCCGAACGCGACATAGCGTGTGCCGAGCCGCGACCACAGCTCTCTGCTGTGCGTCGTTGCCCAGGTCTTGAACAGTGCGAAGTGTCGCTCTCGGGGGCCGCCAGTGAGATAGTGTCCGCGGCTCTGCAGTTGCAGTATCCCTTCAGCGTTGAAGCTGATCGCGGCATTTGCACCGTCGATCTTCTCTTCCACGACGAGATGGCGGCCAGCAAGGGACGCAAACGGCTCGTCCGTAAGGTCTTCGTCGCCGGGTTGCGCGCGGGAGCCTACGATGTGGCGAGTTCTTGGATACTTCAGAATCTGCTGCTTCATACTGTCACGAACACGATCCGGTGGTTCAGCACATGCTCACAAACCGCTTTTCGTGCCCCAGCGTCGAGAAACCTCTGGGTGATTTCCGCAGGGCCAAACAACTGCAAGTGCTCAGGATTGTCATCCTCTTTGGAAGGAACCGACGCAACCACGTATCGCGAAGCGCAGCGGACGCAGTTCTCGATCGCCTGTTGCGGCGAAGTCATGTGCTCCAGAACTTCGAGTGCAGTGACTACGTCGCGTGAGTCTTCTGGCCAGTTGGCAGTCGTTGCATCCAGTACCTCCGCGGTGAGGTTCTCGATTCCTCCTTTGCGGACCTCCTCGAGCATCTCGACGCGGTGTGGAAGCACGTCAACACAGTGCACTGGCAAGTCGGGAAACGCGTCGAGTAGCGGCCATAAGAAGGCACCACGTCCCGTGCCAATGTCGAGCAAGCTTGAAGGTTGGACGGAACGCAAGAAGCCGAGTACTCGTTGCACCCGAGGTAGCAACGTGCTGCGTTTGAATCGTTGCAAGCGGACGCCTCGTTCGCTTCCTAGTGCTAACAGCTGCTCAAAGTCTGTCTCGTCGGTCATCAGTATGGACCGAAGGTAAGCGGCAGCGGGTCGTGCATAGTGGCGCCGCGCTGAGTCGTCAGGCTGATTCATGTCTGCCGTTCTGCCAGCACGTGGACGGACTCAGCGCAGGTCGTCGAGCGCTTGTAGCGATTCTTCGGGCTCGGGTCGCACTGTGTAGTCTGGGTCTGCAGCAGCCCAGCGGATGATGCCGCTAGCGTCGAGTACGTAGCGAGCAGGCATCGGCAGCGACCACGACGAATCGCCATTAGCTGCCTCTAGGTCGAGACCAAAACTGCGATAGACTTCCCGAAGGGCTGGCGGGAGTACGTGTCGAATCCCAAACCGGCGGGCGACCTCGTTACCGGCGTCGACCAGGATGGGTAGCGTCAGCTTACGCTCCTGCTTCAGCGTTTCGAGAGAGTCCGCGTTCTCCGGGGACACGGCGATCAACCGGGCGCCGCGCGCTTCGATCTCCGGCAAGGCCTTCTGCAGAGCTGCCAGCTCTGCGTTACAGTACGGTCACCATGAGCCGCGAAAGAACGTGAGGATCAGCGGGCCCTTGTCGAGCTCACTCTGCAGAGCGATCGTGCCGCGGTCGCTCGTCGGCAGCGTAAAGTCGGGCGCCTGTGCGCCGACCGTCAGCATCGAGTGCACAATTCCGGACCCACGCAGCTCAGCCACAGCGCCGTGCATGACTTTGACCACGGCGGGTGCGAACTTCTCAGCGGATGCGGCTCGAATCGCGTCGAGCCTCTTTGCCAGTGACATGACTTCCTCCTTCATGGCGACGCCGCGGCTCTGGTGGGGCGTGCTTCCTCTGGGCGTCTGCTGCGGATGATAACGCAACGAGCCGTACGCCTCACCCCGGCTTTGTGGGTCGTATCGCGTCTGGTTACGGAACTTGTAGATTCTCTCCAAAAAAGTTGGCGGTTTCTGGCACGAAACGGCGCACGTGATTGTGCCTACTCGTTCTGCCACAAGAGCGGCAGGACTCGATGCGACCAACAAGCGTCCGGGTGACCTTGACGGTGGCTGGGGCCAGTACCAGAGTAGGCGGTCGTGGCTTCTTGCTGTTGGGGAGAGGTCCGTGGCGGACTGCCGCTGCACGGCCAGCGTGACTCGAGTATGACCAGATGGACAAGCGCAGTGACTGATTCCAACCCGACGCCATCCTCGGACCCAGAGTCCGAGGAGCAGACCCCGAACGCAGAGCCAGCCGAGTCGTTGCGGCCATCGCGGGCGCTCCTCGACGAGGTGTACGACCAGCTGCGGGCGATCGCGAAACAGCGGATGTCGTCGGAGCGTAAAGGGCATACGCTGCAGGCAACCGCGCTGGTGCATGAGGCGTATCTGCGCCTGATTCGCAATGAAGAGCTCGACTGGAGTAGTCCGGGGCACTTCTACGTCGCCGCCTCGGAAGCGATGCGCCGCATCTTGATCGACCATGCACGCAAGCGCAATCGTAAGAAGCGCTCCGGTGGCAAGACGATCATTCGTAGTGTCGTAGATCTCGCGCAGCCGGAAGCGAGTGAGGAAGTGCTAGCCCTCGACGAAGCGCTGCAACAGCTCGAGCAAGCGCGCCCGCGCCGCGCGCTCGTCGTGCGTTTGCGCTTCTACGCAGGTCTCAGCGTCGAAGAGACCGCCGACGCCTTGGGGATGTCGGTACGAACCGTCGAGCGCGAATGGACGACCGCGCGCAAGTGGTTGCACGAGGCGCTTACTCAGTAGGCGAGTGCTGTGCCTGTGCGTACACCGTGACGTGGCTCTTGCTGTTGGCCGTGAAGGGTGACCGATCCCACCAAGCCCAACGCTCTTTGCGAGCTAGTCCCGCGAGTTGCGCCATCAGATCGAGCTCGCTCGGCCAGGCGTAGCGCATGAAGTGTGGGCGGATGTCCGTGCGCTCTTCCTTGATCACGACTCGCTGAAACGCGACGTTCTGCGTCACTGCATCGTGGATTGCGACCTCGAAGCGTGCCGAGTCCAGACGCGCCCATGAACCTTTCATGCGCTGCCCGTCGACGAATCCGGCGAGGTCGGGCACGACGGTCTCCACCACGAACACGCCACCGGGACTCAGGTGGTCGGCCGCGTTCTGAAAACAACGCACTTGCGCTTCTTGGGTCGTCAAGTTGAAGATCGTGTTGAACACGAGGTAGACCAGATCGAACTGGCCCTCTGCACGCGCCGTGGCCATGTCGCCGATGGTGACGGGAATCGATTCCCCGCCGAGCTTCTCGCGCAACTTCGCGACCATCAGGTCGGAAGCTTCGATCCCGTGCACTGCGATCCCCTGCGCCGCCAGCGGAATTGCGACTCGCCCCGTACCGATCGCGAACTCCAAGACCCGGCCGCCACCGGCGAGCGCCGCGAGCGCGCGAACGGAGTCTTCTGTTTCCTTTGTCATGGCCCCTTCGTACATCGCGTCGTACTGTTCGGCGTTCAGCTTGCCGAACGTGTCTGGTTCGTAGCCCTTCACGAATGACTCCGTTCTGGAGATGTTCGGTGCCCAACCGAATCGTACGACATGTCTGTTCGTCGGTTGCGCGGATCGCTGGACCCGCCTCCCTGCGCTGCTAGTATGCGGCTGCTGCTAGTATGCCGCGAACGAACCACCCTTGAAAGCTGGAGCGTGCACCGATGAATCACAACGAGTACCGAGTGAAGCCCAACGAGACGGTGCGGCTCACCGATTGGAACCCGTCCGACAAGAGTCTCTTCGACGGCAACAAGAAGGACCGAATCGCCTACCTGGACGATCTGAATGCGCGTTTGGAAGAGCTGCAAGAGCTATTGTGGGCCGAGGGCAAGCACAAGATCTTGATCGTATTGCAGGCGATGGACACCGGCGGCAAAGATGGCACGATTCGTCACGTGTTCGATGGCGTCAACCCGCAAGGTGTGAAGGTCGCAGGTTTCAAGAAGCCAACGCACAAGGAGCTTGCGCACGACTACCTGTGGCGGGTTCATCAACAGTGTCCCGGTCGCGGCGAGATCACGATCTTCAATCGCAGTCACTACGAAGACGTCTTGGTCGTTCGCGTACACAATATCGTGCCTGAAGAAGTCTGGTCGAAACGCTACGACCACATCAACGATTTCGAGCGGCGCCTTGCCGACGAGGGCACGGTGATCTTGAAGTTCTTTCTGAACATCTCGAAGGAAGAGCAGCGAGAACGCCTGCAAGCGCGCCTGGATGAGCCACACAAGAACTGGAAGTTCTCCCACGCCGATCTCGCCGAACGCAAGCACTGGGACGACTATCAGCAAGCCTATGAAGCCGTGTTGTCTCGTACTAGTACAGAATGGGCGCCGTGGTACGCGATTCCGGCAAACAGTAAGTCCTATCGCAACATCGTCATCTCGAAGATCCTCATCGACGCGCTCGAGGAGCTGAACATGCAGTACCCGGCTGCTGAAGAGGGGCTGGAAGACGTGGTGGTCGAGTAGTCCAAGCCGACCGACGCACTTCCGCGTTCGCCCCGACGCCTTGTTACCGCGGTTCTGGATCGACGAAGAGATCTCGCCAATGAAGAGCGCCATGCAGGAAACAGATCTCTATCCGCCGGTGAAGCGGTTCCTGGAGTCCCAAGGCTACGAGGTAAAGGGGGAGGTGCAAGATTGCGATGTGCTCGCCGTACGAGGTGAAGAAGTTCCCGTCGTGGTCGAGCTCAAGTTGTCGCTCAATCTCGGCGTCATTCTGCAGGCAGTCGAGCGCCTCGCGTTGACGCAGAATGTTTACGTCGGCATCCCGCGCAGCAGTGGGGTCTTGAAGCGCCAGCGCAAACCCGTCATCAAGCTGCTCCGTATGCTTGGGCTGGGCTTGCTGGCGATCGATCCAGAACTGCGCACCGGAAGTGTCGACGTGCTGCTCGATCCCGGCGAGTACAAACCGCGCAAGTCCAAGGCGCGCCAACAGCGTCTTCTAGGCGAGTTCATGAAGCGAGTCGGTGACCCCAACCTTGGCGGTGCCGCGATGCGAAAAGGCATCATGACTGCGTACCGGCAACGCACGCTTGCGATCGGCCGCTTTCTCGATGAGAACGGTGCAACGAAGGCGTCGCTGGTCGCCGCCACCCTGCAGGAACCGAAGGCCCGCGATATTCTCTACCGCAACGTGTATGGCTGGTTCGAGCGGGAGTCCTTGGGCGTGTACAACCTCTCGCCGCGGGGTCGCGAAGAGATCCCGCAGTGGAGTCCAGATACGGGGAGTCCAGATACGGGTATTCCAGATACGGGGCGTCCCAATCCGGGCGAGAGCTCCAGCTCGTGATTCACATCGGGTGCCGACGACCGATCAACCGATGTGGCTCATCTCGTTGACTGTGAAATCAGCGACCGCGCCTTCGGTGGCTTTCAGGTACGCCGCCAGGTGTGGTGCGTTCATGTGATCTTGCCAGAGATCGCGAGACTCCCAGTTTTCGTAGAACATGAAGTGAGCGGGGTCCTCGTGATCTTGATGCAAGTCGTACTGCAGGCAGCCAGCTTCCGCTCGCGTGATTGGGATCAGCTTCTCGAGTTCAGCCTTGACCAGTTCGACGCGGTCGGTATTGGCACGGATGTTGGCGACAATCGTGAGTTTTGACATCGGATTTCCTTGGTAGTCAGTCACTGTGTGAAGACAGGAGCTATTGGTTGCGCAGCGACCGCGATGAGCTCACCCGGAACAGCCCCGGGCGAACGAGCCGTCATGAATGTTGGTCAATCGCTAGCCCTTCCCCGAACCCATTTTCCCGCCGATCCAGGCCATCGGGATGTAGCAGCAACCGAGATCCACGATCATCACCCACTTCGGGAAGGGCACCAAGAATGTCATCGCGATGCCGCCGAGCAGGAAGAAGAAGCCAATTCCGAACGCGTAGCGTAGTTTGTTCTTGGGTGCGATCAGCGCAGCGATTGCAGCGCCGACCAGCGTCCCCAACCCATGCGCGAGAAAGGGCACGACGAAGTGGCGAGCTTCGTACAAGTGCATGTTGGCCTTGATGCTCTCTATGTCGGCGGGATCGACGCCCTCGGGTGGTGGAATCACCACTCCGCCAATCATGATCAAGCCCATGTTCACGCTGCTGCCGACGATGATGCCTGCAAGAACGGCGAGGATTGCCCTCATGCTCTGACTCCCATCCCAACGGTGCCTACCACCCCAAAGCCTGAAACCCCAAAAGCCCCTAACCCCAAAAGCCCCTAACCCCATAACAGCTGCGGGCCCACCCGGGCACCGGCAATCGAGCAGAGGCAAGGAAGCAGACAGTAGTGTCGCCGGTTCGCGCTGCAGCCTCAATCGCAAAAGCGATCTCACGGGTTTCGTTCTCAGCAAGATTCTCGCGCCGCGATCAACGACTCGAGCTGGCGTAATGCGCGCGCCGCGCGCCGGACACGCAGGCCCTTCCAGTCGGAGCCGGCGGTGCCGCGCGCGAGATCAGCGAGATAAGCACCTTCGGGACGGGGTGACGTGTGGTCTCGATTCGCCTGCAACCATGCGCCGGCAAGTTGCTTCATCGTAGGCGCCTTGCCTGCCGTCCAGAAGTCTCTCAGGACCAGTCGCGCGATCATGCCGGTCCGGAACGCGCCATCCGTCAGTTGCACCAGGCAATTGACGAACTCGCGGTTCTTCTTTTCGTATTGCCCGTAGCGGACCCGAGTGCGAGCAGTCAGCGGTGTCGGCAAGGGGCTCTTAGCCACGACGCTCATTGGATAGACGGTCGGCCCCGAGCGGCGGCCGCGGATTGCAAACTGCAGGATCCGAGCAAGAACGACGTCCTTGCGGTCGCGATCCGGCGTCCGCAGCAGCCTGCCGTCGGGCCGTTCGACGTGAATCTGCAACGGCAGTTCGTGCGTGCGACAGAACTTCTTCATCTCTTCGAGGTTGAGATACTGGACGTCATCTGTCAGCTGTTTTCGCTCTCGAGCACCGAGCAAGGCCGAGCTCCTCGATTCTTGTGTCTGCGCGCACGTCACCACCTCGCGCAAAGCAGTGGAGAAAGCAGCACGCGACATCGTAGTATGCGCACTATTGCGCCGGTCGCTGGCGCGCCCCCACTCTAGCAAGAGAGAAGAGCAGTGGCCAAGAACGTCCTGGGTACCGAACTCCTGAGTTGTAGTACAGACCCGATGACCGGCTTCTACCGCACTGGTTGCTGCGACACCGGCGCTGAAGATGCCGGTTTGCACATTGTGTGCGTCGAAGTTACCGCCGAGTTTCTCGAGTTTTCGAAAGGACGGGGCAACGACTTGTCGACCCCGATGCAGGCGTACGGATTCCCCGGTCTTCAGCCAGGGGATCGTTGGTGCCTTTGTGCGTTGCGCTGGAAAGAAGCGTATGAGGCTGGGATGGCTCCGCGGGTCGTCTTGGAGGCGACACACATGTCCATGGTCGAGTTCGTGGACCTGGAAGTGCTTCAGGAGTTCGCAGTCGAAACGTCGTAGTCGTCACAACTAGGTCAAGGAGGAT
>JBCCHQ010000098.1:0-23682 GCA_039028735.1 Planctomycetota bacterium | reverse complement strand
TGCTCAGGGATCAGGGGAAGTACGACGAGGCGCGGCGGTTGTACGAACGTGCGCAAGCGATCGAGATCAAGGTGCTGGGGCCGGAGCACCCGTCCGTGGCGACAAGTCTGAACAACCTGGGGGCGCTGCTCAAGGCGCAGGGGAAGTACGCAGGAGCGCGGCGGCTGTACGAACGTGCGCTGGCGATCACGGAAAAGGCGCTGGGCGCGGAGCACCGCTCGGTCGCGATGCGCCTGAACAACCTGGCGGTGCTGCTCGAGGAGCAAGGGAAGTACGACGAGGCGCGTCCGTTGCACGACCGAGCGCTGGCGATCTTCGAGAAGGTGCTGGGCCGGGATCACCCGGACGTGGCGTCGAGCCTGAACAACCTGGCGGGGCTGCTCAGGGATCAGGGGAAGTACGACGAGGCGCGGCGGTTGTACGAACGTGCGCAAGCGATCGAGATCAAGGTGCTGGGCCCGGAGCACCGATCCGTGGCGAGGAGCCTGAACGCTCTGGCGTTGCTGCTCGCGGAGCAGGGGAAGTACGACGAGGCGCGGCGGTTGTACGACCAAGCGCTGGCGATCTACGAGAAGGTGCTGGGCGCGGAGCACCCATACATGGCGAGTAACCTGAACAACCTGGCAGCGTTGGTCGTGGGGCAGGGGAAGTATGACGAGGCGCGGCCGTTGCTGGATCGTGCACTGGCGATCCGCGAGAAAGCGCTGGGCGCGGAGCACCCGGACGTGGCGAATAGCCTGAACAACCTGGCGGAGGTGCTGAGGAGTCAGGGGAAGTACGACGAGGCACAGCCGTTGTACGAACGCGCGCTGGCGATCGATCAGAAAGCGCTGGGGCCGGAGCACCCGAGCGTGGCGACAAGCCTGAACAACTTGGCGTTGCTGCTCGAGGCGCAGGGGAGATACGACGGGGCGCGGCGGTTGTACGAACGTGCGCTGGCGATCAGTGAGAAAGCGATGGGCCGGGAGCACCCGCAAGTGGCGTCGTACCGGGGCAACTTGGCGTCGTTGGTCGTGAGGCGGGGGAATTACGACGAGGCACGGCCGTTGCTGGGCCGTGCGCTGGCAATCCGCGAGAAGGCGCTGGGCCCGGAGCACCCGGACGTGGCCGGAAACTTGAGCCAGCTCGCGCAGCTGCACCTCGACACCGGGCAGTCGGCTGCGGCGCTGACCCACGCGCGGACCCTCCAGCAGCGCGGCCGGTCGCGCCTGCTCAGCCAGCTGACGGGCGCGTCGGAGAGCGATGCGTTCCGCTACGCCGCGGAGCGCCAGTGGCAGCTCCCGCTTCTCCTGAGCGCGGCGCGTGGTGAATCGTCGGCAGCGGTCGAGTGCTTCAACGCGATCGTGTCGTGGAAGGGGCAGGTGTCGCGCTTCTTTGGTCAGAGGAAGCAGCGGCTACTGGCGCGTTTGACGGCAGAAGAGCGGGCTACGCTCGAACGTTTGCGCTCGGTACAAGGCGCGTTGTCGAACCTACTCGCGCAAAGAGAGATCAAGGACGGCGCCGAACACGCGCGGAACCTGGCACGCTTGCGCAAGGAACGCGACCAACTCGGTGCTGCACTGCAGCAAAGTGGCGCCGCGACGCTGCACCAAGAGTCGGTCACCGCAGCGAAGATCGCGGCCTCGCTTCCCGAGGGTGCGGTGTGGATCGACTTCCTCGAGCACAACCAGTGGGAACCGGCCCAATGGCTGGATGGCAAGTTCACTACCCCAGGGGAGTGGGGCGAGCGGCAGCTGACAGCGTGGGTCGTGAAGGCCGGGCCAGGGGCAAACGCAGTCGAAGCGTATGATCGCGTGACGGAGTGCATTCACGTGCCCCTCGGTCCGAGTGCACCGATTCGCGCTGCAATCGCGGCGATCGATACGACGACTATCGACGCGCGCGGGCTCCACATCAGTGGCGACCCCGGGGATGAAGCGAGCGTTCGCAGTGACCTGCACAAGCTGCTGTGGGAACCGCTGGCAAAGCACGTCGGCGCGGCGCAGCGCGTATTCGTGTGCCCCGACTCCTTTCTGACGACGTTGCCGTTCGAAGTGATCGCGGACGCAAGCGATCAGTACCTGATCGAAAAACACTCGTTCGCGTATCTGCGCGATGGCGCGGCGCTGCTGGAGCTGGCAAGACCACGGCCGGAACCGGCGTTGCCGAAGTTGTGCGCTGCCGGAGCGATCGACTACGACGGTCGCACGGACGAAACAGGGGACGACGCCGGGGACGAAGAAGGCGAGGCTTCTCCGGGCAAGTCGCTCCCAGAAGGCATCGTGCTCGCGTCGGCGCGTCGCGACGGCGATTTCGAGCATCACTGGCACGCGCTCGCCGCGACCAGCGCAGAAGTTGACGGGATTCACACGCTGCATGAGACCACATTCGGCGCCGCGACGCGTCTTCTCGTGCGCGCGGGCGAGGCGACCGAGGAGCGCCTGAAGGCGGAACTACCGAAGTACTCGATGATCCATTTGGCGACGCATGGCTACTTCCAACCGGCCGCGTTGCCTTCGGCGTGGGAGAGCGCGCAGGAACTCGTCGACGAAGAGCGCGACCGACTCGCGCCCGCAACAGACCTCGGGCTCGAGCACAAACTCGTGACTGGTTACCTACCGAGCCTGCTGTCGGGGATCGTTTGCGCCGGTGCGAACAGCGAGCGCGACCCGACCCGCGACAATGGGCTCCTGACCGCCGAGGAAGTGTCGTGGCTGGATCTCGGCAAGTGCGACCTCGTCGTGTTGTCGGCGTGCGAAACGGCGATCGGTACGACGAGGTCCGGCGAAGGGATGATGAGCCTGCGCCGCGCGTTTCACCAAGCCGGTGCGAAGGCCGTGATCAGCTCGTTGTGGAAGGTCCCGGACGAACCAACACGCAAGTTGATGCTGCGCTTCTACGAGCGACTGTGGAACCAGAAGCAAGGCAAGCTCGAAGCGCTGCGCGGTGCGCAGCTCGACATGTTGAGCGACAACCGGAAGAAGTACGGCAAGGCACTCCCGGCGACGTGGGGCGCGTTCGTATTGTCGGGGGACTGGCGCTAAGGGCGTGCTCGCCGTTAGTCCTTGTCCTTGCGCAGCGCGCTCAGTCGCGACGCCGCAGAACCCAGTTCCTTCACCGGCTTTGGCGGTGGCATCGCATCATCGTCGTCGGTGACAGGGGCGGCGAGCGCAGCACTGGCCTCGTCGATCGAGGCTGGCGATGGGCTCGCCGTCGGCTCTGGCGCCGGGTCCGTGGTCGGCGCCGCGTTCCCTTTGAGGCCCTTCAGTCGCGCGAGGCTTCCTTGCACGCCAGAAGCGGTCGGGCGCGGCGGAGGTGGAGGTGCTTCCGCAGATGCAATCGACTCGACACTTGGCGTGGGTTCGGTTGCTGGAGAGCTCGCTGCTGCCGCTGGCTTGGCGCCGTTGCCATCTCCTTTGAGCGCCCGCAACCGCGAGAGTGAGCCGCCGATGTCGACGGTCTTCGGCGCGGGCGGTGCAATCTCAGACGGCGACGCGCTCGTGCCGGCGTCATCCCCGCGCATGTTGCGCAGTCGCGCAGTGATACCACTGACGTTGACGCCATCCGTTGCCGCGCGCGGTGGGGCGAACGAGGTACCGGTGAACTCGTGCAATCCGTGACGTTGCGTTTGCGGCTGCGGCTTGAGTCGCTCTTTGAAAGTAGCGAGCTCCGCGTGTTGCGGCGCGATCCGCTCGAGGTGCGACGTCACGCGCTCCAAGATGCCGAGATCATTGGCCGCAGCGGCTGCGGTACCGACTGCGACCAGCAGCTCGGTGGCTTCTGCTTCGTTGCCGTGCAGCAGCGCGAGTTCCGCGCCGACGAACGCACACGCCCGAGCGACGCTGTCGTCTTGGCCGATCGGCGTCAGTCCATCCAGCTTGCCGCGGACGAGAGCGACCAGCGTGCCCTCGATGTTCATCCGGGTGCGTTCGGCGTCGCTCGAAGCGTGGCCATACTTGCGCCACAGGTCGCGGCCGATCGTCGACATCGAGTCGAGTTCGAGGATCTGGTCGACGATGCGAGGCAGGTCAGGGTCCTGACCACCGCGCAAGTCGTATTTCTGAGCGACCTGCTCGAGGACCTCGACCGCTTGCGGTGTGTTGCCACAGCGGCGTTCGAGGTCGGCGAGGCGCCGTCCTGCCGGGAGGTCGTCGGGATCGAGCGCAAACACCGACGCTGCGGTCTTGCGTGCCTCTTCCCACTCCTCGCTCTTGAGCTGGCGGTCGCAGTGCTCGTTCAGTAGGCGTAGCTGCTCGGCACGATCTTGTCGGGCCTGCGCATCGGCCACCAGCCACTGACTTGCCGTTGTGTCTGACTGATCGAGTTCGCTGAGACGTTGAAAGAATGCGCGCGCTTCCGGGTCGGCTTTCGCGGCTTGCCACCCGGGTTTCTGCACGAGCTCGTCGAGGTGCTCGGTTGCGGCCCCAGCGTTCCCTTGGCGGTAGTGCAGTTCGACGAGGCGACTGCGCAGCTCAGCGTCGGTCTCACCGCCGATGAACAGCTCCTGGTACGTCTCCAGCGCCCGCCCGACGTCTTCGCGTTGGTAGTAGAGGTTCGCGAGCGAGCGCTGAGCGCGCTGTGTGCCGTCATCGTTGCCGTAGGCCTGGCACGTCTCGAGATAGAAGCGCAGCACTTCTTCATTGGCTTCTGAGTGCTCGAGGATCTTCTCGAGCGTCGCATAGGCACGCTCTGGGTCGTTGGCCTCGCGGAAGCGACGGGCCAGTACGAGTCCCTCGGCGACGGCTTCTTCAGCACGGCCGTAGCGTGCCAGCAGCGATACGTAGCGCTCGTAGATCGCCATGTTGTCCGGGTCGATCTCGATGACTTTGCGACAGGCGCGAATCGTGTCATCGATTCGGAACTGCGCGACGCACTTCTCTGCGAAGGAGAGGAAGCGATCGATGGCCCGTTGGCGATTGCCCAGACGATGATGAAGTTCAGCGAGCTTGAAACCGATGTCGAAATCATCGAGGCCGCGATCTTCTGCTCGTTGGAGCAGGCGCAACGCGCGGGCGTCCTCGCCTGCCTTCTCGGCATCGCAGCCGAGTTGAAACAGTTGCACAGGGTTCACGGTTTCGACGTGCCCATCGTGATGCAGTTGCTCGACGGAGCGAAGGTGCGTGAACGGATCTCCCTCGATCTGGTCGAGCACTTCGCGCAAGTCGCGTTGCCCGTCGAGGAGTTGCAAGATTGCAGATTCCGCGGGGTGTTGGGTCTCGGCGCGGAGGATCGCCATCGACGAAGGCGTCGCATAGTAGACGTCTTTGAGCATCGAGAGCTGATCGGACACGAGGTCCCAGCGACCCAGCAGCTGCGCCCCCGTCAAGATCAGCGACCCCAGCGGCACGGTCAGATGAAAATAGTCACCGATGCTGCGCCAGGCTGCGTTCTCTTGTGGACCGTTCACGGCCTGCACGTCGAATCCCTCGAGGCCGAGCATCGTCGCGAACTGGCGTTCGACTTCGGCGAGCACCAGCGCAGGGATTTCCATCTCGGGGATCAGCTTCGACTCGAGAAGTTGCTCTCCTGGGTCACGCTGGTCGGAGGCGGCTTGCTTGCGGATCCGCTTCTTGTCGCGGTCCTTGAGCGCCGGATACTCAAACAGCGAGCGCTCCAAGATCGTCGGTGGGGCAGACAACATCAGGTCGGTCAGTTGCCCGGCCTGGATGCGCAGGTAGTAGCCTTCGCCGGTGGCTGCGTGCACTTGCAGCGTGCCGTCGAACTTGTCGTGTTCGTGCGTGAACAGGAGCTCGATCAGGCCAGTGGCGTCGAGCAGGTTCGTCGTGGACATCTGGAACCGTTCTCTGGGTTTGTGGGAGAAAGAACCCTTCCCATCGAAGACTATCATCTTTTTGTTCTGTGCCTTTCAGCGCGCCGCGCTCCCACGTGTCCTGAGCTCCCTAAGCCCCAAAGTCGCTGGACCTACGCTCCCCGGAGCGCAGAGTGAGGTGCGGACGTTGGCAGCTCTTCGAACGCGTCGTTCGGCTTACCAATTGCCCCTGATTGCCTGATTCCCCGTTCTCGCCAACGAGCGCTTTGCCTGATGTGCGCGAAGGCCCACTGTGCGAGAAGGCCCCGTGTGCAAGAAGGCCCAGCGTGCAAGAAGGCGCTGCGTGCGAGAAGGCGCTGATTTGCCACGACTTGCGACGCGATGCACCACGCCGGACCCGCGATTGTAGCGGGGGAGAGGGGCCTGGGTCCACTGTCGTTCGGTCCCAGAAGCTGTTTTTGGGGGGTGACTTAGCGATTCGCTGCCGAGAGCTCGGCGAGCAGCTCTTTGAAGTCGGTGCGTTCTCGGAGACTGGTGAGGTCGGGGTCTTGCGCCATGTGGGTTGGGTCGGAGAACCCCGTCTCGATGGCCAGTCGGAGTTCTTCGATCGCCTCTTCGGAGGCACCGGAGAGAGCATACGCGCAAGCGAGATTGTAGTGTGCGAGATGCTCGCGTGGCTCGACGGCGATGGAGCGCTTGAAGTGCTCGATCGAGAGGTCGTAGCGCTTGGCGAGGAGGGCTGCGTACGCCAATTCGTAGTGCACGCGCGCGTCCCCGGGAAAGCGCCGAGTCATCGTCAACAGGTCGGCGATCGCGCCGTCGAGATCGCCGGTTTCGCGGCGATGGATCGCTTCGATCAGCAGGACCTGCCGTGACACTCCCTCGAGGATGAGTGCGTTTTGCAGGCCGAGTTGGCGCAAGAACTCACCGCCGCGGGGATCGTCGAGACGTGCTAACGCCGCGGCCACTTCGACCCGTAACGTCAGGTTCGGTTCCAGCCGCAGCAGGCGCGAAAATACCGGGATCGCCAACTCTTGGCCGACCCACTCCAAGCGATACACCAGCTGCAGACGACGCGGTAGCGGCGCCGTACGGTAGGTACCGATCGGTAGGGCGGTACGTTCCACGAGTTCGGGCGACGCCCCCAGCCGGTTCCACTCCGCATACAGGCGCCGGATCTCGACCGGCACGTGCTCGTCGTCGGCTGCGACCCAGCGATCTAGGCGTTGGACGCCCCATTCGCCGAGTTCCAGAAACACTCGGCGCGCCTCTTCGACGTCACCGGGAGCATACGATGCAAACAGCGCCATCGCTCGCGTGGCAACCGTCTCGCGAAAGCGCTGCCAGCCAGCGTTCGTCTCGGCGCCCGCGGTCAGTTCCTCCAACAGTGGCGTCAGCGAACGACACTCGAAGTCCGACAGGCTTTCAGCGTCGGGTGCCGCCGGATGGCGCGCCTGCGCCAAATCCAGCAAGTGGCGTTCGAGTTGGCCGTGGAAGCGGCGGATCTGTGGCGACGAGACTCCGCCACTCTCGCGGCGGTGAAACAGTACAGGAGCGAGAGCGAGGCCTTGGCGTAGCAGGAACTGATGCGAGTCGTGAATCTCTCGTCGGGCATCATCGCGAGCACGGCGCTGCAGCAGCAGTCGTTCCCGAGCCTCGCTGATCGCTGCTTCCGGATCGTCGGCAGGAATCGTGTCGCCTGCGGCATTCTCGTCGGGCTTGTCGCCGGGCGACTCCGCCGGATCGTCAGCAGCTGGCGCGGGAGGTTGCGGGGTGGCATCGTCTTTGGCAACACCGGGAGCGGCCGCGATCAGATCTGCCAACGTGGCGGCGTGTTCGCGGCTCAGGCGGCGGGCTTCGTCAAAGAACTCGATGCGATCTTCGACGTTGCGGATGCGATCGCTGAGCAACTCTCCGAGGCGCTCACGCAACAAACGTGCAGCAGTCGGATAGTGGTGCTCAGCCAGGAAGCTGCGCAGGCTTTCCGTTTCTTCCGAACCGATCTCTTCCCATAGCTGCCGCCGGGCTGCGGCGGCCTGATTGGGTGTTCCGGTCTCGAGGTACGTGCAGATCCGTGCGAGGCGAGAGTCGGGCGTGTCACTCTGCAGGGAGGCGCCGCACGGCTCGACCAGCGTGCCGATGCTTGCGACAACGAGCAGAATCCTCAGGCAGTGTCTCACTGCAGCAACAGCCCCTCTCCTTGGAGCACCGGTGGTTCTCCCTGGACGCGCTCTTCGAGCTCGGCAGCGGTGGTGGCGTAGAGCGGACTGATCTCCAGCGGGGTTGCGACCGCGCCATCGCTGGTCCGCGGGACCTTCGTTCCGGCGCGCTCCAGCCAGCGCGACCACTTTTCGGTCATGGCGCGGCGGCACGTCTCGGGAGAATCGTTGCCGGTGAAGTTCTTCACCGGCGCGAACTCCTCCGCGCGATCGACTTCGAGGACGACCGGGTTGCGGGCGTGGGGCAACACGTCGAACAGAAAGCTCTCGAACTTGATCGAGTTCGGCTCGGTCGGCTCGACCAGCTCTCCGTTACGCAGGTGCGCTGTTGCCTTGTGCGCCAGGTGGTAGGGCATCTCGAAGGTTGCCTGGCCATCGGCTGTGCACAATAGGTCTGTCGAGATCACGTGGCTCGCGACGTTCCCGGCTCGAAACATCAACGCGCCGGTTTCATCGACTGCGTGTCGTTGCTCTTCGTTCAGTTCCGAATACTCCACCACGGTCGGCGCGCCCCCGGAGCGTGCGAACACGCCGATCTTCTCTTCGGGCTCGACCTTGGCGACAGCCTTCGACGAGAACTGCGACTCCGAGAGGATGTGGTATCCCAGAAATGTCGGATCGCAGATGTGCAGTAGCGGGTTGTCGACCTGATGGTAGAAGAGATGGCGGATGCCGCGTCGCTCGAGCGTCTCGCTGAGGCTGCGAATCACCGCCGTTGCACCACCGTGCCCATTCGGACTCAAGGCAATTTCATGCGGCGAGTTCATCAAAATCCGGCCACGGCGTCGGTCGACGACAGGTAGCATCCCTTGTGGATGGAAACTGACATCGGCAGGGTTCAGGCCGAAGTGGTTGTTGTCGGCAAAGAAGTTTCGGGTTGCTTCGTCGTTGCCGGGGCTCGTCATGATGAACCACGGGATCGATCGCTTCGCCCGACGTTGGGTCGCGAGAATCTGCTCGGCGTGGAACTGAAACAGCGGGCGGTCGGTCACGGGGCCGATCGGGAACATTCCTTTCGGGCCGTCCATGCGCAGCCGGGTCCCTTGTCCGCCGGCGACCAGGAACACACCGCATTCGCCGCGGCGGAGGCTCTCGTCGCCGATCCGCTGCGCCAGCGCGCGCTCCGAGCGTGCCTTGTCCGTGGCGGGCAGCAAGATCATCGGCATGGCCTCGAGTTGTTCGAGGCCCGTGTCGTGATCGCTGTCGCCGTTCTCCTGGAGGCCACGCACGAGACGTGCGAACTCCTGGAAGTCGACGTTGCTGATCTGGGAAAGCAGCGACCGTCGCTCCTCGGGGGAGAGGTCCTCCCAGTATTCGAAGACTTGTTCCTGGCCCACCTCGTAAACCTTGGCCACGTTGACCTGGTCCTGCGGGGCCTCGACCCGGATCATGCTAGCTGTTCCTCCTTGGACGACGCGACCAACTGGTGCAAAAGAGCGCGGATTCTACCAACGCCCTTCGGCGCTGTCAGCCGCGCTCCGAAGAGCTGCACGGCCCCTCTCCGCGCGGGGCGGAACGCCCCGGTCGTAGCGCTCTGTGGTCCGTTGTTACTATCGACCCGGATGCTCCTCGTTTCCCCTTGTTTCTTCCGCGTGCATGCAGTTGACTGCCGCGGGTCTGTTCGAAAATATGGAGGTTTGGTGTCTGTAAGTCACGACCTAGAAACGTTTTGGCGGGAGCCTTCCAGCGCCTCGGCGCTGGCCGAGTGGATTGCTGCCGGTCTGGCAGAAGATCGCGCTCGCGAAGACTCTGCGACCGCCGCCCTGTTTCCGGCCGGCACCGACGGGGAACGTACGGCGCGGGCGACCGTGACCGCAGTAGCCGAAGGAGTCGTTTGCGGCGGCCCCGCAGTCTTGGCCGCAATCTCGCAGCTCGACCCGGACGCGCGTGAGGTACGGCGCCTGGCGGAGGGCACCCGGGTGACCCCGGGAGCCGAGATTCTCGTCGTCGACGGGGCTGTCGCGGCGGTTTTGGCGGGCGAGCGGACGGCGCTGAACGTATTGGGACACCTTTCCGGAATCGCGACAATGGCCGCGGAGTGGGCGGCGCTCGTCCCCGACGTGCAGGTGCTCGACACCCGGAAAACCACCCCCGGGCTGCGCTCTTTTCAGAAGTTTGCGACGCGCTGTGGTGGCGCGCACAACCATCGGATGGACCTGGCGGATATGCCGATGGTGAAGGAGAATCATCGCGATCTGTTTCGGCGCCTGCACGGTCTCACGGATCCACAGCAAGAGATCGAATTGATCGTCGAGCGGGTGCGCGGCCATGCACCGGGCGAGCCGGTCGAAATCGAAGTGGAAGACCTGCCGTCTTTCTTGGCCTGTGTGGCTGCCAAGGTCGAATGGATCCTGATCGACAACCAAGAGCCAGCAACGATCCGGCAGTGGCTCGATGCGGCGCAGGCTCAATTCGGTGCCGAGTTGTCGAGTGGTTTCGAAGCGTCTGGCGGGCTGCGCCGGGAGCGTCTGCAAGAGTATGCGACATCCGGAGTGCAGCGTTTGTCTGTGGGTGCGTTGACCCACTCGGTCACGGCCCTAGACGTCTCCTTGCATGTCGAGTGGGCGCCGGAAGCGAACTGAGCAAGGATTCGATGCGCCGCTATATCTACCGCCAGTTCATTCAGCGCGTTGCTCAGATCAACGACACTCCGGAGTCGATTGCACTCGGCGCGACTCTCGGGATGTTCATTGCGATGACGCCTACCGTCGGCATCCAGATGATCTTGATCGTGATTCTCAACACCATCGTGCGCGCCAACCGACTGGCGGGTGTCGTCATGGTCTATGTCTCCAACCCGATCACGATGATCCCCATCTACTGGGTGGACTACATTGTTGGGGTCAAACTCGTCGGGCAGGGGGAGGCGCTGGATCGTGAGCATTTCACGGCCGTCTTCGAGGAGTTCGCAGATCATGCGGGCAAGTGGGACTGGTTGGCCGCGCTGTCGAGTCTCAACACTGCCGTGATCGTCCCGACGTGTGTGGGTGGCGTGTTTCTCGGGATCCTCTGTGCGATTCCTGTGTATCCGTTTACACTGCGCCTCGTCCGCGGGCACCAGCGTCGTAAGGCGCACCGCCAAGCGCTGATCGCGCTGCGCGACGCGCGGCGCGTGGAACGAGCGGAAGCGGCAGCCAAGGAAGCCGCCGCCCGTGCTGATACCGCGCGCGATGCCGCTGCTAGCGTCGACGCCACGGCTGAGCCCGAGGGCGACGATTCACGCGGCCGGGCTGCCGAGACAGACTAGAAAATCCGAGGGCCGGCTCAGCCGCAACGGTGGGCTCGGCCACGAAGCAAGAGATGGAGAGAGGTAGCAAGATGAAAGGGTCGTCGACCCAACCAGCCGCCCGCGGCTGGCTCACAGGTGTTGCGAGCGTGTCACTGTGCCTGCTGTTTCTGAGCGGCTGCGGTGGCGGCGGTCGCATGGTGGACTATGACGGTCTGACCGAACTCAAAGTCGGCAACGCCACGTTGCAGGTGACGGTGTCGCGCGGTTTCGCCGACCAACAGCGCGGGCTGAAGTATCGTACGGCCGAGTCGTTGGCCAAGGACGAAGGCATGCTGTTCATCTATCAGACGGCGCGCGAGGCGGAGTTCACGATGCAGGACTGCAAGATGGCGCTGGATGCGGCTTTCCTCGACAGCGACGGTGTCATTACTGATCTGTACACGATGCAACCGGAGTCGGGGGGGCTGGTCTTCAAGAAGTACAAGGCTTCTCAGCCAGCGACGTACGCGATCCAGATGGCCGGTGGCTGGTTCGCGGCCGCTGGGGTCACGGTCGGGCAGAAAGTCGAGAACTTGCCGGCCCCCGGCGGGCGTTAGGAGACGGTCGTTGGGGAGCAAGGGACCGATCCTGATCGTCGCAATGGGGGTGGGTTGTGTCGTCGTTCTCGGCTTCATCGCGCAGTTCGCGTTGGAGAAACAGCCGGGCCTGAAGTTAGGCGCGGAGTTTCGCAAGGATGCTGTCGCGCGCTTTCCGATCACCCAAGTGACGCTGCAGACGGCGACGAACTTTTGCAACGTACATCTCACCGTCGATCCAAAAGCGCTCCCGGCTGTTGCGGCGAGCGCGCCGCTGCCCGCTGAACTGACGGAGTTTCCTCGCTACTTCCGAGAGAACTATCCACCGCCCTTTCCGGCGAAGCCGTTGAAGCTCTCCCTGGTCAAGGAGGCGGCCGGTCTTGGTTGCGGCAAGCAAGACACCGTGCTGTGGGAGGGCGAGTCGCCGACGGTTGAGGAGTTGGCCGAGGCCGGCAAGCGGGTCCAAGCGCAAGTTGGTTCCGGTCGGGTCTCCTCGGACACGCCGGCGTCGCTGTTGGTAGAGATCGATCAGTCGCTGCGGGCGGATCAAGCGAAGGAACTGTTGCCGCACGTGCTTTCCACGGGCGGTGGCGGTTGGCGCCGCGTCGAGTTCCGCTGTGGCAAAGTCCGCTTTGCGTTCGACGGTAACGGCGAGCGGGTGTTTCGTTGAAGCCGGCTTCGGCCTCAACCCCGCTGACTTCGCGCTTGCGTGTCCCTTGTTCACCGCGGATGCTTGCCTACCTGATTCTCTGGATTCTACTCTTGACGGTGATGGTTTGGCGCCGAGTGCCACCTGCTGCTGTGACCATCGTGCGCGCTCCCGAGGACGCGGCGCCCTTTCAGCTCGACCTCAACCAGGCGCCTTGGGAACAACTGACGTTGATCGACGGAATCGGCGAGACGCTGGCGCGGCGCATCGTCGCGGCCCGCGAACGCCGGGGCCATTTCGAGAGTCTCGAGGAAGTCATGCAGTTGCCGGGGATCCCAGACCGCCCCTTCGAGGCGGCGCGCGAATGGCTCGCGGTAGGTACAGACGGCGTGGACCGTCTGCGTGATTGAGAGAACCGTCAAATGGGGCGCTTCCAGTTAGTCGCCGAATTCGAGCCGGCCGGGGATCAGCCGAAGGCGATCCGCGAGTTGTGTGGCGGTCTCGACGACGGGCGCAAACATCAGACGCTGATGGGCGTTACTGGGTCAGGAAAGACCTACTTGATGGCGCAGGCGATCGCGCACTACGGCAAACGAGCGTTGGTGATGTCGCCCAACAAGACCTTGGCGGCGCAACTCTACGCTGAGCTACGCGAGTTCTTCCCCCACAACGCTGTTGAGTATTTCGTTAGCTACTACGACTACTACCAACCCGAAGCCTACATTCCGCAGCGCGATATCTATATTGAGAAAGACGCGGCGGTGAACGCGGACCTGGACCGCTTGCGACTGTCGACGACAAGTAGCTTGATTGGACGCGAAGACGTCATCGTCGTCGCGTCCGTGTCTTGCATCTACGGTCTCGGCTCTCCCGAAGAGTACAAGCAGAAGGTCGTGCAGTTCCATGTCGGTACGACCGTGGATCGTGACGAAGTGCTGCGCAAGCTCGTTGACATTCAATACGGACGCAACGACTTCGAGCCAGAGCGCGGCACGTTTCGAGCTCGGGGTGACGTGGTCGAGATCTTTCCGGCGGATGACGAAATCGCTTTCCGAGTGGAGTGGTTCGGGGACGAAGTCGAACGAATCGAAGAGTTCCACACGTTGACTGGGGAGATCTTGCGAACACGCGATGACGTGACGATCTACCCCGCCAAGCACTTCGTCGTCGGCGAGGAATCGATCGATCGAGCGATCGCCGGCATTCAGGATGAGTTGAAGGAGCAGCTTGCTGCGCTCGAGGCAGACAACAAGATGCTAGAAGCGCACCGCTTGTCGACACGCACGCGCTATGACGTCGAGTTGCTGCGCGAGGTCGGCTACTGTCCGGGTATCGAAAACTACAGTCGCCATCTCAGCGGCCGCGCCCCGGGCGAGCGCCCCCATAACCTCTACGACTTCTTTGGCGACGACTTCATCCTTCTGCTCGATGAATCTCACGTGGCGGTGCCGCAGATCGGCGGCATGTTCGCCGGCGACCAGTCGCGCAAGAACACGCTAGTCAGCCATGGATTCCGTCTGCCGTCAGCGCTCGACAATAGGCCCATGACGTTCTCGGAGTGGGAGTCGATGGTGGATCGGGTCGTCTTCGTCAGCGCGACGCCGGGGCCTTACGAACTGGAGCAATGTCAGGGGGAAGTCGTTGAGGTCATCAACCGCCCGACGGGGTTGCTGGATCCTCTGGTCGAAGTGCACCCTGCCACTGGTCAGGTGCAGGATCTGTTCTTGGAGATCGAACGGACGGTTGCCGCGGGTCATCGTGTGCTCGTGACGACGTTGACGAAGCGAATGTCAGAAGACCTGGCCGAGTACTTTGCGGAGGCCGAGGTCAAGTCGCGCTACCTGCACTCAGAGATCGACACGCTGGAACGTGTCGAGATTCTGCAAGACCTGCGGCGAGGTCGCTACGACGTCGTTGTTGGGGTCAACCTGCTGCGCGAAGGACTCGACCTACCTGAGGTCGCACTGGTTGCTGTCATGGATGCGGACAAAGAGGGCTTCTTGCGCTCCGAGACGTCGTTGATCCAGACGATCGGGCGCGCAGCGCGCAACGAGAAGGCGCGCGTGATCTTGTACGCCGACAACATGACGGGGTCGATGGAGCGGGCGCTGGCCGAGACCGAGCGCAGGCGCCAGATTCAGATGCAGTTCAACGAGGAGCATGGGGTGACGCCGCGGACCGTCATGAAGCCGATCAAGGCGTCCGTCGATGACGAGGTGCGGGCACGCGAGGTGGAGCGTAGCGTCGTCAAGGAGAGCCTGCCCGAGTACGAAAGAGACGAGAAGATTCGCGAGTACGAAGGGGAGATGCTCCAGGCTGCCGAGCAGTTGAACTTCGAGCGTGCAGCAGAGCTGCGCGATCGTATCGCGCAGCTCAAGGGGGATCCGGTGAAGCCGCAGAAGAAGCCATCTGGGCGTCGGCGATCCCGCCGCTAGCTACTCACACAACAGGATCTTGCGGTCCTTGATGAACCCTCGTTCGTTGTCCGACCACTGAGGTGCTTGGTGTCGCTCCTTCTTGAGCCCGTAGGCCCAAGCGCAGTAGGAATGAGATGGTTCGTTGACGAGCGTGATCGAGGCCTTGACGGAGTTGCGCCAGCCGCGCAACGCCTGCTTTTCTTGCTGCCACCCGTATCGGTAGTTCATGCAGCCGCTCAGGGTGACCGCCGTCAGCGCCAGCAGGATCGCGCCGAGGAAAGTTCTGCAACGGCGGGGGACGGCGGGCGTCGAGCCAGAGGTCGGTTGGTTTGGTACAGCTGTGCGTGGTGTCACTGTGGCGTGCTCCTCCCTGGCCCGCTGTCCAAGGATTTGGACCAGGTCTCCAGAATCCTCTCACAAAAGTATATGATGGGGCTTCGGGCCGGGCCCAAGATTGAGGTTATCGGCCCGCGCATGTTTCGCGATGAGTGCCTCGTTCAGGCGTGTTTGTTGTCTGGGCGCGTTCATTGGTGTGGGCGCATTCATTGTCCAGGCGCGTCGTTTACGCTGCCCCGTGTGGGGCCTACTAGTGGAGAGTCCAGCAGACCCCGTGGCAGATGAAGCTCGAGTTACGATCCCTGGCTACCAGCCCGTGGCTGGGCTCGGTAGGACGCCGTCATACGGTGTTTGGGTGCGCGCGATCCAGACGCGACTCGACCGCCACGTCTTGCTGAAGATCTTGCCGCTGTCCGCACCGGAAGCACAAAGTTTCTTCGACCGCGAGATCGCAGCTCAGGTGCGCCTCGATGGCCACGGCGTGCTGCGCGTCATCGACGAAGGGGCGGCAGCGCCAGTACGCTATCTCGTCGTCGACGAGGCAGGAGCGGAGCCGCTCTGGGAGTCGCGCCCTACCCCCGAAGATTGGCTGCGTGTTGCCGGGGAACTCGAGGAGCTCTACGAGAGAACCAGCTCTGCAGGCTTCGCACTCTTGCCGATCCCGCGCGAGTCGATGCGCATGCTCCCATCCGGTCACTTCACCGTGGCCGACCTCGGCTGGGTTGTTGCGATCGATGACCCACTGCCTCAGCACCCCCGCGTGCCAAAGGAGCTGCAGGGCCAACCGGCGGCCGCGGCTCACAACCGGCACTTTCTCGGAGTCACTCTGCGCGAACTCGCGAGCGCCGTGCCCGGTTGTCCGCGGCCGCTGCGAGCCGCCGCTGCGCAGCTGGAGCGAGTGGGGGGCGGCGACGGAGCAGCGCCACCGCGCCTGATCCGAGATCTCGAACCACCCGCCGGTCGCCTGCCGCTACCCGCGACTTTGGCGATCGTTGCCGTGGTCTTGTTAGCGGCCGTCTTCGCGTTTCGTTTCATTGGCGGCGATCCCCGCGGCCCTGGTGATGGCAACACTGAGCCCGTCGTGGTGACGGGTGGCAACGAGCAGGTAGCTGACCCGAGCGGCGCCGGTAGTAGTGACACGAGCCACGAGACGACGACGGCTGCAGCCGAAGCCGCAGCCGCGGCACTGGAACAGCGGCGGCAGCGTGAACTCGAGGCCGAAACCCGGTGGAGTGAGATCTTTGGCGAAGGCGATGACGAACCGCTTCCTTCCCTGCTCGAAGTGGGGATGACGGCGAGCCTCGAGCAATTGCGTGCCGACTTTCCGGACACAGCGCCGGCCGGACGCGCGCAGTTCGTGCTGCGCGTCGTGGCTGCGACAGTTGAGGAGGCGGCATGGGATTGGTGGCGTCCGCGGCGTGAGCGCGCCGCCGAGGTCTTGGCCACGGGCAACTTTGCGCGGGCGGATGCCATCCTCGCAGAAGACTCACCGATGTTGCTGCCGGCCGCAGTTGCCGCTGAGCGCACAGTGTTGCGTGACCAGTGCCGGGCGGGGACGGCGGTCGCGCGCGCAGCGCTCACCGAGCAAGCGGAAGCATTTCGTCGTGTTCGCGACTACGCGGGTGCGGTTGCGCACATCACCGACAAGTCGCAGAGCCTGCCTGATGAACCGGCGGGCTGGGCGGACAGTGCGCTACAGAGCTTGCATGCCGAGCGGGACTTGTATGAGCGCACCGTCCTCGATCTTGCTGCCGCGCGGCGTACCGCATTCGCCCATTCGATGGGGGGGGACTGGGACGCAGCCGTCGCGGCAGTTCCGGATGTACCGCCGATCTTCGAGAAGTTGGCAGCAACCGCTGCGGCCCTGGCTAGCCTCTTGGGACAGGCGCAAGTGACCGCAAGCAAGGTCGAGTCCGTGCTCTCGACCGCCGCGAGTACGCGCAAGAAGGTCGACGTCGAGTTGCGCCAGGTTGGTGCCGAGAACGTCTCGGTCAAAGGGACTGTGCTTTCCAACGAACCGGTATCGTTTCGTTTGAAACTGGCGGGCAAAACAACGACGCGCGAGTGTCCGTGGCGACAGCAGACAGTTCCGTCTCTGGCTGCGTTGGCGAGCGTCACCGACGTTGAGGCTTGTTTGCTGCTGGCCTTCCTCGGTGAGCTGGAGCGAGCAGTGGTGTTCGCCAGCTCGCTGACACCGCCTCCGCAGTGGTTACCGCATGTCGAAGGCTTCGCAACGGCAGCGCGCGGCGAGACGATCTCGCGCTTGCTACGGGAGGCCGAAGCACTGTACGAAGACTCTCGGTGGGAGGAGTTGGCTGCCGCTGTGGACGAAGTCCTAGCGCTGCTGACGAATCAGGAATTGAAGTCCCGTCGCGGCATGCTGTCGCGTTGGCTCCACGGGTATTGGTTGCACAAAGGACCGGGCGCGGCGTTCACCGGCGCAACCGATTCAACCTGGGAGGAGGCCACCGAGACGTTGACGCTGCAGTACGACTTCAAAGAGGAGAGCGCCTTGTCCGATTGGGGTGTCGGCGCGCGGACGCAGTGTGAGATCAAGCGCAGGGCGCTCTTGATGCAGGGGGCCTTGACCCTCGCGCCAGCGTCGATGTGGCCGCAGCCGGGGGGGACCTCGATCTTCGTCGAGAACCTGGAAGTACGCCTCGCTGTCAAAGCGGATCGCCGCGTCCCCAACGTCAACGTGGTGTTGTGGGCGAATCGTGGCGCCCGTCGCAACGGAGTCATCGCGGGCCTCGGGTTTCAGCCGCCGGGACGACACAGTATCCAGGGCGCCGACGGCAAGGTCGTGTTGCTGCCAGCCAACGTGCTCGGCCAATCGCGGCTTCTCGAGACCGGGCGCGCATCGGCTCGTGCCTTTCTGAGCCCGACCCCGAAGGTCCGTTCGGCGACGATTCAATTGCTGGCCTCGGCGCGCGGCACGCGCTACCGCTTGGTCTGGGATGGTCATCTCGACCGAGAAGTGGAGTTCCCGGGAGACGCTTCACCACGGGGTACCGTCGAGTTGCGTTCGTACACATCGCCGATCGGAGTGCGTTCGCTGCAAGTGACCGGGAAGGTCCGGGCGCAGTGGTTCGAGGCGTGGCGCAAACTGCGAATCGTTGAGCAGCTCAAAGCGCGCTAGCCACACCCCCTTTGTCGTTTTCGTCACGAAGCCGTCTTCCTGCCCTGCCCAGGTGCGCGTAAGCGACCTCCTGGAAAGCAGTTGTGGTTTCTTTGTAGAGGTTGCGACTGGACCATCGGTCAACTACACTAGCGGCGTTGCGCCGCCACTCCGGTGGTGCTCATGGAAGTGCATACGACAACAGCAGTTGTACGGCTTCGATTGGCAACGCGCCGCGACCTGACCCGCGCCGGCCCGACCAACGATCCCTCGGCCGTGCTTTCCGGATGGAGAACGATACCAATGCGAATGTGGGCTTGCGGCGTCCTTACAGGTTGTTGCTGTTTCCTCGCAGTGTTGTGTGGTGCTGTCGCAGAGGCGGCCCCCGGTGAAGCCGCTGCGTTGCAGCAAGAGAGCGCGCCTGTTTGGCGTGTCGGCGACTCGGTGTGGGTCGGAGCTGGCTCCGAACGAATTGCGGGCAAGATCCGCAAAGTCAACGCAGAGCGCGTCACGGTGGCGACGGAATCGGGACGCATCGTGGTTGCGCCGACGGCCCTGACGGCGGTTGCGCCGCAGGCTGGTGTAGCCGAGCCAGGAGCTAGCGTTGTCCTCCAGCATGGATTGCCGCCACGCCATCCGCTCGGAGGTGCGCAGCCGGTTGTCGATCCGGGTGTGCTGCTGCAATCGTCCGACCAGCTCAGTAAGAGTGAGCTCGAATACTTGGGGCGTCCGTGGGGCGAGGTGGTTCCGATCGAGACACGCCACTACTTCGTGATGTGCAACTCGACCGAAGAGGTTGCGCAGCGCTACGCCAACATGCTCGAGGCGTTGTTTCGCAAGTACAACGAGGTCTTCAAGAACTTCAATCCGACGCAGACGGAAAAGTCCAAGGTCTGGATCCACGCCAATCACCAGCAGTTCATGGACTGGACGAATTCGCCGCCGGGCGTCGGTGGTTTCTATCGTTTGTTCAACCGGGACGTGACTGCGTACCACGGCTCCTTCGGCAGCACCGGCACGACCTACGAGGTCCTGGCGCACGAAGGGACCCATCAGTTCCAAGGCTTTACCGTGCAGGATTTCAACGCGATGCCGCGTTGGCTCGCCGAAGGGTTGGCGGTCTTCTTTGGCGACGGTTCTGAACTGAAGGGCTTTGGCAAGAGCCTCGAAGTCGAGATTGGCAAGATCCCGCGCGACCGTCTGTTGACGTTGCAGAGTCTCATGAAGAACACGGACCTGTGGAAGCCCGAGACGTTCATGCTTTGGGGGCCCAACTATCCGGGAATCGGCTATGCGCCGGCCTGGGGCATCATTTACTGGTGTCTGTGGGGGAACCAAAAGGTCAAGGGGCAAGAGAAGGCCTACTCGGGCAGTTCGGGGCCGACGATCTTGAAAGAGTTCTTCGAGCCGATCACGCAGGCCGAGGGCATGGTCGATTTGCGCGCGGAGCTGGATCGCTTCAAGCAGTTGATCGTTGAGCACACGAAACACTCTTCCTATGAGGAGTGGCGTGATGAGTATCGCGACTGGATCATGACGCTGAAGGTGGACCAGCTGTTCACGCGTCGTGGCACGATGTGGGTCAGCGAAGCGATTGGCTGCGAAGTGCCGCGAGTTTCCGGTTGGGGCAAAGTCCCGCCCGAAGACAGCTATGGCAACCAAGAGGCGATCGCCTTCCAGAAGCGTGGTTCGCAGATGCGGCGCATTGCGACATGGTTCTGGCCGAACTCCAATCGCGACAAGCTGTCGACGAAGCTCGTCAAAGCGATTCACGAGGGTAGCTTCAAGATCAACCAGTCGCACTTCGAAGAAGCGAGCATGGAGGGGGTCAAGGATGACTTTCTCGTGCACGCGACAGAAGATGGCACCGTTACGCACCTGGAAGCGCGATTCACTGGCAAGGTTGGACGCCGCCGAGACGCGTTGTCGGACGGCGGAGAGGATCAGCAGCCGGAAGAAGACACCGGACCGCGAGAGATCTGGGTGATCTACCGTGCGACGTTGGAGAAGATCTACGCCAACATTCTCGAGGTGGACAAATCCGCTTTCTCCAGCGTCGAGAATACCTTCGAGCGCTATGACCAGCGTTTCAAGATTCGTTAAGACCCGTGCCCGCACCTGCGCCCAGGAGGTCCACTTGCAGCTCAACAAGGCAACAACGCTTCGATGGGGTATGGCCCTTCTTGGTTTTGCCATCCTCTCGTCAGCGTCCCTCGTCTCTCCGTCCCTGACCGACGAAGTTGCGGCCGCTCCCGAGCAGGCCGTAATCGTCTTGAGAGATGGCGTCGAGATCACTGGCGAGATCATCGAAGAGACCGATGACGCGGTCATCGTGCGATCCGCATTCGGTAAGTCGACGATCCAGCGGACGCGTATCAAGGAGATCAAGCGCGGCGCCAATCCGATGCGCGACGAGTTCAACGAGCGTTTCGACCGCGCCAGCAAGAAGAAGCGCGTTCCAGACTTGACTGATCTCGTGGATTGGGCGCTCGCGAACGGCCTCGTCCCTGAGAGCAAGCGCGCTCTGCGTCGAATCATCGAATTGGACCCCAAGAACGTGAACGCGCGGGTCGCGCTGGGGCATGCCTTACTCGACGGCAAGTGGGTCGACGCCAAGCGCGTGCAAGAGCTGCAAGACGAGGGGTATCAGCTCAAAGGACACGACCTGATCAAGGGCGCCGGTGCCAAGCCGGCCAAGAAGAAAAAGAAGAAGACCGGCACGACCGTCGTGCCGGAGTTGACCGAGAAGGAGCGCGAGGAGCGCAAGAAGCGGGAACAAGAGGCGGAGGAGTTTCGCAAGAGGCAAGAGGCTGAGTATGCCGGCGTGCCTTGGGAGAACCGCCACAAGATCAAGACACGCCACTATGACATCGAGTGCAATTCGACGTTGAAGGTGACGCGGACGTACCAGTGGATCATGGAAGCGCTGTACGCGAAGCTGTCGCAAAACATGCGCCAGAAGCACAAGCGCAAGAACCGCCGCCTACCGATTCTGATCTACAAAGACTACGACGAGGTTCTCGACCGGACCAGTAGCCGCCGAGGAGTTGGGGGTGTGGATCGCCCGTGGAATGAGCAAGTGCACACATTTCACGGCACATTCGGTTTGACGTCGACGACCTACAATGTCCTCGCGCACGAAGGCACTCACCAGTTTCAGGGACGGGTGCTCGGGAAGATGTCCAACGTCCCGACTTGGGTCATCGAGGGTTTGGCCGTCTACTACGGGGACGGTTCGAAGCTCGACTACCGGAAGAAGAAGATTCGAGCAGGATTGATCCCACGAGATCGACTGAACCACCTGCAGGACAAGATCGAGAAGGGGACGAACGAACCGTTGTCGTCGCTGATCTCGGTTCCGCACGCACGCTTCGGCGGGTCGCTGTATGCAGACGCCTGGGCGCTGGTGCACTTTTGCTTCAACGACAAGCGGGGACAGAAGCTCATCAGCGAGTACTGGTTGCGCGGCACCGATCGTCAGTTGACGCGAAGCGACTTCGTGTCATTGGCCAACAAGTACTTCGGCAGCATGGATGAACTCGAAGAAGATTGGTTGGCGTACGTCGATACGCTCGAGCCAGACCCAGCTGGCGTTGTCGACGGCGACAAGTACATCTCCGATGACTTCTGCTTCGAGCTGAAGCGACCTTCCGCTGACTGGACGTTTTTCGAAGGGCGCGAGGGTACGACTCTGGTCGGGCTCGAACTCACGGACGTCGAGGATGTGACGATCGAGTTCGGCTACCTGAACAACTGGCTCAACGAGAGCGAGCGGAAGCTGAAGCAGCAGATCCTCGAGGCACGCAAGAAGAGTGGCTACGTCGACATCGAGTCCGAAGATGGTGCGATGTATGGCTACAAGACGTTGCTCCTGAACTATGCCGATTCCGACGGCAGTGAAGATGAGGAGAGCGACAAAAAAGACGAAGCGAAGAAGGAAGAGGAGAAGCCTGTCGACAAGAAGGAGGCTGACGAGAAGAAGGTGCGCAAGCGCTATCGTCAGTTGATCCTCCTGGGGCTCGACAAGAGCTTGTCCTTGAAACTCAGTGCGCCCTACGACGACTTCGGAGAGTACGTTCCGAGCTACGACTACGTCGTCAATAGCTTCCATTTGATCCTTCGGAAGCGCTGGTAGCGGCGCGCGGACCTGCCCCACTCGGACACGGTGAACATGCGTCGAGCCTGGCTGCGATTCGATCCGGTGACTCTGCTGGCGACTTTGCTCGTCGGGGTCATTCCGTCGGTGCTGCTCTTGTCGGTATCTCTGCTGTACCTGACGGGCGTCTCGATCAATCTGACCGATCAGCTGGAGCAACCGCACCGCGAACGGGCCCGTAGCTGTACGCGCGCACTCGACGATGAGTTTCGACTGTGGGAAACCCAGCTGGCGACCACCCTGCACGGATTGGCAGTGGGGAAGGTCGACGACAGTCAGCCGCAGTTCAGCGACTGGCACCTCGTCACGGCGGTCGAGGCGCACTTACCTCGCGTTGAGCGGCACATGAACCCTACGACCGTCAGCGAGCAAGATCGCGCGGAGGCACTGTTGCTGGCGTTGTCGCACAGCACTCAGGACCAGCGCACCGAAGGGTTGCATGCGCTCGAGTCGCTGTCGACAGCTCTCGAAGATCCGATGGGATTTCCGTATTCGCTGGAAGCCAGGCTCTATGCGCGCGCCGCTCTGACGCCGGCTCAACAGCGCGCCCTTCTGCTGAACGCTTCCGTGCTCGAGCCGGCGACACTCAATGCTTGCTTGGAGAGTAGTGGCGGATTGCTGCAGTTGTCAGGGATGCCGCAGCCACTGCTCGTACGTGCGACCGGTTCGAGCCTGCCTCCGGCGAGCGGCGAAGTCGTGACGACAGAGGAGCGCGGGGACGTCGTCTACGTGGCGACCAATCTTCCCGGGGGCGCACGTGTGACGAGCGAAGTGGCCGTGGAGCCGTTGTTACAGACCCTCTTGGCGCGAGTCGAGGAACGGTTGGCACCGCCGCCGGGTGTGTACCTCGAAGTCGTTGCCGAAGCAGCTTCGACGCCCACGACCGTCGTGCCCGAAGGCGGTCGAGAGTGGGAGCGCTGGCCGTTGGGCGCGCCCTTCCACCGAAACTATCAGCTGAGTACAGGGACCACCGACCATAGCGCGCTGGACCCGCTGGCGTCGCTGAATCGCCTGCAAGACATTCACTTGCTGTGGGGTGGTTTGGCGGTTCTTGCAATCGGTGTCCTAGGTAGCCTGTGTCTGGCCGCAGTCGTCTCGCGTCGCGTGCAACAGTCGCATCAACGCGACAACTTCTTGCGACTGGTTTCCCATGAACTGCGCACACCGATTGCGTCCGTGAAGATGCTGGCGGAGACGTTGACTCTAGGGCGAGCTCGCGATGCCGACGAGCAGC
>JBCCHQ010000097.1:0-23862 GCA_039028735.1 Planctomycetota bacterium | reverse complement strand
GTTGGGTGGCTGCGGCTACACGCTGGGCTACCATCATGTCGCTGGTGTGCAGCGTCTTGCGGTGCCGGAGTTTCGCAACGAGACGTTTCCGCTGCGGCGTGAGTTTGGCAAGGACCTGACGCGATCAGTGCGGCAGGAACTGCAGATCAGGACCGACTACGACGTCGTCGGTTCGTCGTCGGAAGCGGACACGATCCTTCTGGGGAGTGTCGTTTCCGTGCGCGAGCGAGTGTTGAGCGAAGGACCTCTCGACCGTGTCGAGGAGTCGAGCTTGACCGTCGTTGTCGATGTCGAACTCGTGCGTATCGGTGACGGCACCGTGCTGGCCGAGCGCAGGATTACCGACAATGCGGACTTCACGGTCGTCGGGGGGAGACCCAGGAGGACGCTCGAAGAGAGGCGATCGCGAAGATCGCCGCCCGCGTGGTCGCTTCACTCGAAGAGTGGGGTGGCTAAGCAGTTCTCGCGGAGGGGTATATAAGGATGTTCGTTGGCCGATACGCCTCCCGTGGCGCCGCCGCAGCAACAACGCGCTCGTTGGCTGCCGATCTTGCTTCTGACAGCAGTCGCCATCGCAGTGTTGATGTCTTACCCCAGTGGCGAAGACTCGAGTCTCCGTGACCTTTCGAAGATTCGTGAAGCCATTCGCAACGGCGAAGTCGCTGAACTCCACGTGCGTCGTGTAGAGCATCTGATCGAAGGTAAGCTACGTTCCGTGGGGGAAGCGACGCCGGTCGCCTTCAGCACCGCGGTACCCACCGATGACGTGCTGACGGCCATCGTGGCTGACGTCGAGGAGTGGAATCGAGAGAACGCCGAGTCTGCGATCGACTTCACGGTCGTGGGGCGACCAAACCCCTACTTCGTTGCGCTGTTGAACACGCTGCCGTGGATCTTCCTCGTCGGCGTGATGGTGTGGTTGACGATGCGCAATTGGAAACAGATGTCTGCAAACATGGGCGGTGGCCCCGGTGGAGTTGGGCGCAGTCGCGTGCAGCTCGTCGACGTAGATCGCCCGCGCGTTACGTTCGACGACGTCGCGGGGATACAGGAGGCCAAAGAAGAGGTCTACGAGTTGATTCAGTTCCTCCGCGACCCTGGGCGCTTCCAGCGTCTCGGCGGTCGGATACCGCGCGGAGTGCTGCTCGTGGGTTCTCCGGGTACCGGTAAGACGCTGCTCGCCAAAGCCGTTGCCGGCGAGGCAGACGTGCCGTTCTTCTCTCTCAGCGGCTCCGATTTCGTAGAGATGTTCGTCGGTGTCGGGGCCTCACGGGTCCGGGATCTCTTTCGCAGGGCGCGCGAGAACTCGCCGTGCATCATCTTCCTCGACGAGGTCGACGCGATCGGTCGCCGGCGCGGTTCGCACGTTGCGAGCGGCTCGGAGGAGCGCGAGCACACCCTCAATGCGATCCTCGTCGAAATGGATGGTTTCGAATCGGATTCGGGCGTGATCGTGATTGCGGCGACGAACCGCCCGGATGTCTTGGACCCAGCGCTGCTGCGTCCTGGACGCTTCGACCGGGAGATCTGTGTGGACCTGCCCGACATGCCGGGTCGGGTCGAGATTCTCTCGGTCCACACCCGCAAAGTGCCGCTGGCTGACAACGTCGATCTGCAGCAGATTGCACGGGGGACGCCGTCCTTTTCCGGGGCAGACCTCGAGGCGATGGTCAACGAGGCTGCGCTGCTCGCCGCGCTTGAAGAGCGAGAGCAGGTCGAGCAGGGCGATCTCGAAGAAGCCCGCGACAAGGTCTGCTGGGGACGCGCCAAGAAGAGCCGCTTGATTGCCGAGCACGAGCGCCGAGTCACCGCCTTCCACGAGGCAGGGCATGCGATTCTGGCGCATTTGATCGACGTCGTAGAGCCGCTGCACAAGGCCACGATCATTCCGCGGGGACCGGCGCTGGGCGCGACGATGCAGCTGCCCGAGCAGGACTCCAATCAGCTCACCCGCGCCACGGCGATTGGCCAGCTGCAGGTCCTCTTCGGCGGCCGGATCGCCGAGAGCCGCTTCTGCGGCGATCTCTCCAGCGGGGCGTCGAACGATCTCGAGAGAGCGACGACGCTAGCGCAGCGTATGGTCTGTGAGTGGGGAATGAGCGCGAGTCTGGGACCGATCGTCTGTCGGGCGCCCGGAGATGAACTGCACGGCGAAGTCCATGGCGTCGGGTTTGGTGAAGCGGTGCGGGCGCAGGTCGATGACGAGATTCGAGCCTTGATCGACTCTGCCTACAAGGCCGCTGAGGAGTTGATCGAGGTGCATGCAGGCGCCGTAGAGGCGATTGCGGACGCACTGTTGGATCGCGAGACCCTTGTCGCCGCTGACGTAGTCGAGATCCTCGACGCAGCGGAGGCGGCCGAGCCGGCGCTGAGCTAGCAGACCACGCTCGGTGTGGGGCCGAAACGGCCCCTCTACTTTCTGTCGGGGGAATGGTTAAGATACGCCCATGACTACGAGAACGGCACACGCGCGGATACCGCGGGTCATGGGAATCTTGAACGTGACCCCGGACTCATTCTCCGACGGCGGCAGCGTCACCGACACGAGTGGCGCCGTCGACGTGGGCGCAGCCGTGTCTCGAGCTCGGCAAATCGTAGACAGTGGTGCTGACGTCCTCGACGTCGGCGGTGAGTCCACGCGACCGGGAGCGGCGCCGGTACCGGTAGACATCGAGTGCGCACGGGTGCTGCCCCTACTCGAGGCCCTGCGGGCCGAGTACGGCGGCGAGTTCCCGATTCCGATCTCCGTGGACACGAGACGCGCCCGCGTCGCCGCCGAGGCGGCTGCTCGAGGCACGCGCATCATCAACGACACTTCCGCCCTGCGCGACGATCCCGAGTTGGCTGCCGTCGTGGCCGCTGAGGGGCTCGATGTCGTGTTGATGCACCGGCAAGGTACGCCGGAGACAATGCAGGACGACCCGCGCTACGACGATGTCGTTGCCGAAGTACGCGCCTTCTTCGACGAACGAGTTGCAGCGGCGACAGCTGCCGGGATCTCTACTGAGCGGATCATCCTCGACCCCGGACTCGGCTTTGGCAAAGAGCGCGACGACAACTATCGTCTAGTTGCGGCGCTCACAGAATTGCGTGTGAAGGGGCTGCCGATGCTTGTGGGGGCATCTCGCAAGAGCTTCCTCGATCGCTTCCACCCGGTACCGTTCGCAGAGCGGCTGCCGGGGTCGCTTGCTTTCGCCGCTGCCGCCGCCCAGGTCGGCGCAGAGTGGGTGCGGGTGCATGACGTTGCCGAGACCGTGGCCTTCTTGCGAACTCTGGAGGCTTTGCAGTGATCGACTGGGTCGCACTAATGCTCGCGCAAGTGGGCGAGGAACCGACGATCTGGGAGCAGATCCTGTCGTACCTGCCGCAGTTCCTCGACATTCGGGTACTGCTCGAGGTCGTGGCTCTCTACATCTTGATCTACTACTTCATTCGTTTCACCGAAGGCACGCGGGGGGCCGGGATCCTCAAGGGCTTGGCTGTGATGATCTTGATCGCAGTCTTGGTGCTGTTGGTGCTCGTGAAGAGCTTCGACCTCAGCCGTATCGAGTACTTGTTGGGGATCTTTACGCCCACGTCGATCATGGCTTTGATCATCATCTTGCAGCCCGAGCTACGGCGTGGGCTGGTCAGGCTGAGTCAGACGCCGATCTTCGGGGAGTTTCTGCGCGACGAGCACGAGGTTCTCGACGAAATCGTGCGCGCCGTCTTTCGCCTTGCCAAGAACCGCGTGGGCGCGATCGTTGCCATCGAACGCGACGATTCTCTGTCGTCGTATGTCGAACGCGGCATCACGATCGATGGCGAAGTCCGTAGCGAGCTGATGACGACGATCTTCTACCCAGGAACCGATCTACACGATGGCGCCGTGATCGTGCGGCAAGGACGGATCGCTGCTGCCGGATGTTTGTTCCCGCTGTCGGAGAGCCCAGAGCTGGGGTCTTGGGCAGGAACTCGGCACCGCGCTGCCGTTGGCTTGTCGGAAGACTCGGATGCGATCACCGTCGTTGTCAGCGAAGAACGCGGTGAAGTGTCGCTGTGCGTGCGCGGCAAGATCCATCGGCGCCTCGATCGCGACGAGCTCTATCGCGAACTACGTGTCTACTACGCCCAGACCGAAGAAGAAGAGGTCGACGAAGACTTCGACCTTTCGGCCGTCGACGACGAGCCAGCCGAAGAGGCGGTGACGTAATGGCCAAGCGTGCCGGGAACCGAAGCTTCCTCACGTCCATGATGATCGACAACTGGAAGAACAAAGGCGTCGCCCTGTTTCTGGCGCTTGTCGTTTGGGCGTTCGCATTCGGCAGCACTCAGGAAGAACAAAAGCTGACGGCAGTGATCCGCCTGAACAAGGGCGACAATGTCGCGATCAAATCGGCCAGCGTCGTGCACGGTGACGAGATGGGCCCCGGGGACAAATTCGTCTTTCGCGAGCGACGCGGCAGTGCCACCCAAGTGAAGATCGTCCTGTCGGGACAACGGCGCGTGATTCAGAACCTCGTAGCATTGATCGGTACGCTGGAGATTCGCGACGAGATTACCGAGTACCGCCTCGATGATCCTGCAATCTATCGCGATTTGCCGCAGGGCGTCTTGATCAAGAGTGTCGATCCGGCCGTGATTCGAGTCGAAACCGAGCTGGTTGTCAGCGAACCGAAGGTCATCCGATTCAGCGATCCCATCGTCAGTGGGCGGCCGGGGGAAGGTCGGGCCGCCACGCCGACCAGTGTGACGACAGATCCCAAGGAGCTCGAATTGGTGGGGCCGCAGAGCGCAATTGATCGCGTGCGCCTGACCTTGCAGCCGGTGCCTGTCGATGGTGTCGAGAAGCAGCTGTACGAGACACGGGCAGTCGTCGAGATCGAGGATGAGTCTGGCACCGTGCGGTTTGCCAACGGTGTGGAGCCAGAGGTCGCTGTGCAGATCAAGTTCGACGACCAGACCGTGAAGCGATCCTTCAAAGTGCAGGTCGTGTTTTCGCACGGCGCCAGCGAGACGCCGATCACCGTTGCGGTCGAAGGGGAGCGAGAGGCGGTCTTCAGTACGATCTTTCGTGGTACCGCCCGTGGGCTCGATGCGCTCGAGAGTGCCATCGCCGATGGTTCGTTCTTCTTTGTCTGCCCGGTGAAGTTCCAGGCTGAGCCGCAGGCAGTCAGCAAGGACCTGGAAGATTTCTTCTGGCCCCATGACAGTCTCCCCGAAGGCGTGACGCCATTGCAGGCGGCCGACGACCAGAGGACCTTTGCGGTACGCACCGCGAGAACCAAGCAGTAACGACTCCCGGAGAAGCAAGTTGAGTGAGAATCTATTCGGCACCGATGGCATCCGTGATCGCGCAGGCGAGGGAATGTTGGCCCCGGCTGCGCTGCAACGCCTTGGCGTTGCCGTCGGCGAGCACTTTTCGGCGAAGTGTCCGCGGGCACCACGCGTCTTGATCGGACGCGATACGCGCGAATCAGGAGAGTCGATCGAGGCCGACTTCGGTGGCGGCTTGGCGGTCGCAGGCTGCGAAGTGCATACGGCAGGGATTTTGCCGACTCCAGCGATCTCGATGCTGGTCGGCGAACTCGGCTACGACCTGGGGATCGTCATTTCCGCTTCGCACAACCCGGCGGCGTTCAATGGCGTGAAGCTGTTCGACGCCGGCGGCTGCAAGCTGGTCGTCGCCGAGGAAGAAGAGATGACGCGTCGCTTCCACGCGGCGGAGCAGCCTCCCGAGAATGGGCCAGCGCCGCAGGCGATTCAGGGAATGGCGACGGCCTACCTCGACGTGTTGCTGCGGCAACTCGGGGGAGACGGCTTCCTCAGTGGAATGACGATCGCCCTCGACTGTGCGCGCGGCGCCACGGCCACGACGGCCCGCGAGGCGTTCGAACGGGCTGGAGCGACCGTGCACATCATCTGCGATGAAACGGATGGTGCTCGCATCAACGAGGGCTGTGGCAGCCTCCATCCGGAGCCGCTTGCGGCAGTCGTGAAGGAGACCGGTGCGGCGCTCGGCGTCGCCTTCGATGGGGACGGAGATCGTTCGATTCTCGTCGACGAAAAGGGCGGAGTCGTCGACGGTGACGAGGTCTTGACGCTGTGGGCGCTGGCGTTGCGAGACGCGGGTCAACTGCCAGGAGACTGCCTTGTTGCGACGGTAATGTCCAACGCAGGCATGGAGTCTCACCTGCGCGCGAACGGCGTCGAGATGGCTCGCACTCCGGTGGGCGATCGTGAAGTCTTCGAGGAGCTGCGCCGACGCGGCGCCGCCCTGGGCGGTGAGCAGTCTGGCCACATTATCTATCTCCCCGAGGCCAACACGGGCGACGGAGTGCGCACCGGCCTTCACATCGCGCGGATGCTCAAAGCGGGTGTCCGGCCCCTGTCAGAGCTCCGCGCCGAGATTCCCCGATTCCCCCAAGTGCTGCTGAACACCGAAGTGGCGCGCAAAGTGCCGTTCGACGATCTGCCGAAGACGGCGGCTGCAGCGCGGGAAACTGAGGAACGCCTCGCGGGACGGGGGCGTCTCCTGTTACGCTACTCGGGCACCGAGCCGCTCGCTCGTGTTCTGATCGAGGGCCCCGATGCAGACGAGAACGAATCTCTGGCGCGGCACTTGATCGATTGCCTCGTCGAGGAGATCGGTAGCTAGCAGTACCTGAGGGGGGATCATGTTCGATGGTGTTTTCACTGCGATCGTCACGCCGTTTCACCAGGGTGAGATTGACTGGGAAGCGCTCGAGCGTCTGATCGAGTTTCAGATTCGCGAGGGCGTCCACGGTCTCGTTCCGTGCGGTACCACCGGTGAGAGCGCCACGCTGAGCGCGGAAGAACATGACAAGGTCGTACGCTTCACTGTGGACCGTGCCGCCGGTCGCGTCCCAGTCGTTGCTGGGACCGGTTCGAACTCGACCACGGAGGCCGTCGAACGGACACGGGCGGCTCGCGAATGCGGTGCCGATGCGGCTCTTGTGATCACTCCGTACTACAACAAGCCGACACCCAAGGGGATGGTCCGGCACTTCCGTGCTGTAGCAGAGGCTGGTCTCCCGGTCGTTGCCTACAACGTCCCTTCGCGCACAGCCGTGTCCCTCGATGCGGCGACGTACCGCCACCTCGCAGAGATTCCCGGTGTGGTCGCCTGCAAGGAAGCGAGCGGCGATTTTGCCCTGGCGGAAGCGGTGCTGAGTGAAGGCAAGCTGCAGCTGCTGTCAGGCGAGGACTCGCTGACGTTTCCGCTCTTTTGCCTGGGGGCATCTGGTGTCGTATCGGTGATTTCGAACGTGATGCCGCGCGCCATGGTCGATCTTTTCGACTACGTACAGGAGGGGCAGCTGCCCGCCGCGCGGGAGGAGCATCGTCGCATGTTGCCAGTCATGCGAGCACTGTTCACCGAGACGAATCCGATCCCCGTCAAAGCGGCGCTTGCCGAAATGGGGTTGATGCGCGATGAGCTGAGGCTGCCGCTCGTCGCTGCTGGCGACAAGACGAAGACCCGTCTGCGCAAGGTGCTCAAGGAAGTGGCGCTCGTCTAGAGCGGCAGCTCGCCCTGCCCCTCGGTGACTCCCTCATTGTGCTGCTGGGTTGGCCCGTCGTCCATGCGGCGCGGGAAGTAGAGCCGCGATGAGAACATGTGGCTGTACTCGCTCCAGCGGTCTGCTCCGGCCAATGGGGCATCCTGAAATGACTGGTGGAACGCAGCCAGCTTCGCATCCAGGTTGTCGATGAAGTGCAACGCGATGGCTTCTGCCGTCATCGGCGTTTTCGGGGACCCGAACTCTAGCTTCCCGTGGTGGCTCGCGACGATGTGTTTGATCTCGAGCAGAGTCTCTGCGGGTAGTTCTGGCACGTTGCGCGCAGCCTCGTCGATCCACCCCAACGCGATCACAATGTGCCCGAGTAGCTGCCCTTCATCGGTGTAGTTGAAACCCGTCGTGTGGCTGAGTTCAGAAACCTTGCCCAGGTCGTGCAGGACCACGCCGGCGATCAAGACGCTGCGGTCGATCCAGGGGTAGTGATCCGCGATCTGGAGCGCCAACCGGCATAGAGACACAACGTGTTCCAGCAGGCCGCCCACGTACGCGTGGTGCATCGACTTGCCGGCCGGAGTCGCGGGAAGCCCTTTGGCGACTTCGGGGCGTGCGAGGACCGCGTGGACCAAGTCGCGTACACCTGGATTCGGCACGTCGGCGACGATTTGGCGCAACTCGTCCAGCATCTCGTCGATGTCGTACTTCGTGTGCGGCAAGAAGTCCTTGGGATCGATGCGAGCGTCTTCTCCCGACAGTGGCTCGAAGCCGTCGACGATGATCTGCCGGTTCCCTTGGAACTCCTCGACCCGCCCTTGCAGCGACAGGAACGGGTTCTTCTCGAGCTTGGCGAAGTCTTCCTGACTGGCTTCCCAGCGCAGGCCGCGCACCGCAGCCGAGGCATCGCGAAGCGTCATTTGAATGAAATACTTGCCGTTGCGCCCTTGCTTGAAGTTGGCGCCCTCGACGAGATAGATCCCTTCGACGGTATCCCCGCGACGGATGTCGTTGAGTCGAGGTTGAGACACGAGCACTCCTTCTTTGGCTGGCTGCAGACAAAGGACCAAACTACACGGCTGCGGCTGTTTGACAACCCCCAGATCGGTGGCTACTGTACCCGCAGCATGCACTCCGAACACGACTCTGATCCGGTCAGCGACACCCAACGAATCGTCCGCGATGATCCGCGACGTGCGTTAGCCCGCTTGCAGGAACGAGTCGCTGCCGGGAAAGCCGGCTATCGCACATGGCACAATCTGGCGGTTGCGAAGGCCAACCTCGATGATCTCGACGGTGCGATCGAGGCGGTCTGCACTTCGCTGCAGACGAAGCCCGATTCAGCGGCGACGCACTTCCTCCATGCGAAGCTTCTGCAAGAAGCCGACCGTCACGGGGAAGCGCTGGACGCCTACGAACGAGTCGCGGAATTGCAGCCCGATCACCCGCGGCTGGCGACCAATCGCGGTGTCGTACGCTTCTTTCTCGATGACCTCGACGGCGCGATCGAGGACCTGCGTCGCGCGCTCGAAGAAGATCCAGCCGATGGTGCGTCCCTTTTCAACCTTGCCGTCGTCCATGTCGTCAAGAAGGACTTCGGGCATGCACAGCGCTGCCTCGAGCAGTTGATCGCGCTCGAGCCCCATCACGCAAGTTCCTACTATCCGTTCCTGGTCGAACTCGGCCGCACGCAAGTCATCGAAGAGACGCTGACCCAGACCCACCGGATCAAGAACTTCATGGGGATCGTCGGGGATCGTTTGCGGCGTTTTTGCGATCGCGAACTCGAGCAGCTCGACAGCGAGGGGCAAGAGGACCTCGGTGCCATTCGCGATGACTACGAGCGAATCTACGGCGACCTCGTCGTCTTCCTGCGAGCCATTCAGCCGCGCACGATGCGCATGAACCCTGTCGACTTCCGGCGCCTGATCGATCGCGTCGTCTTCGTGGCGATCAACAAGGGGGAGGGGGTCGCTGTCGAGCGCGAGTATGCAGAGGACCTACCGATGGTGCGCTGCGATCTCGACATGCTGCAGGAGGCTTTCCTGAATCTGCTCCTCAACGCAATCGATGCCGTCGAGTCGGCCGATCGCGAGACCGGCTGCGTTCGCATCCAGGTGCAGCGGCGCGGGGCGGGTGTCGAAGTTGCATTCGTCGACGACGGCGTGGGGATCGCCGCTGGAGATCTGAACCGGATCTTTCAGTTCGGCTTTACGACCAAGAGTCTCGGGACCGGCATTGGCCTGTCGTTCACGCGCAAGGTCATCGAGCAGCACGGCGGCACGGTGACTGCCGAGAGTGAGGCCGGGGAAGGGACGACGATTCGCTGCTTCCTGCCGGCATCGCCGGTCGTCAGCAAGAACTTGTCGAACCGCGCGCTTCGTGTGCAGCTGTTCAAAGAGCCGCGCGAGCTCATTCTCGAGGAAGAGGGCGGCGACCTCGGGATCTGACGCGGGAGCGCAGCCAAACCACGAAGCCAGTGACCAGTGCCGACAGCACACTCACCACCACGACCAGATCTTGGTGCGTCTGTACGCTCTGCCAGACGGAGCGGGGTCCATCCCCTGAGTACCAGCTGGGTGGGCCATCGCTGCTGTCACCGATGGGCATGGTCACGTCCCCGGACCAGGTGTGGATTGAAAACTCGTCATCGTCGGCGCGGTTGAAGCCCCGCGAAATGATTGGATTCACGTACCAGCGTTCGACGTCCCCATTGCCGGGTAGTTGAGCGAGTGCGGGCGATAGTTCAGCCGGAAGCGGCTTGGTTGTGAACAGGTTTGCGAGGGGCGTTCGTGCCGCAAGCTGCCACTGCATTTCGCGGAGCGAGTCGCGCGCGAGCGGCTCGGACGTGACCACGGTTAGCCCTAGCGCAAAGTTGCCCTGGCGAGCGCTGTAGCGGGCAGGGTAGTACGGCGCCTCGGACGCGAAGCTGATCTGGAGTGCCGGTAGCTCGACGTTCTTGGCGAACTTCGTTGCCCCGTTCTCTGGGCGTACTTCGACACACAGGAATGTGAAGTCGCGACTGGTGAACCACTCGAGCTCTTCGAGAGACTCGGCCGGGAAGCCTCTTTGGTCGAGGTAGTCGTTGAGGGCCTGCGCGCCACCTGGTCCGGGTGCCTGGACCGGTGTGATCTCGTACGGCCCGACGGCGACTACTTCGTCGATGATCAGCGCGGACTTGCTCGCGACGGCACTGTCGGAGCCCATGGAGACGGTGGGCATGAGGTCATAGGGGCGCTGCTTGGACGCCAGTTGGCGTAGCCGGTAGTAGAGCTGCTGCGTCTCTGTGAAGACCTCTGGCTCGATCGCCGCGTAGTGATCCGGCTTGTTCGGGACCGTCACGATCCAAGCCATGCGATCCGGGCCGTAGTCGAAATCGGGGAACGTTGGCGCAACGCGCACCAGTAAGACTTCACGTCCATCGTGGAACAAGACGATGCCGTCCTGGCGCGATTGGTCGACGTCTCCTGGGTACGTTAGCGGGACCATGCAGCAACTCGAAGCGGGGGAAGTGCCGCCTACCGCCATGAAGAGTGCTGCAACCAGCAGGACCACGCGTTTCTGGTGTTGAGACATGCTGACCTCCTTTTCAGAAACGGTGACCCTGCCAGACAGCGCGGGTGTTGGCTACCGCATTCGCGGCGGCTCTTCGCCTTCAATGAAGATTCTCGAGCTGCGAAACACGCCGCCACGCAGCGACAACTCCAGCACTTCGTCGAGGTGCTCGACTGGATGCACCGTCAGCACGTCGCGCACTTCCGGAGTCAAGTCTTCGAGATCGACCATATTGGGGGCCGGCAGAATGATCTCGCGAATCCCAGCACGCACGGCCCCAAGGACCTTCTCTTTGACGCCGCCGATCGGCAACACGCGCCCTGTCAGCGTCACTTCGCCTGTCATCGCAATGTCGTTGCGCGCCGGGACGCCACACAATGCCGAGATCAGCGCCGTCGCCAGCGTGATGCCCGCGGACGGTCCATCCTTGGGAATCGCACCTGCCGGGACGTGAATGTGTAGATCGCGGTCGAACATCGGCTCGTCGATCAGCAGCTCCGCCGAATGTGAGCGGGCATAGCTCCAAGCCGCTTGCGCTGATTCACGCATCACATCACCGAGTTGGCCCGTCAGGACGAGGTGCCCATTGCCGGCCATCGTTGTGGTTTCGACGAACATGATGTCGCCGCCCACTGGCGTGTAGTACATCCCCGTCGCGACCCCGATCTGGTCGGTCAGCAGTGCGCGCTCGGGGTGCACTCGCGGGCGACCCAGCAGCTCGCCGACGCGTTCCGCGTCGATCGACGCGGTCGTCGCCGGGTCCACGGCCACGGATCGGGCGACCTTGCGGCACAGCTTGCCGAGCTCCTTCTCGAGCTGCCGCACGCCCGCCTCGTGGGTGTAGTGGGAGATGACCTTCTCCAAGGCACCGTCTTCGACGGTCAGCTGTTCGGTTTCGAGGCCGCTCTCCAGCTGCTGTCGCGGCCGGAGGTAGCGGCGAGCGATCTCGCGCTTCTCGGCTTCCGTGTAGCCGCTGAACTCGATGCGCTCCATCCGATCGAGCAGGGGTGCGGGAATGGCCTGCGCATAGTTGGCCGTGGCGACGAAGAGAACCTCCGAAAGATCGAACGGTACACCGAGGTAGTTGTCGACGAAGGCGTCGTTCTGTGCGGGGTCGAGGACCTCGAGCAGCGCACTGGCCGGATCGCCTTGCAGCGACTGTCCCAGCTTGTCGACCTCGTCGAGGAGAAACACCGGGTTCTTCGTGCCTGCCTGGCGCATCCCTTGAATGATGCGACCGGGTAGTGCGCCGACATACGTCCGACGGTGTCCACGGATGTCTGCTTCGTCGCGGGCGCCGCCGAGAGAGATGCGGACATACTCACGACCCGTGGCGTGGGCGATCGCGCGGGCGATCGAAGTCTTGCCGACGCCGGGGGGGCCATCGAACAACAGGATCGGTGCGCGCCGCTGCGCCGCGTCGTCGGTCGCTTTCTGCTCGTGCAGCTGTAGCACGGCCAGGTACTCGAGTACTCGATCTTTGACGTCTTGTAGCCCGTAGTGGTCTTCATCGAGAATCCGCTCGGCTGCTTCGAGGTCGAGCTTCGCGTCACTGCGTTCGTTCCAGGGCAGCTCGACGATCGTCTCGAGGTAGGTGCGCAGGACCTGCGCTTCCATCGACTCTGCATTCATCGATTCGAGTCGCTGCAGTTCTCGGTCCACTTCCTTGCGTACTTCAGGAGGCAGCTCGAGAGCTTTGATGCGTTCTGCCAGGGTCTGCAGATCTTCTGCGGCTGGTTCGTCGCCGAGCTCCTTCTGGATCGCCTTCAGCTGCTCGCGCAGGACCATTTCTCGCTGGCGATCGCCGAGCTCTTGTTGGACGTGCGTGCGAATGTCGTTCTGCGCTTCGAGCACGGCGATCTGTCGTTGCATCATCACGAGCAGCTTGCGCAGGCGCTCTTCGGTGTCGAGCGTCTTCAGCAGGTCTTGTTTCTCTTCTGCCTCGACATCGAGAAAGCTGGAGACGAGATCTGCGAAACGCCCCGGGTCGTTCACTTGAGCGAGGGCTTGATTGAAGACGCCGCCGGGTACGCCGATTCGTGTCGCCAGTTCTGTGGCGCGCTCGGTGACTTCCTTCTGCAGCGCTTCGAGGAGGGTGCTGTTGGCCGACAGGTCGATCTCGACGACTTCCTGCACCGTGGCCTGCACGCTGCCGTCGACGAGGTCGTAGCGCACAGCGTTCGCGCGGCGCTGCCCTTGGACGAGCAGCTGCACCGAGCCGTCCGTACGATTCACTTGGCCAATCTTGGCGACCGTGCCGATGTTGTGGAGCTTCTTCGTATCGATGGTGTCTTCGTTGCCGGTCTGGAGCACGGCGAACACTTCTTGGTTCGAGGCGAGGGCCAGCTCGACGGCGCGTAACGACTCGGCGCGGCCGACCCGTAGTGGGGTCGTCACCCCCGGGAACAGAACGGTATCGCGTAGGGCGAGAGTCGGTAGTTTGCTCAGTTCACTCATAGAAGACTCCTTCGATCGGGTCGTGAGTGCCCTCGCAGATCCGGGTCCGGACTCGGGTGTGTCCGGAGCAGTGTGCACTAAGTAGCTTCCACATTGGTGTTTGTGGCATCCGTGGCGAGGCTGACGCTGAACTTCGGTAGCTGTCACTCTGGCAGGGGAAGGCTGTTGGACGTCTGGCAAGTGCCACTCTGACGCGTCGGTGTACGCTGCTATGCTGGGGCGCTCAAGCGGCCCAACGAAAGAGACCTCTATGCGCACATTGCTCTACCTCTGTCTGTTCTTGCCGACACTCAGTCTCGCCGGACCGCCGGCGCCCGATCTCGTGCCGGCGAACGTCGTTGGCGCCGGGGTGCCGCTGGTGCTCAGCGACGCGCCTGGCACCGTGACCGATGATCCCGTTGTCGCGGGGCAGTCGTTCTTCGTCGATTGGGCGATCGAGAACATCGGCACTGCGCCAGCAGCCGCTTCGACCACGGCGTTGCTGTTGGACGGCGACGTCATCGCCGAAGTGCCTACCGCCGCTTTGAGCGCGCAGGGGATCCTCGATCAGATCGACTTCACGGCTCTGGTGGCGGCGCCCGGCCTGCACACGCTAACGCTACGAGTCGATGCCAATAACGCCGTTGCCGAGAGTGACGAGAGCAACAACGACTTCGAGCGCACCATAGATGTGTTACCGCCGGTGTTCCCGGCTGGTGTGGCGATCGTCGTCTTGCCCGGGATTCTCGGTTCGCAGCTGCACTGTGGAAACACGTCGGACGCTTTCTGGCCGACGGTGTCGAACACAGAGCTGTTGCACTTACAGTTTCGACGGATGGGCGCTGCTTGGATCCGCAACATCACGGCGCCGCAGCAGCTCGATCTGTTGCCAGGCTGTCTTGGCTCCAACGACCTCGACCCGTACTGCATGCTGACGGAAGCCGCGATCGACTTCGGTTTCGTACCGGGTGACATCGCGTCACCGAACCCCGGAGAGAATTACTTCTTCTTCCCGTACGATTGGCGGCGCGAGGCCGTGGAGCTGTCGGGAGTGCCGACCGGAGCAATTCCCAAGAACCTCTGCGAGCGATTGGCGGGGCTGCAGGCGGTGGGGATCACCGAAGTGCATCTCGTTGCCCACTCGATGGGAGCGTTGGTTGTGCGCCAGTTCCTCAGTGGCAACTGCAGTGGCCCACCGGTGACGAAGGTGGCGTTTGCCGGAGCGCCGTTTCTCGGCTCCGTGGAGCTCCTGCGCGCGCTGCTGTACGGCCGCGACTTTGGCAGCGCAGCAGTCACGAAGTACATCGTGCGGGAGATGCCCGGCCCTTACATGCTGATGCCCAGTCCGCAGTACTTCAACGCATCACCCTTTCCGGCCCCCATGCGCTACGACTGGTTGGTTGGGGACGCAGACCCTCCCTATCCTGTGCGGCCACTTGTGCTCGAAGACTACGATTCCTTCTGGGACACCCTGGCGACTAGGCTCTTGTTTCGCCCCGAACCGTGGCAGTTCACGCGCGAATTGCTCGACGTAGAGATTACGCCGCCGCTCGAACCTTGCGCGATGCCGTACTCGACGCCACAGCGCCACGATTCACTCAATGGCGCCTGGATGTACCAGACTGAGGCCTGGCACAACTTCATCGACAATCAGCCGACGCCAGTCAACGTCGAGGTCGTGCAGCTGTTCGGTACCGGGAGGCCAACGCTCGTCCAGTTTCGCGAGTACGCTCGGCCCGTCTACACGCCTGGGGACAAGATACTGCTGGATACGCAGTTCGCCGTGGCTGGTGGGGATGGCACGGTTCTGCGCGAGAGCATGGAGGGGTTGGTTGCCGCCGGCGTGAGCCAGAACTTCGAACTCGAGACGCAGCACTCAGGCTATTTCTTCGACCGGCGGGTGGGGCACGACGTCTTGCATGTTTTCGCCGGCTCTGGCAACGCGAGTCTGCAGCGCCTGCAGCTGCCGGGGTCTGCGGCGCCACCACAGCTTCCAGAGATTCAGCTGCACGTGAATGGACCGGCAACGGTGCATGCTCGCGCAGCGAACGGCGACCACGTAGGTCGTGCTCCGGGTGGCTTTGTCGACGAGGAGATTGCGGCAACGTTTCACTACTCGGTCGGTGAGATCGATGGCTACGAGTCCATTATCGTGGCCGATCGAGCTGCGGCAATTGCCGCCGCGCCGATCCAGCTGGAGATCGAAGGTGTGACGCCAGGTTTTGCACACGTGAAGGTCGATGTGGCCGCTGGCATCCAAGAAACACTCGAGGTGACTTTCGGAGATGTCGAAGTCGCTGTTGGATCGCTGGCAATGATCGCACTTGGGCCAGACCCCGCGCTCTACCAACTACACAATGACATAGATGGCGATGGCGTCGTCGATGCCGTCGTCCTACCGACGCTGAATCAGCTGTTGTTCGTGCGCGGTGACGTCGATGGAGATGGGACGTTGGGTTTGCCCGATGTCATGGCGACCCTCGAACATCTTCTAGGTATCGCTACACCACCGTGTGCTCCAGCTGCCGATGCGAATGGGGACGACTCGGCCGACATTGCCGACGCGATCTACCTGGTGCGCTACCTGTTCGGTCTGGGTGCACCGCCACCGGCTCCGTTTCCGCAATGCGACACCGAGCCCAGTCACCTCGATTGCCGCATCTCCTCCTGCTAGCGTTTTCGCAACCCTCACTGTGGTCTTGCCTTGTCGTGCCGAATCGTCGACCATGTAGAGTGGGAAGGCACGAACTTTGAGCACGTTTACACTCCTGCGCAACGGCGAGGTCTTTGCACCAGAGCCGTGCGGGCTAGCCGACATCTTGATTGCAGGGCAGCAGATCGCCGCTGTGGGGAGGGATCTGCCGTCGCTGAGTAGCTATGGGGCCACCGAGATCGACCTGCGTGGTCGCCGCGTGATCCCAGGTTTGATCGACGGGCATGCCCACATCACGGGTGGCGGCGGTGAAGCTGGGTACGAGACGCGGGTCCCACCAGTGCCTCTCAGTGAGTTCACTCGAGGGGGTATCACGACGGTCGTTGGGCTGCTGGGCACTGACGATGTCGTGCGTACGCCGGGGCAAGTAGTGGCCGCCGCGTATGCTCTACGCGCCGAAGGGCTGAGTGCGTATTGCTACACCGGTGGCTATCACGTGCCGCCCGCGACGGTCACGGGGAGCGTTCGCGGTGACATCGTCCACATCGATCCGGTGATCGGCGTCGGTGAAGTTGCGATCAGCGACCATCGATCCAGTCAGCCGACGCGCGATGAAATCTTGCGTCTTGCCGGAGACACCCATGTGGCAGGTTTGATGACTAGCAAGGCGGGGGTGCTGCATCTGCACCTGGGCGATGGCGAGCGCGGACTCGCAATCGTTCGCGATTGTCTGGACGCCAGCGAGATCCCAGCGCGTGTCTTCCAACCGACTCACGTCAATCGACGGCGCGCGCTGTTTGCAGAAGCTCTACAACTCGCCGCGGATGGCTGCAACATCGACGTGACTGCTTTTCCTGAAGAAGACTTGCCAGTCGACGGGGAAGAGTTGCCGGCGACGGCCGCGCTGCTGAGTTATCTCGACGCGGACTTGCCACACGATCGCATCACGGTGAGTACCGATGGTGGTGGTTGTCTTCCTACTTTCAATGCGGATGGCCGCGTCGCGAGCATCGACGTGGGCCGTCCCAATGCACTGGCGCTGGCGCTGCAAAAGCTCCTTGCACAGGGAGCAGGCCTCGATCGGGTCCTCCCAGCCTTCACGTCGAATGTTGCAGGGCTGCTCCGCCTTCCCGGCAAGGGTGCCGTGAGCGCCGGGGCCTGCGCAGACTTGGTAGTGCTTGGAGACGATCACTCCGTAGAAGACGTTTGGGCGCGGGGACAACGTCACGTTGATGCTGGAAGACCGATCCTGTTTGGCGCGTTCGAGAGGGTTCGCAACATTGAGTAGACAGCAGGGCGCCGGCACTTTGATGCCGATCGGTGGTGCCGAGGAAAAAGTTCGCAATCGCGAGGTGCTGCGGCGCTTCACAGAAGTGTGTGGCGCAGATTCAGCCCGCATCGTGATTATCCCGACGGCTTCGCGTCTCGACAGCACCGGCCCGCGCTACGAAGAAGTGTTCCTGGACATGGGCGTTGCTGCGGCCCGATCACTGCCGATCGAGACGCGTGCAGACTGTCAGCAAGACGAGTACCTCCACGCGCTCGACGAGGCAGATGGCGTCTTCATGACCGGGGGCAACCAGCTGCGCTTATCGACGACGCTGGGCGGCACTCCGTTCGCCAAGCGCCTTCTGGAACGGCACGGCGAAGGGATGCACGTCGCCGGTACTTCTGCCGGCGCAGCGATCTTGGCCGAGCACATGATCGCGTTCGGGGATGAGGGATCCACGCCCCGCTGTGACATGGTGACTCTGGCGCCCGGCCTGGGCCTGACACATGGCTTCATCATCGATCAGCACTTTCGTCAGCGCGATCGCTTGGGGCGGTTGCTCACGGCGCTGTCCTACAACCCGTCGTTCGTTGGTATTGGCTTGGACGAGGACACGTCTGCAGTGATCGATGGCCAACGCCTGGAAGTCTGTGGCACCGGTGCGATCACTGTCGTCGACACGCACGAGATCTCGTTTTCATCCATGGACTCATCACAACAGCACGACCCCATCTGTGTCACCGACGTGCGTTTGCACGTCCTGATCAGCGGTAGCAGCTACGATTTGGAAACACGCCAGGCACGACCTCCAAGAACCTAGACGCGACCAGAGCCGAAAGGGCACGAATATGCAGATCCTCGATACCTCGGTGTTCATCGGCCCAAACCTCTACGCCAACTTTCCTGTTGTGCGCATGGTGATCGACCTCGGGCACCTCGAGGCATGGCCTTCGGCGCGTCTCGGGAGCGACTTCATCGATGGCCTCCTCGACAAGCTGCCGGGTTTGCACGAACACGGCTGCTCTTACCGTGAACCCGGCGGCTTCGTGCGTCGCATGCGCGAGGACGAAGGGACGTGGCTCGGCCACATCTTCGAGCACGTGACGATCGAGCTGCAGAACGTCGCCGGTGCCGATGTGACGTTCGGCAAAACGCGGAGCGCAGATCGTCCCGGCGTCTACGATGTGGTCTATGAGTTCGAGGAACAGGATGTCGGCCTCGAGGCTGGCAAGCTTGCAATGACGCTGCTGCAAAGTCTGCTCCCGGCGGAGCTGCGCGACTCAGGCGCTGTGCCCGCTGACTTCGATTTCGATGAAGAACGTGACTCGTTCATTCGCTACGCGCAGCGCCGTTCCCTGGGTCCCAGCACGGCTTCGCTGGTCAAGGCGGCGCAGGAACGCGACATCCCGTTCTTGCGCCTCAACCGGTACAGCCTCGTCCAGTTCGGACACGGTCGCTTTCAGCGGCGTATCCAAGCGACCGTGACCAGCGAGACCCGACACATCGCGGTCGAGATCGCTTCGGACAAAGAAGAGACGAATACGATTCTGCGCGATCTCGGATTGCCCGTGCCGCGGCAACAGCTCGTGCACTCCGAGGGCGGGGCGGTTCGGGCCGCGCGTCGCATCAAGTATCCGGTCGTCGTGAAGCCGCTCGACGCAAATCACGGCCGCGGCGTGTCGATCAATCTCAATGACGATGAGGCTGTCGCCACCGGCTTCACGGCAGCGCGTAAACACGCCAGGACGATCATCGTCGAGTCGTACATCGAGGGGCTCGACCATCGCTTGCTGGTCGTCAACGGACAACTGGTTGCTGCCTCGAAGCGAGTCCCCGGTCACGTTGTCGGCGACGGCAAGCAGTCGATTGCACAACTCGTAGAAGAGACGAATCGCGATCCCCGCCGAGGAGTTGGGCACGAAAAGGTGCTGACCCGCTTGGAGATCGACCATCAAGCCGAGCGGTTGCTGCGCCAGCTCGGCTACAGCGACAGTACGGTCCCACCCAAGGACGAAGTCGTGTATCTGCGCTCGACCGGAAACTTGTCGACTGGAGGCACCGCCGAAGACGTGACGGATATCATTCACCCAGACGTCCGAGAGATGGCCGAGCGTGCTGCGCTCGCCGTAGGGCTCGACGTCGCCGGCATCGACTACTTGACGACAGACATCTCGGAGTCGTTCAAAGTGACGGGTGGTGCGATCTGCGAGGTGAACGCAGCACCTGGCTTTCGGATGCACGTGGCTCCCAGCGAGGGGTCACCGCGAGACGTGGCGGGCCCGGTCATCGAGATGCTGTTCCCACCCGGCTCACCGGCGCGCATCCCCATCGCCGCGATCACAGGCACCAATGGCAAGACGACGACCTCTCGCATGCTTGCCCATATCTTCAAACTTGGTGGCAGCACGGTCGGCATGACATCGACCGATGGGGTCTATATCAACGGACGACGCTCCGTTGAAGGAGATTTGACCGGACCGCTCGCCGCACGAATGGTGTTGCGTGACCCCATGGTGGACGCTGCCGTGCTCGAAGTCGCACGCGGAGGACTACTAAAGCGTGGGCTGGGCTTTCGACGGAGTAACGTGGCGGCATGCCTGAACGTTACGGCCGATCACCTAGGGCTACGCGGGATCGACACCGTCGATCAGCTGGCGGCAGTGAAGCGAATCGTCGTCGAGACCGCCCGCGACACAGCTGTGTTGAATGCCGACGACGAACACTGCCTGAAGATGGCTGACTACACAGAGGCCGAGAATATTTGCTACGTGACGCTGAACCCCGCGAACGCACTCGTCAAGGAACACATCCAAGCGGGTGGTCGTGCCGTTGTCCTCGAGGAGGGGATGAAAGGGCACATGATCACGATCTACGATAGTCATACACACATCCCGCTGTTGTGGACCCATTTGATTCCAGCAACTCTCGACGGCCGCGCGCTGCACAACGTGCAGAACGCAATGTTTGCTGCTGGGATCGCGTTCAGCATGAATCGTGGCCTCGAAGACATTCGCCATGGACTGCGTACTTTTGACACGACGTACTTCCAGGCGCCTGGACGGCTAAACGTCTTCGACGAGCATCCGTTCAAGGTGATTCTGGACTATGGGCACAATCCGGCTGCCGTCGACGCTATGTGCCAACTCGTGTCGCGACTGGATGTGGCTGGCAAACGGATCTGCGTCTTGGCAGTGCCCGGCGATCGCCGAGACGAAGACGTCGTCGAGATTGCTCGCTTGGCTGCCCCGCACTTCGATCGGTTCATCTGTCGGCGTGACGATTCGCTGCGAGGGCGCGATGCCGAAGAGATTCCGCGCATGCTCGAGGACGCGTTGCTCGAGCGCGGAGTCGACGGCAGTGCAATCACCGTGATTCCCGACGAAGTAGAGGCAGTGAACAACGCGCTGAATCGCGCCGACGTGGGGGACTTGATCCTGATCTTTGGCGACGACATTCAGCGTTGCTGGAACCAGATCAGCGAGTTCGACTCGGAGGCCATTGGTGGCGGTGAGAAGGGAGCCGCGCCGACGGCACTTCCCGATTTGACGGCACTGGCTGAGAGTGCAACGCCCGGTAGTCTGATTCGCGACGACCGCGGGGTGCGGGTTGCTCGAGACAGCGACGACTGATGAAGACGCCGCAACTGCACGACTCACGCCGCTACACCGGACCCAATCTGCTTTTGCCAGGGGCCGGAGCGGTGCTCGAGGTCAACGGAGATGACGCCGCGGTGCGCGCTGGCAGTGAGGCCTGGAGGCGTCATCTCGGGCCGTTGCTCGAGGCGGTTGGCTGGGGCGCGTCGGAAGTGGCGGTGGACTTCACGCGAGGTGGCGCGACGTTGGCGTTCAGCGCGCCCATCGACACGCTGTATGCCGCTTGCGAGCTCAATGAAGTGGCCTGGTCTTGTGCAGTGGCGGATCTCGATGGCACCGCACCAGCGGAATCAGTTGACGCAGCATTGACCCGTGTGCGCCACGCCATTGCCGCAGAGGCAGCACCACGCTGGCACGAGCTCGCGCGCGCGGCACGCGACCACGACGTTACGTTTCTTTGGGACGACGACGAGATCTCCCTCGGCGTTGGCGCCGGTTCCCGCACCTGGCCGGTATCGGACCTACCAGCCGTAGCCGACGTGCCTTGGGGAGAGATCTACGACCTGCCGATCGTGATGGTCACCGGTACCAACGGGAAGACTACGACGGTGCGGTTGTTGGGTGCGATCGGCCGCGCGGCCGATAGGGTGCCCGGCTTTTCGTCGACGGACGGTGTGTTCGTTGGCAGTCAGCTCTTCGACGGGGGTGACTACTCCGGACCCGGTGGTGCGAGGGCAGTCCTGCGGCATCGTGAAGTCACGTTTCCGATCTTGGAGACTGCCCGTGGTGGAATGCAACGCCGGGGGCTGGGCGTCGACCATGCAGCAGCGGTGGCAATCACGAACATCGCTGAAGACCACTTGGGCGAGTTCGGTGTGCCTGATTTGGAGGCATTGGCAGAGATCAAGTTCCTGATCACGAAGGCGGCGGGTCCAGGCAGCAAGGTCGTGTTGAATGCAGATGACGAGGAAACCGTAGCTCGTGCTTGCAGTATCAGCGCACCGATCGTTTGGTGCTCGACTGACGAGCACAATGTCGTCGTTCAGGGACATGTCGCCAGCGGTGGGGACGCCTATGTGCTGGAAGGGGATGCCATCGTGCACCACCGCGGTAGCGTGTGCGAGACCATCACCTCCGTCGCTGACGTGCCCATTGCATTGGGCGGAGCCGCGCGCCACAACATCGCGAATGCCATCACGGCAACGGCGTTGGCCGCGATCGTTGGTGTTTCCAATGCACAGATCGCGCAGGGGCTCAGTGAGTTTGCAGGAGATGCGACGGACAATCCGGGGCGTGCCAACGTCTACGAAATCGACGGCTTTCGAGTCATCGCAGATTTCGCCCACAACCCGCATGGGCAACGGGCCTTCCTCGAGATGGTGCAAGCGCTACCGGCAAAACGCCACTTCGTGCTGTTGGGTCAAGCAGGCGATCGCAGCGACGAGTCGATTCGCGAGCTGACTCGCATCGCCTGGGAAGGCACACCGGATCGCATCTACATCAAAGAGATGGACGAGCACCGGCGTGGCCGCGAGAAGGGGGAGATTCCGCAATTGATCGAAGAAGAACTGCTGGCGGCGGGCGCGCCACAGGCGGCGATCGTACATGCAGCGAGTGAACTGGAAGCTGTAGAGCTGGCGCTATCCGAGGCACAGCCGGGTGACTTGCTGGGCCTTCCGGTGCATGCGCAGCGCCAGGCAGTCTTGGATCTTCTCGCCTCTCGTCAGGCACGCTGATGCAGCTGCAGGCGATCGATTGGTTCGTCATAGGCGCCTACGTGGTGTTTGCCATCAGCGTAGGTATGGCGCTCGCGCGTCGTGCGAGCCGCAGCGTCGATGAGTTCTTTCTCTCTGGTCGAACCTTGCCGTGGTGGATAGCAGGGACATCGATGGTGGCGACCAGCTTCGCCGCCGATACACCGCTGGTTGTGACCGGTTGGGTGCGCGATTTCGGCATCTGGAAGAACTGGCTTTGGTGGTGTTACTGCACGACGAGCATGCTCGGTGTGTTCATTTTCGTGCGGCTGTGGCGGCGCGGTGGCGTGATGACGAAGGCGGAGCTAGCAGAGCTTCGCTATGGCGGGCCCGAGGCCAAAGTGCTTCGGGGTACGCTTGGTGTCTTTCACGCGTTTCTGACGAATACGATTGTCCTCTGTTGGGTGATGTTGGCTGCAGCGAAGATCGCCGAGGGCTTGTTCGAGATCGACAAGGCTCTAGCGCTGACCATCGCTTGTGCGTTGTCGATGTCGTACTCGCTGCTTTCGGGATTCTGGGGCGTTGTTCTCACCGACTTGTTGCAGTTCATCATGTCGGTCGTCGGCGCGATCGTGCTGGCCGCGTTCGCGTGGCACGCATGCTCAGGTATGGAGGGGATTCAGGCAGCGATCAGCAACGGAGCGATCGATGCCAGCCGCCTCCAACTGTTCCCAGGTGACGGTGACTGGGACTTTTGGCGAAGCGACTTCTGGACGGCTCCGATCGCGGGTCTTTGCGTGTACTTCGGCCTCAGTTGGTGGGCTGCAGAGATCGTCGATGGCAGTGGCGTCACCGTGCAGCGGGTGGCTGCGTGCCGCGACGAGCGCCACGGCGTGCTCGCAGTACTCTGGTTCACGATCGCGCACTATGCCCTACGGCCGTGGCCGTGGATCGTCGTGGCGCTGGCGTCGCTCGTCATCCTGCCAACGATTGAGATCGAAGCGCCTGTTGCCGGAAAGGTCCACGAAGTCATCGACGCCGATGGCGTGCAGGCGGTGTTGATCGATTCGGCGACTGGCCGCGTTCGTGTCCCGATCGTCCACGATCAGGCTACGGCCGACTGGGGCCCCATTGTCAAAGTGAAAGCTGG
>JBCCHQ010000096.1:0-24085 GCA_039028735.1 Planctomycetota bacterium | reverse complement strand
TTGTGGACATTTACGTCATGGAATCGCACACTGTTAAGTGTTTATGTCTTAATCTTCGTATCTGAATTGTGCGGGTAGTTTGAGGACTACCTTGATACGCCAAAATCCATGATTTTTTTTTTTTTGAGAAGTTGTAGGTTGAAGATCAATGGCGACCGCGCCGAACTGACACCCTCGACTACATCACGATCGATGTCCGCGACAAAGAACTGCGCGAAGTACTGCAGGACATTGGTCGTCAGATCGACGTGAACCTGGTTGCTGATCCCGAAGTCAGCGAGAAGGTCACCGTGTCGCTCGACTCGATCGAGTGGCGCAAGGCGCTCGAGGTGATTGCCCGTGAGACCAAGTGCACTATTGTCTATGACAGTCCGCGCTTGATCCGCTTCACGCAACCGCCGGCGATCAACTTCGAATTCCAGGATGCTGAGCTCAAAGTCGTCCTCGACTTGTTGGCGAAGAATAGTGGCGCCAACATTGTGGTCGCAGACGGTGTCACCGGGAAAGTCTCCGTGTCGCTGCGCAACGTGCCGTGGCGTGACGCGCTCAACACGATCGTGAAGACCGCCGGCTACGTCGCGGTCGAGGAGACCGAAGGCGTCACTGACATCATTCGCGTCGTGCCGCCGGAGTCGCTCAATAAGCAGCTCGAGACCCGCGTGTTCCGTCTGAAGCACGTGCGTCCGCCAGAGCGCTACATTGCGATCATCCAAGACATCGAGAAGCATGCTGATATCGAGGGCTCTGAGGTTGCTGACGAAACGACGGAGTTCACGCTGTTGAAGGCGCTGAAGAAGGCGCTGTCCGACGACGGTAAGATGGACTTCGACGTGAAGACCAACACGCTGGTCGTCAAGGATGTGGAACCGAACCTGAACGCAATCGAGCGCTTGATCGAGAAAATGGACGTTGAGCAACCGCTCGTCCAGGTGGACGTGAAGTTCATCTCGACGACGAACGACGACATTCTCGAAGAGGGGCTCAAGTGGGACGATCCGGACACCCCGGCCCGCGAAGGGCTGCAAGCGGCATTCTTCGGCGCCGAGCCGAATCCGCTGGGTCTCACGGCGCTGACGCGTAACGGGGGCACGTTCCCCTTCGACTTCGGTCGCGTGTCGTCTCTGCAAGACGGTGCGTTCCAGGCGCTCGGCGTCTTGGACTTCACGCGCACCCAGGTGCTCCTGTCCATGATCCGTGACGACGACAACTCGAAGGTCATTCAAGAGCCGCGGCTCACGACCCTCGACAACCACCCTTCGACGATCTTCGTCGGTGAGTCGGTGCCGTTCGCCGTGCAGCGAGTCGAGCAGGACCAGAACGGGAACATCAGCGTCGAGATCGACGAGAACGAGCGCTCTCCGATCAACATCGGTTTCACGCTCTACATTTCGCCGCACGTGGTTCCTGGGACCGATACGATTCACATGAACGTGATCCCGAAGGTCAGCACGCTGACCGGGACGACGTCCCCGCTGGAAGGCTTCGAGCGCTTCAGCTTCGCGGACCCGAACTCCTCGAACGAGACGTTCATCGATCTGCCGCGAGAGGCTTCGCAGACCGTGGTGACATATCTCCGTGTCGAGAATGGCCACACCGCCGTCATCGGTGGTTTGCACACCGAGCGTCGCTTCGAGATCGAGACGCGCATTCCGATCGTATCGCGGATCCCGATCCTGGGGGCGTTGTTCGAGTGGAAGCGCAAGGCGACGACGATCGATCACTTGTTGATCCTGATCACGCCGCGGGTCATCTCGAGCGTCGAGGACTCCGACCGGATCTACCAACAAGCGCTCGAAGAGGCCCAGAAGCACGACTACTTCTTCCGCAAGTATGGGGCTGAGCGCTCCGGATGGAAATCGAAGTAGGCCGCAGCCAAGACCTCCTCGACGGAGATCTGAGCGCGATCACGGGGCGTTGCGAGTCAACTCGCAACGCCCTGTTTTTTTGTGCTGCCCTTTGCGCAGGCGCGCTGCATCGGTGACGATCTCCCGGTCTCACCATGGATCGGAGCCTTGCCAGCGCATGTCATCAAAGAGCCGCTATGCGTTCGTGATTGCCGGCATTTTTCTGGGGCTGATTCTCTGGGCCTTGAATCGCGGCGATGCGCCGCCTGGCGCGAACGACGTTGAGGTTGCCGCGTCACGACCCATGGGCTCTGCGGTAAGTGAGAGCGCCGTCGCGCCTGTGCTCGAGGGCGCCGTGGCTCCAGAAGTCGACACGGTCGCGTCGCACGGAGACGCCGCAGTCGCCGCGGAAGAGACCGACGTCCAAACGCCTGAAATCGATCTCGATGCATTGGTAGAGATCGAGTTCACGGGACCCCCGTCCGATGTGTTGGAGACCGGGGCGTGCGCTCTCGAACTGCACGTCCTGGACCGCCTCACGCAGCAGCCGGTCGCGACAAAGCTGGAGTTGTGGCGCCTCGACGCACCCGCGAGCGAGCACTGGTCGCGCGGTGATCAACGCCAGGCGCGAGCCGAGGTCGACGCCTCTGGCGTCGTAGAGATTCAGGACCTACCTCCGTGGACCTATCGAGTGCGCTGCGAGGCAGCGCGCGTGGGTAGTGAAGACCCGGCGCCGTTTCTGGTTCGCGGGAGCTTGTCGCAGGTGACCGTCGAGATCGACTTGCCGCGGACACTGCCCGTGACCGTGCACGTCTTCGACGAGAACGGGCAGCGCGTCGTCGAGGCGCGATCGCGCATCGGCTCGCAGGGATCTTCGTTCCGCGGCCAGACCGAGGCGCCGCGACCGAGCTGGGTACATCAGCGAGAGTGCACGACGCCGTACAAACCAGAGTCAACGCTGGGCGCATTCGGCGTTGGGGGCGGCGTGTCCGGAATCCGCGGACCCTGGACGTCACGCCGGGACGAAGGCACCGGCATGCAGCTGGTTGAGGTGCGGGAACGAACTTGGCGAGAAGCGAGCGGTTGGAAGCAGCAATTCATCGATGTCGACGAGGGGAGTCGTATCGATGTTTCAGTGCGGGGCAACCATCCGGCCCCGCGAACGTACGCTGCTGTGAGTTTGTCGCGTCGCTTCGTGGCCGAGCACGTCTTGCTGCCGAATGGACTGCCCGCCACAGACTTGGCAGCGCACGTCTCGACGCAGGTCGAGGCCGTACACTGCGGGGACGGGGATCCCCGTTCGGTGCTGGCACAATGTCGCGTCACGGTGCGCTGCGAGCACCCCGACTATCGCTGCTCACCGGTCCGTTTCAGGTACGGAGACGGAGTACCCACGATACACTTGCGAGCACGCATGCGCCGCTGATCGCTGTCCCCATGAACAACGCTGCGCGGACCCTCACGGGGTGTCGACCGTGGGTTGGCTAGCTGGTGCCGCGGCGGGGCGGGCCCAATCGATCGCCGCGCCGACCATCGCGCGCGTGACTGCCTGCATGAAGCTGGGGTTCAGCGTTTCTGGCAGGTCCGACTCTTCATGGTAGTGGTGGTTTCGGAAGTTCGCGGTGTCGGTCAACATGATCGCTTTCCGGCCCAGCTCCCAGTACGGAAAGTGGTCGCTGCGGGCAGCGTCCGCAAAGAAGCCGCCGATGCGATTGGCGCTGAAGTACCTCAGCTCTGGCACATAGCGATCGGCAGCCCGCTCGTACAGGTTACCGAGGCTGCCGGAAGAGAAGTTTCCGACCACAGCGACGAAGTTCCCGGTGTGGGGCAAAGAAGCAATGATGGGGATTCGAATCGGCGCGTCTTGCGATTCTTCGGCGTCCGTCGAGAAGCCAATCATCTCGAGGATGAAAGTGCCTTCGACGAACTCCTGCTGCCGATTGTCGAGTTCACGCGCGTGCAGGGTGCTGCCGACGAGCCCGACTTCCTCGGCACCATAGAGGCAGAACCGAACCGACCGCTGCAAGCGCAAGGGAGCCAGCACCCGGGCTATCTCCAAGACACCGGCAACGCCACTCGAGTTGTCGTCAGCGCCCGGGCTGCCCGGTACTGTATCGTAGTGCGCGCCGATCTCGATCAGCCGCTCCGGCTCCTCCAGACCTTGCTTCAGCGCGGTCAAGTTGACGACTTCACCGAAGTTCTTCGTTGTGTACTTCCACGTCTGTACTTCTAGACCATACCCCTGCAGCGTTTCTCGCAGGTGTTTCAGCGTCGTTGCGGTCTGCTGCGTATCGCCGTGCGGACGCGGACCGATTGCCGTGAGCTGTTCAACCTGCCTTAGCAGGCGGACTCCCGTAATGTCGTGGATCGCGCGAGGCGTCGGGTGGTGAGCGCAGCCAACGAGGCCGAGGAAGAGTGCCAACGACGAGGAGATGATGAGCCGCATAGGGGTCCTTTCCCGAAGAGGCGGGCAGCCTAGGGCTTTTGCTCGAAGCCGGCAATGCTGCGCCCCCGTTGCCGGCGCAGAATCCTGGCGCAGGTGAGCCTGTATCGCTAAGTCTTTACCTTGTAGTTTCTTAGGTGTTCTTGGGCTGGTTGCTGGGAATCCCGAGCAGCGCTTCATGGACACAGCGACCGCAGACGTTACACTTCGTCCCTTCTTTTGCGGGGTTACGTCGATGCCAGAGCGTCGGCGAGACGCCCCATCGCGAGGCGTCATCGTCCTTGATGGCGTTGCGAACGACGACCTCCATGAGCCCAGGTGCGCGGTGAAGAGACTACTGGTCAACGTACTCGAGCAAGACGAATGTCGCGTCGCCATCATCGAAGATGGCGCGTTGCTGGAGTACTACCTCGAAGACACTGGGGAACGGAGTCTGCTCGGCAACATCTATCTGGGTCGGGTCGTCAACATCGAGCCCGGGATCCAGGCTGCATTCATAGATATCGGCGAGTCCAAGAGCGCTTTCATCCACGTCTCGGATTTGATGCCCGCCTATGCCGGTGCGAACGGGATTCCGTTCGAGAAATTCGCTGACCGCAGTACGAACGGTCGCGAGAAGATGTTGATCCAAGACATCTTGCGCAAGGGACAAACGGTCCTCGTGCAGGTGTCGAAGGACTCGATCGGCCACAAGGGACCGACCGTCACGTCGTATGTCAGTTTGCCAGGGCGTTACCTCGTGCTGCTCACCGGCATGTCCCGGTCCGGGGTCTCGAAGAAGATCGATGAACCGAAACAGCGCGAGCGGCTGCGCAAGATCGCAGACTCGTTTCCGCCAGTCGAGTACATGGGCGTCATTGTGCGCACCGCCGGTGCCAATCAGGTAAAAAAGGACCTCGACCGCGATCTGCGCTATCTGCAGCAGGTTTGGCATGGAATCGTCGACAACGCCGGGAGCGAGAAATCGCCGTTACTCGTCTACCAAGAGAGCGATCTCGTGATCCGGACGATCCGCGATCTCTTCGATCCGGAGGTCGAAGAGATCCTTGTCGACTCGGAAGAAGTCGCGTTGCACGTGAAGGATTTCCTGCGCAGCTTGATGCCTCGTTACGCAAGTCGCGTGAAGTACTATCAATCGACGACGCCTCTCTTCTACCGCTTCAACATTGAAAAAGAGATTGACAATATCTATGATCGCAAGGTTCCGCTGGCGAGTGGCGGTTCGCTGGTCATCGACGAGACGGAAGCGCTCGTAGCGATCGACGTCAACTCTGGCAAGTATCGCAAAGAGAAGGATCTCGAGAAGACCGCTGTGTTGATCAACTGCGAGGCCGCAGTGGAGATCGCGCGGCAGTTGCGGTTGCGAGACCTGGGTGGCGTTGTGATCTGCGACTTCATCGACATGGTCGAGGCGAAGAATCGTCGCGCCGTCGAGCGAGTGGTTCGCGAGCAGATCAAGAAGGATCGATCGAAGACGTGGTTCAGCCGCATGTCGCGGTTCGGGATCATCGAGATGACCCGTCAGCGTTTGCGGCCATCGAAAGATCGAGTGTCGCGCGAGGTTTGTCCGTGTTGCAGCGGCCGCGGTACGATTCGCAGCGCGCGAAGCTCGGCCACGGGCATCCTCCGGCAGCTCAAGCGCGGGCTCGGTGATAGGCGCAACCAGGAAGCCGTCGTGCTGGTCGGAGACGAGGTTTTGGACGTCCTCGTGAACCAAATGCGCGATGAATTGTCGAAGTTGGAACACCGCTCGGGAAAAAAGGTTGTGATCCGGCGCGAGAACGGTTATGGCACCGAGCAGCATTCGGTGCAGTTTCGCTGAATTTGAGAGCGTAGTAGTAGGAGAACATCATGATCGCCATCGTTCGAGACGGCGGTAAACAATATCGGGTAGCTGAGGGTCAGGTCGTGTTTCTCGACCGCCGTGACAGCAATCCTGGCGACAAGCTCGAGCTCAACGAAGTCCTCTCCGTCGAGGAGGGGGACAACTTTCGTGTGGGCAAGCCCCTCGTCGATGGCGCCAAAGTCGTCGCGGAGGTCATGGACGAGGTGAAGGGTCCCAAGATCATCTTTCACCGCTTCCGTCGCCGTAAGGGTTCGCGGAGTCGCTTCGGCCACCGCCAGAAGTACACGCAGGTCAAGATCGAGAGTATCAAGGGATAGGGCAACTACGATGGCACACAAAAAGGGTCAGGGAGCCTCACGCAACGGTCGTGACTCCAATCCCCAGTACCGCGGCGTGAAGAAGTACGATGGTGAAGTTGTCTTGGCGGGCAACATCCTCGTGCGTCAGGTCGGCACTCGGTTTCGTCCTGGCAAGAACGTTGGCCTCGGCCGCGACTACACGCTGTTTGCGCTTTGCGACGGCCACGTGAAGTTCGGCACCCAGCGCCGGGTCAACGTCGTACCGGCCGAAAGCGCTGAGTAAGTCGGCTACGGATCGGTCGTCCGCGGCCGATCGATGACCTGCGGCACGCGCTGCACGTCAGACCGCCTGCTCCTCGAGAGGACCGCTTGGAACCCATTGGGTGCCACGGACCGGCGAGGCTCAGGCGGTTTTTGCATAGGTGTTGATTGAGGTTCTCGGTGTGGCGCACTTCGTAGACGAGTCGAAGATCAAAGTCGTTAGCGGCAAAGGAGGAAACGGCTGCGTTTCCTTTCGGCGTGAGAAGTACGTCTCGCACGGCGGTCCCAACGGCGGCGATGGAGGGCGCGGCGGCCACGTGGTCTTGGTCGCCGATCCGCAGATCACAACCCTGCTCGACATCGGTCGGCAGTTTCTCTATCAAGCGGGCAACGGTCAGCATGGCATGGGGCGCGACCGTAGTGGCAAGTCTGGGAAAGACCTGCGCCTGCGCCTGCCGGTCGGGACGCTGGTTCGTGATGCCGAAACCAACGAACTGCTCGCTGATCTCGATCAACCGCACCTCGAACTCGAGATCGCTCGGGGCGGCCGAGGGGGGCGCGGGAACCACGCCTTCGCCACGGCTGTGCACCAAGTTCCAAGGGAGGCAGAGTCCGGCGGCCCGGCCGAGGAACGGGAACTGCACCTCGAGCTGAAGCTGATGGCTGACGTCGGGTTGTTGGGGTTTCCGAATGCTGGCAAATCGACGTTCCTGTCGGCCGTATCGGCGGCCCACCCGAAGATTGCCGACTATCCCTTCACGACGCTGGCACCGCAGCTGGGAATCTCCGAGATCGACGACGTTCGTCGCCTAGTGATCGCTGACATCCCAGGGTTGATCGAAGGGGCCAGCGACGGCGTCGGGCTCGGCCTCGAGTTCTTGCGTCACGTCGAACGTACGCGGGTCTTGATTCACCTGCTCGATCCGTTCGAACGTGATCTCGAGGCGCTGGTGGCGGACTTTCGAGTGATCCGCAAGGAGCTCGCTGGCTACTCCGCGACTCTCGCGGACCGGCCGATCATCACGGCAATCAACAAGGTCGATCTGTTACCCCCAGACGAGGCCCAGGAGCTGCTAGGGGCCTTCTCCGCCGCGATCGACGAACCTGTCCTCGGGTTGTCGGCGGCCACGGGGCAAGGAACTCGGGGGCTTCTGGAGCGCTGCTGGGAGGCGTTGCGCGCCTCCGCCGACGAACTCGACGGAACCGGCTCCGGCGAGACCGGCTGATCGCTCCGTAAATCATTTCAAAATATTCTGTTAGCGTCCCTCCTCGTGGTTTCGCGCCAGCCCGTCCGGCAGCGGCGGGATATACTTCTCTGCACTTTTGACCACGTACCCGACAGACACAACGCAGCGCAGGCCTTGGAGGCTTCATGGAACTGCATGAGATGCTCCGCAAGATGGTGATCGAGAAGGCGTCCGACCTTTTCCTCAAAGTCGGGGGGCCGCCGTCCCTCCGTATCGATGGTCGGATCCACTTCCTCGACACCGAAGAAGTGACGCCCCAAGACACAGCGGAGATCTATGAGATCATCGAGGACGCCCGTCGGGAGCCGCTGCAAAAGGACCTCGACATCGACACCTCCTACGAACTGCCGGGAATCGGGCGCTTTCGCGTTAGCATCTTCCGGCAAAGAGGCCACATGGGCTTTGTGTTTCGACACATCGCTTCGCACGTGCCGACGTTCGAGAACCTGTCGCTACCGGTAGAGATCGTCAGCAAGCTGTCGCAGCAGGCGCGTGGGCTGGTGCTGGTGACCGGAAACACAGGCTCTGGAAAGTCGACGACGCTGGCGTCGATGATCAACTTCATCAACGAGAATCAAAATCGGCACATCATCACGGTCGAAGACCCGATCGAATTCATGTTCCGAGACAAGAAGTCGATCATCGACCAACGCGAGATCGGAATCGATACTCACAACTTCCTTTCGGCGTTGCGCCACTCATTGCGGCAGAGCCCTGACGTGATCCTGATCGGTGAGATGCGCGATCGCGAAACGATGGAAGCCGCGCTGTCGGCAGCGGAGACTGGACACCTCGTCTTGTCGACGCTGCACACCGTCAATGCGACGCAGACGGTCGAGCGGATTATCAACTACTTCCCGCCGCACCAACACGAGCTGATTCGATTGCAGCTTTCGCTGTGTCTCGCGGGAGTCATTTCGCAGCGCCTCGTGCCGAAGAAGCACGGACGGGGTCGAGTCCCCGCGATCGAGACGATGATTGCCAGCCCAACGATTCGCGACTTGCTGCTGCAGGGGCGCACGCCAGAGCTGTACGCATCGATCAAGGAAGGGGAGTACTTCGGCAGCCAGACGTTCAATCAGTCGCTGAAGCACCTCTACCAGACCGACCAGATCTCTCTCGAAGATGCGATGACCGCGTCGGACTACCCCGACGAGTTGAAGCTCGAGCTCAAGGGCGTGTACAAAGGCTCGGCCGTAGCGGACTTCAACTTCGAGTTCTGATCGCTCGACGCGCGCGCACGCCTCTCCCGCGCTCCATCCATCGATCCTAGCTTCTGTGGCGCGCCCACCGCGCCAGCGTAGCTGCCGGTGTACGTGCAATCGCGTCCACAGAAAGCGGTTGTTGGGCGGATCACAAACTGACAACACTGCAGCGACTACTATTGGATGCTGCGCGAACGACAACGTCCGCGTTGCAGGTGCATCGTTGCGGAACTAGCCACGTCCCTGGGCGATGGCTGCCACCCCCACGGTTGCACATCCCCGGAACGGAATGTGAACCGTCGCTGGTATTCCGCCGAATTCGGGAAGCTCCTATCCCACGCTTGATGTAGATTCCCGCCATCGACGGAAGGGGGTCGCCAAGCGATGTCAGCGGTACGGGTCGTGCGCGTGTCTGCGCATGGGCGAGGAGCGATCGGGATTGTCCAGGTAAGCGGTGCCGCGGCCGCGGCGCTTCTGGAGCCGCTCTTCTCGTCGCAAATCTCTGCCACTCACGCTCGCTACGGATCTTTCGTCGACCAAGAGGGCCAGGTCATCGATGACGGTATCGTCGTGCCGTTGCCCGCGGCCCCGGAAGCGACCTACTGGACGACGCTGCACGGCAACCCCGTGCTCGTGAATCGCTGGCTAGATGTCTTGCTTGCTGCGGGGGCACAGCTCGACGAATCAGCGCCGGATGCGTTGTGGGGAGAGCCTCGTAACGTCGTCGCCGCCGAGGCCGAGGCCTTGCTGCCACGCGCCCGGAGCTGGGGTGCGTTCCAGTTTTTGGTCGAGCAGCGAGACACCGGCTTGGCGCTGTGGTGTGAACGCGGCGACGACGTCACGATCGCCGACGTCGAATCGCTGCTGGCCGTCGCACAGCGCGGCTGTTCGCTGTTTGCGCCACCCCGCGTCGTGCTAGCCGGGGCGCCGAACGCCGGCAAGAGCACTCTGTTCAATTCCTTCGTCGGGCAGCGAAGAGTCATCGCCCATGCGGCTCCCGGCACGACCCGCGATCTGATCACAGAGGAAGTTCTTGTTGGGTCCTACCCGGTGCAGCTGCAGGACGGCGCAGGCCTGCGCGCGACGGCGGACCCGGTGGAGCAGTCAGGGGTCGCACGTATGCAGGCAGCGCTGACTACGGCTGATCTGGTCGTGTGGCTGCGCGCTCCTGGAGGGATCGCTGCGCCGCCCCAGCTCGCCTCGTCGGTGCTCGAGGTGTGGTCGAAGGTGGACCTTCAGGAGGCACCGGCGGGACAGCTGGGCTTCTCGACGGAAACCGGGGCCGGAATCGCCGAGCTGCGCCAGGCCATCGCCGCACGAGTCTGTGGTGGCAGCGAGCCGCCGAGCGGTGTCGCCTGTCCGTTTCTCCCTCGTCACGTCGAGTGCCTGCAGCAGTGCCATGCAGCGCTGGCGAGCGGTGCTTCTCCGTTGCCAGCCTTGCGGGCCTTGTGCGGCCACCCACCCGAGGCCGAGGAGTCTTGAGGTTTCCAGTGATGCGGGTACAGTTCCCTGCGATCCTGAACGCAAGGGGAGTTTGCAATGCAGATCTTCGACACCGAGGAGACGGCCCGCCTGCTCAACGGGTTTCTCGGTGAACTTCAGACGCGCTACGGGGAGGGTTCTTCCAAGGACGAGTGGGCGGTGGTCGGCATCCATCGCCGTGGTGACATACTCGCCCGACGCCTCGTAGATCGTATCGTTGCTGCTGGCGAAGCAGCGCCGCCGCTCGGTGTTCTCGACATCACTTTGTATCGTGACGACTTCAGCCCGGGACGACCGCAGCCGATGGTGCGGCCGAGTGACATCGATTTCGACGTCAATGGCCGACGTATCTTGCTCGTCGATGACGTGTTCCAAACGGGACGAACGATCCGCGCGGCGCTCAACCAGCTAGCAGATTTTGGCCGCCCGACTCAGGTCGTGCTTGCCGTGTTCATCGACCGTGAACAGCGCGAGCTGCCGATCTGCCCAGACCATGTTGGGGTCACCGTCGAACAACGTCCCGATGAACGCGTGCATCTGCATCTCGCAGAAGTCGACGGTTGTGACGAAGTGGTGCGGATCGCGGAGCCAACATCATGAACGTCGCTGCCAACGAGGAACCGTGGTCGCGGCGGCACCTTCTCGACATCCAGTCGCTCAGTCGCGGTGAGATCGAGCAGCTTTTCACGACGGCACGCAGCTTTCGTGAAGTGAGTACGCGCAGCGTCAAGAAGGTACCAGCGCTGCGCGGGAGGGTCGTCGTGAACTTGTTTCACGAACCCAGCACGCGCACGCGCATATCGTTCACGCTGGCGGCACAACGGTTGTCAGCGGACGTCGTCGACTTCGCCGGTGACACGTCGAGTGTGAAGAAGGGGGAGTCACTCCTCGATACGGCCCAAAACATCATCGCAATGGGGGTCGATACGATCGTCTTGCGGCACCCTGCAGCCGGCGCCGCGCAGTACCTCGCAGAGCGCGTGGGCGTGACGGTGGTCAACGCTGGAGACGGCGCGCATGCACATCCAACGCAAGGACTCCTCGATCTCTTCACGGTTCTGGACCACTGCCAATCGGTGGACGGGAAGCGAGTCGCGATCGTCGGCGATGTCGCGCACAGTCGCGTCGCCCGTTCCGATATGTGGGCGTTCCTGCGGTTCGGCGCGAAGGTGACGCTGGTGGGGCCACCCACTCTGGTACCGCAATCATTTCGCGAACTCGGCGTCGAGATTTGTCACTCACTCGATGAGGTGCTGCCAGACGTCGATGTCCTGGTGTTACTGCGGATTCAGAAAGAGCGCCAGGGGCAAGGGCTCTTTCCGTCGCTGGAGGAGTACGCACGCCTGTTCGGGATGAACGAGGATCGACTCAACCGGATGAAGGAACGCGCTGTGGTGTTGCATCCCGGACCGATGAATCGCGGCATCGAAGTAACCCCAGAAGTTGCTGACGGCGAACGATCGCTGATTCTCGATCAGGTGACCAACGGTCTGGCGGTCCGGATGGCAGCGCTCTACCTGACAGCAGGAGGAGCCGCCTGATGCTGATCCAAGGAGGGCGCATACTCGACCCTGCCAGCGGTCGCGACGAAGTCGCGGATCTCCGCATCGAGGCGGGGTGCGTCGCGGAGATCGGCGCGCTGACTCCGCGCGACGGAGAGTCGGTTGTCAGTGCGACCGGCTTGATCGTGACGCCGGGACTGATCGACCTGTGCGTGCACTTGCGCGAGCCGGGCTTCGAAGCGGTCGAGACGATTCGGACGGGCGCGGAGGCCGCTTTGGCCGGCGGCTTCACCGCGATCGCCGCGATGCCCGACACCGACCCTCCCGTGGATACCGAAGCTACCGTGGCCTTCTGCCGCCTCAAAGGGGAAGAGGCTGGAGCCGCGCGCGTTCACCCAGTTGGCGCGCTGACGCAAGGACGCCGCGGAGAGCAGCTATCGGAGATGGGGGGGATGGCGCGTGCCGGTGCCGTCGCATTCTCCGACGAAGATCTGGCCGTGGCTCGCAGCGAGGTGTTCCTGCGCGCGTTGCGTTACGCCGGGATGCATGGTCGGCCGGTGTTGACCCGCTGTGAAGATCCGGGACTGCGCGGCTCCGGGGTCGTTAGCGGTGGGCTCATCGCCGATCTCCTTGCGCTGCCAGCGGTTGCTCCGGGCACTGAGGAGATCATGCTGGGGCGCAATCTGTACTTCGCGCGCCAGCTGGGGGCGCCGCTGCATCTGTTGCACCTCTCGACCGCCGAGTCAATCCGGCAGGTGCGAGCTGCGAAGCAAGATGGCGTGTCGATCACGTGCAGCGTGACGCCGCACCACCTATTGTTCACCGAGGAGTCAATTCGTAGCTACGAGTCTGTCTACAAGTATCGTCCTCCGCTGCGACCTGAGGCGGACCGTGAGGCGTTGGTCGCAGCACTCATCGACGGCACTATCGATGCTGTGTCTTCCGATCATTCCCCGGTAGGGGAGGAAGAAAAGAACGTCGAGTTCATCTTCGCGACGCCGGGTACCGGAGGTTTGGAAACCACGTTCGCCGTTTTGCACACGCGCCTCGTCGAGCAAGGGGATCTCCCGCTGCTGCGCTTGATCGAACTGCTGTCGACGGCGCCCGCGCAGATTCTCGGCGTACCTGGTGGGTCGCTCGAGGTTGGGGCGCCGGCTGACATCAGTTGCTTCGATCTCCAGAGAGAGTGGCGCGTCGAGCCGCGTTACTTCCGTTCGCGCTCGCACGTGACTCCGTTTGCGCAGTGGGAGGTTCGCGGTCGCGCCTGCCACGTGTGGGTGGGTGGCGATCTGCGGTGGCACGACTACAAGGCGGTCCGGTGATCCGTCTCTTGCGACGGGCGGCCCCTTACATTTGGATGGGTGTGATCTTCTGCGTGTCACACAGCCCCTCCGATGGCCTGCCGAACGTGAATCTTGTTCCACACTTCGACAAAGTGATTCACGCGGGCGTCTACGCGTTTCTGGTCTGTTGCTTTGCGGTGTCGCAGATGCCTTATCGCGATGCCCGGGTCTGGTTGCGGTGGGCGGCGCCGGTTGCCGTCGCTTATGCCATTAGCGATGAGGTGCACCAGAGCTTCGTCCCTGGCCGGAACGCCGACGTCGCAGATGTCATCGCCGACGTTGCTGGCGTCGCGCTGGCGAGCGTGTTTTTTCTATTGCGCTCTCGAGGGAGTGCTTCCGAACCTTCGCAATAGACCCGCTCGTGCAGGAAATTTTGGATCTCTTCGAATTGCCACACCGGAGACTGCGTAGCCCCTCCTGGTCTTGCGGCAATAGGACTCCGAAGTTTCGCCCTTTTTGAGGTTTGCGTGAGTATGCGCGGGTCTCTCTACAAGGGAAAGTGCGGGACTCTCGGCGTCCGATAGATACAATCGGCGTACGGAGTAGACCCTCTCCGCTACACCGCCAGGAAGGTTGAGATCCAATGTTGAGACGATTGTGGCTGTCTGTCGCTCTCGCGGCCCTTTCGCTGACGGCGACCGCCGAAGCGGAAGCGCAAACCTTGCGTAGAAACGGTGCGTCCCAGGGACAACAGTCTGGGCGCTCCAGCGCAGCTCGTTCCACGGGACGTTCATCACGCAATTCTCAGATCCGATCGAGCCAACGACGGAGCACCCCGACGCGCGCGCGCCGCGCGCCGCAACAACGGGTGCAGCCGCGCTCTCGTGTGCAACGATCGACGCCGCAACCACGTCGGGCGACGGCCCCAACTGTGCGCCGCAACAGTGGCGTCTCGCGTCGGGCGACGACTCCACGTGCGCAGAGCGGCTTTCAGAGAGGGACGATTCAGCGCAGCAACAGCCAGCGCAATTCGATTCAGCGCAATTCGTCGCGCGGTAACTCCAGCCAGCGCAACTCCATTCAGCGCAACTCCATGCAGCGCAACTCCATGCCGCGCAATGGTAGCAGCGGCAACACGATTGGCGGCAAAACGTTTCGGCGCGGCAGCGCCACTCGACGCAACTCGACGCGCGCCGTTCCCAACCGTCTTCAGCGGGACCCGAACCCGGCACGGACGGCCGTGCAGGCGTCGCGAGCGACCGGGCAACGTCGCCCGTTCGGGGCGCAGCCAACGGGTATCCCGCGGACGATCCGTCCAGCGCTACCGAATCAATGGAACGGTAGCCGCCAGCAAACGACTCGCGGACAAACCTACGACCAGCTGATTCGCAATCGCTTCCAGGGGAACGTCACGGGGCGGACTCCGATCAATGCGGCAGGACGTTCGGCGTTGAATTCGGTCGGGCGGACCCCGACGAACGCCACGGGAGCGACACCGTTCGGCGCAGTGGGGCGGACTCCGGCGAACACGAACAACGGTTTCTCGTCGGCGAACGCAAACGCACTTCGACGCCAAGCCCAGGCTGGGACTGGCGTCAGCCAACTGCGTGGCAACGTGACCGGCGCGATCAAAGTTCCGATCGTGGAGCCGCTGGCGAACGTGCGCCGCGGCAGCATCTCAGGGATTCGATTGGATCGTTCGCGCCGTGGCTCGATCACCGGCCAGAGCGTGGCAGACCCGAACCGGCGCGGTGGCATTGTCGATGCCCGACCGAGGTCGGCAACGGGCAGAGCCGTGACGAGTGCCGATGTCAACGCGCTCCGCACAACCGCTGACGTGCAAGCGATTGGTGGCACCGTGGGCGCTAGTCCAACGGCGGAACGTTCGATCTTGACGCCTTCCCTCGGGGTCCCTGGAGGCTCGGGTAGGGTCGGGCTCAGCGTCGGTAGCGTCGTCACGAATCCAGCCACTTCGTTCTATCCGTACGGGAGCTACTACAGCGGCTTTCATGGCGGTCACTACGGCTATGGTCACTACCATCATTTCCCGTACTCGCACTACTACTACCCCTACTACCGCTACTCGCGGCATTGTCATTGGCTCTGGTCCTCGTATCACTGTCACTCGATCTGGAGCCCGTACTATCTGTACGGCTACTACCGGTATGGACGCGGCAGCTACTACGGTCGTTACGGCTATCGCTACGGCTACTACAACGATTGTGACAACGACTACGGCACGACGACGAACGTCTACGTCGAAGTACAACCACAAGACGACGACCGCGACGACGTGGTCGCTGGCGACAATGCGTTCAGTGACGTGGAGCTTGCGTTCTGCCAGGGTTGGATCCAGCTAGGACTGGCCGACTACGAGGCGGCCTTGCTGTCGTTCGACCGCGCCCGCGAGGCAGCGCCGGCGAACGGCCTTGTGCAGCTCTTCGTTGGCGTCGCTCTCACGGCGCGTGGAGAGTATCCACTGGCCGCTGCAGCTTTCGAAGAGGCCTACCGATTGGATCCTTCGCTGGTCGCCTACGGTTGGGATCCAGTTGCGCACTTTGGCAGCGCAGAGCGCTATCTGGCGGTGGTCGAGCAGTTGGCGGAGTACCGCTCCGCCGCGCCGACGAACTCCGACGGCTGGTTGGTCACAGCGTGGCTCGAATTGCTGGCCGCTCCGAACGACGGGGACGATCTGGCACCGGTCAAACGCGCCGCCGGTGAACTGGTTCTGTACGGGCACAGCAGTCCGTTGGCGCTTGCCCTGCTCGAGGAAGTCTCGCGCCGAGAGCAGAAGCAACCGTTGCCGAACGATTTCCCGCTGCGTCTGCGGCTCGACTCCTGGCTGTTGGCACCGTCCTGCGACGGTGTTCCCGGTCTCGAGCTGTAGCCTGGCGCGGCAGCTCGCGAAAACACAACGCTGAATCAGTTCTGGGGTCGCCTCGCGGACACGCGGGGCGGCCCCGAAACTTGTCAGAGCCCACCGCAATTCCCTCGCTCTCGAGGAAACATCCCGATTAGAATCCGACCCACAGACGCGAGCCGTCAGATTCGGCAGCAAGATTGATCTGTGGGCGCGGCGCAGCGCTGAATTCGCACAAAAACGAACGGGACGAGCGGGGGATCCGATCATGACGGAGAAACTCTACCAATCGGTGGCCTATCGCCCGTGCGAACTCGAGCACCACTACGGGGACCAGGTGCACATTCTGTCGAACCCGTACTTGCTGACGGAGCTGGCCGCACTGTGTTCGCCAGAAGTTGGGCAGCCGCGCTTCAATGATCTGATCGAGGTCTGCTATCGCGGATTGCTCGAGCGGGTGGTTTGCGCCGAGTTTCCGCACAAAGAGGTGGAGATCCCGACGCGCATGCTGCAGTTCCACGAGGCGGGGATCTACCGAGGCGTCGTGATCGATCCTGCGACCCCGGTAGCGACGGTCAACATCGCGCGCGCGGGTACGTTGCCGTCCCATATCTGCTACCACCAGCTCAATCACTTGCTGAATCCCAGTGGTGTGCGCCAGGATCATGTGATCATGGAGCGTACGACAGACGCTAGTGGGCGCGTCACGGGCGCCGGAATGCACGGGAGCAAGATCGGTGGCGACATCGAAGGGCGCATTCTGCTGTTTCCAGACCCGATGGCTGCGACTGGCTCGTCTCTGAGCCGAGTCATCGACTTCTACAAGCAGCATGTGGATGGTGTGCCGGCCAAGATCATTGCTCTGCATTTGATTGTGACACCGGACTACTTGCGGACCGTCCTCAGTGCGCATCCTGAGGTGTACGTGTACGCACTGCGCCTCGACCGAGGCACGAGCCCTGCGCACGTGTTCGACACGGTGCCCGGGACTCACTGGGAGGAAGAGTCCGGTTTGAATGAGAGACAGTACATCGTCCCCGGGGGTGGGGGCTTCGGTGAGATTCTGAACAACGCGAACGTGTGAGGGTAACGTGGCCGACGAAACGACATCAGGGAAGCGCTCTTCAGTACTACCAGGGCACGCACTCGAGACGATTGTAGCCGAGGGCGAGCTGAAGCAGCGTGTCGACCAGCTGGGGCAAGAGATCGCAGCAGACTATGCGAACAAGGAGCCGGTACTGATCTGCGTGCTGAAAGGGGCGTTCGTTTTCAGTTCCGACCTGGCACGTGCGATCGACCTACCAATGACGGTCGAGTTCATTCGCGTCTCTAGCTACGGCAACAACATCGTCAGCACCGGCGAGGTGAAGATGGAGCTGGACGTTGCCAATTCGATTGCCAATCGGCACGTGATCTTGGTCGAGGACATCGTCGACACGGGGCTGACGCTGCAGTACCTGAAGGCGAATCTCCAGACGCGCCAACCGGCTTCGATGCGCGTCTGCTCGTTGCTGCACAAACCGGGCAACAACGTGAAGATCTCGAGCATCGATTACGTCGGCTTCAACATACCGAACGACTTCGTGGTTGGCTACGGGCTCGACTATCAAGGCTACTACCGCAACCTGCCCTACATTGCTCGCATTGTTGAACAGAAGTAGTCGTTCCACTCCGCAGCGCGGTGCGAGGGGCCTGGGTTGGTGTCCCGTCGGCACTTCGCTGTAGGCGGATCGTGGCGGCGGCGGACCGCGGTGGTGCCCAAGACCTGAAACATCTGTTCCATCCACCGCGATCTGGCCTCGCTCGGGGCCGCCGGTCTCTGCTATAATTCGTGCAATAAGGGGACGTTGGGACTGTGGTCGTTGCGCACCGCGAGTTGGCACGCAGCATGCTCTGCCGCGTCTACACCAAGGTCCCCAGCGACGGAAGGAGTCACGATGGCGGCAGCAGCTGGTCAACATGATCCGCAGAAGGTCGGCAAGGAGCCCGAGAATCGCGACGCGAGTGGAGCCAACGCGAGCCCCGTCGTCAGTGCCGTCGAGCTGCCCGCTGGCGCGATCCGTCGCGAACAAGCGAACGCGCGCGAGAAGCGCTTCCTCGAGCGTGTCGAGCGTAGAGTCGCAAACATTGATCGGATCTTTCACCCGCCGGACAAGAAGTTCTACTCGTTCCGTGGCGCCCGGCGAGAGTTCAGCGATCCGTACACTCTGGTGGCCGAGACGCTGCGCCGCCTCGGGATCTTCGAGCCCGCACTGCTCGATCAGTTGCCCCATAACCGCGTCCTACGGTACTCAGTCGGAGGTGGCGGTTGGCTGCGAAAGAAGAAGCCCAAAGTCGTGCTCTGCGCTGCCGTGCAGAGCCCGGTCGAGGACTTGGCGCGATTTGGCGGCACGGTTACGCCGCTCGGGCGGGGCGCGGTTCAGGCCGTCGTCGAACAGTACGTCAAGGACTCCGACACCTACTACTTGATCGGAGTCTTGTCGACGGTCGGCTGGGAAGACAGTCTCTGGGAGACGCCACCACGCGGAGACAACTACGCCGTTTTGTTGATCGAAGAAACCGCTTCTGGTGCCTGGCGAGTGGAACACTCGCTGGTCCCTGAGCTGGCGCCTATTGCCGCGGTGTTCGATCCCGAGGATCATGACGAGAAGACCGCGCGCGTCTACTACTGGGTCACGAATCATGTCGAGTTGCGAATTCCTGGGGGGCACACCGATGTTGAGCGTGCGCTCGAGGAGTTACGAGTCGATCGAGCAACCTTTGACAAGGCACTTGCGCAGATCGCGCAGGAGGATTCTGCGTTGAAGGTTGAGACCGTGGGTGGGCGCGAGATCCTCAAACGTGACCGTTACTGAATGAGAGAGTGATGCTTCTCGACAAGCTACGTAGCCTGTTTGGTAAGAGCCAGATTCCACAAGACGCGCGCGAACTCCTGAAGAACGCGTCGAGTGTTCGTGACCTGCTCGAAGGTCTCGACAAGCTCATCACCGAGAACGAAGTCGAAGTCGACAAGGTGACGCAGGAGATCGCGTCCCTGGAAGAGGTCGAGGCGCAGGAGATGCAGCGCGTCCGCGGCGGCGAGCTGCCGGACCGTAGCAAGAACAACGTGCTGCGCCGAATCCAACGGCTGCGCAAGCAAATGGACAATCTCGAAGAGCGTCAGCAGATCTACAATCGCAACATCAGTCTCCAGATCGACCTCGTGGGACGCGTGCAGGCGTTGGATGCAATGGAGCTGCGCGGTGTCGATGAGGACAGGATCGACGAGATCCTTGGTGACTACGAAGATGAATTGACGCGCTACCAAGGAGTACTCGACACCGAGAACTTGAGCGTTACCAGCGAACTGACGTCGCTACTCGATGATTCGAGCGACCTCGCGAAGCTCGAAGCCGAGGTCTTGGGTGCGCCTGAGAGCGTTGGCTCAGACGCACAACAGGAAGCGTCGCCGAAGAGTGCTCGCCGTGCGGAGGAGAAGCCAGCGACCTCCGCTGCCAAGTCTTCGGCGAAGCCGCCCGAGGAAAACCCTCCCAAACGTGTCGGCAAGTCCAAAGAGACGTTGGACGGGGAGACGGCGGGCTAATGGGAATCTTCCAGAAACTGTTCGGCAAGCAGGGCGTTTCGATCGACGAACTGCGCGAGGCTCTCAAGGAGGTCGAACGCGATCGTCGTCGCAACCGGCGCGAGATCAGTCGCTGGGAGCGACAACGCAAGAAGATCGTCGATCGCATGAAGAAGCAGCGGCAAGACGGCAGCCAGTTGGAGGTAGACTACAGCTGGGATGAGTTCAAACACCACCGCGTCGAGGGGGCTGATCTGCGCCGCCAAGGTCGTGTCTATAACTTGGAGGGCATCGCGCTGCGGCGCACTCTCCGTGCTGTCGAGCGACTCGAGAAGAAGGCGGATCGTGGCGGCGTGCAGGATTTGCTGCGACGAATTCAGGCGACTGGAGTTACCGAGCGCGCTGCGATCGATCGCGAGATGGAGCTGCAGCAGTTGCAGGATATGAACGCAATGCTCGACGAGTTCACAGGGGACCTCGAGCAAGAGCCGGAAGACCCCGAGAAGCTGCTGTTTCTGGCAGAGCTCGACAACATTACCAACGCCGAGCAAGCAGGGGATGAAGAAGTCGCCGCGGAACGGGAAGCACAACTCCTCGAGGAGTTCGACCGCGATCCCGAAGCCGAGTAGGCGCGCGCCCTAGCTCGTGAGAACGACGAAACCAACCTGGAGCGGAGTCGAGATGGGCCTGTTCAAATCCAACGAAGAACGACGCATCGAGCGTGAGATCGAGGTGCGGAAGGGTCTGCACACGATCAAGCGCAACATCCGCGACCTCGAACGCAATGAACAGCAGTACCTCGAGAAGGCTCGGCGAGCGCTGCAGATGGGGTCGCAGGAGCAACTACGCTTCTTGAAGCAAACGCTGAAACGGACTGCGATCCAACGTCGCTCGATGGAGCGCCAGCTGCTCAACATCGAAACGGCGATGCAGATCAAGAACCAGACGGAGGCCCATGCGCAGTTCGCGAAAGCGATGCGCGCGGTTTCGACGTCGATCGGTGAGATGTTTGGGGCGACGGATCTGACGGCAACTCAGGTCGATTTCGAGAAGGCCATGGTCAAGGCGCAGACGCTCGAAGAACAGATGGATCTATTCTTGGACATGTCGAGCTCCGCGATGTCCGGAGAGTTGTCTGCGTCCGGTGACGACCTGGTCACCGACGATGAGATCGATCGCATGATCGAGGACGAGGTCGTTGCCGAAGAGTCGATCAGCGAACTCGACCAGGCCATTGCCAACGGTCTCGACGATGTACGCAAAGAGCTAGGCAAAGAGGACCGTTGAGCCTCGAGTTTCACCTCACCAACTACGAACGCTATCGCAAGGACGGCATTGCGGCTCACAAGGGCGGTGATGCTGCTCGTGCCCGGTTCTGCTTCTTGAAGGCAGCCGAGCATCTGTTTCAGGTGGCTCAAGCGAGTCAGGGGCGTTTGAAGACCGAACGCGCGCGGCGGGCCCAAGAGCTGTTGGAGATGGCTTCTCGCCTCGAAGAGGGCCCACGCAACAACGCTGCCGGTCGCAGCGTCGTGCAAGAAGGGGAGGGAGAAGAGGCGGATGCCGATGGCGACCGCTTCCTCGCGCCCGAGCGTCCCGGAACTACGTTCGATTCGATCGCGGGCCTCGAACACGTCAAGGACGAGATCCGTCTGAAGATCATCTACCCCTACACCCACCGCGAGCTCGCCGAACAGTATGGTATCCAAGGAGGGGGCGGCATTCTGTTCTATGGACCGCCTGGTACCGGCAAGACGATGCTTGCGCGAGCAGTGGCGGGCGAAGTGGAATGTCCCTTCTACAACGTGAAGCCTTCCGAGATCTTGTCGAAGTGGGTCGGCGAAGCCGAAAAGAACCTCGCGTCACTCTTTGCTTCCGCCCGCGAGCAAGAACGCGCGGTGATCTTCATCGACGAGATCGAAGCGCTGGCGCCGAGTCGTTCTGAGAACCAATCCAGCGTGATGGCGCGACTCGTGCCGCAGATTTTGGCCGAGTTGGAGGGCTTCTCTGGGCGCAGCCAAGGTCTGCTGTTCTTGGGCGCAACGAACGAGCCCTGGAGCCTCGATCCGGCGATCTTGCGCCCCGGTCGTTTCGACGAGCGCATTTATGTCGGACTTCCTGATCACACGGCGGTACTCGAGTTGCTAGCGATTCATCTCGAGGGAAAGCCGCTCGCTGAGGACGTCGATCTCGAGCGCCTTGCTCAGCTGCTGGAGGGTTACTCCGGCGCAGATATTAGGAATCTCTGCCGTAAGGCGGCGGATGTCGCCTTCAAGAAGGCGATTGAGAGCAGTGAGGCCGTCCTCATCGATCAGCTGACGCTGTTGGCCGTGATCCGCGAAGTCGAGCCCTCAGTGTCGACGCGGGACCTGCGTCGATTCGAGGAGTACCGGAGTCAGAAGTGACGAAGGATTTAGATCGCTGGTTTAATGAAGAGGCAGGGCTGATCGCCCCGTGGGCTCCGCGTGGTGGAGGACGCCACTCCATCGTGCCGGAAGGCCTGCAAGTCCTCCCCGAGGACGAGAGCGCGGGCCTCGTCCAGGCTGGATCCGAGAGTCTCGATCCGGGGCTGATCTTGCGTTCCGGCAACTTCATGGTCCCGGTTCATGCGCCGCCCCTGAGAGATCGTGCCGGTTTCACGGGCCGGTTCATCATCACTTTGCAAGTAACTGCTCCCGAGAGTCGGACCGCGGCGCTGCTGTTGCGCGATCGAGCACTGCGTGGAGGGGGTGACAACAGTCGCTACGGGATTGCTGATCTCGCCGCCCACCTTGCCAAGCACCTCGAGAAGCGATTGCGAGCCAGCCTGGAGTCGGCGAACTGGGATGGTAGCGGTGGCGTCATGGAGACGTTTCGACGTGACGACGTCGCAGCGAGTGTCTTTCGCGAGCCGCTGTTTGAGTTGGGGATGACTCTGCGCGGAGTGTCGGGGTTCTCGGTAGACTCCGACGAACTCGACGAGTACCGCCAGCGTGAGTCTGAACTACGCCGGCGCGCTGAAGAAGTGCGTGATCGCCTGGAATTCTTGGAGCTCTGGAAGCGTGAAGAGCTCGGAGAAGCGTTGGCGCGAGAAGAAGTCGAGAAGCTTGCCGGTCACTTGCGCAAGGAAGGCCTGCTGCGGGAACTCGACGTCGAGCACGAAGTTGCCGTCGAGCGAATCTCGAAACAGCGAGCCGAAGCGCAAGAGCGCGGGCGCTTGCGTCGTATGTTGGAGCGCGAACGCATCGCGACCGAAGCCGATGTCGATCAAGAACGACTCGCCTATGAGATCGAGAAGGCGCAGCGCCTGCACACCGTTCTCGAGAAGCACGGATTGCTGGCCGTCGTCGGGCAGCTCGGCGATTCTCCTGATCACGCCCGGTTGCTCGAGCTACTCGTCGAACGCGAAATGACGCCAGAGCAGTTGGCCGCGCGCTCGGCCGCCGACACGCGTTGGGAAGAGCTCGAAGAACGTCTGGAAGAGATGGCGTCGCAGCTGCACCGGGGCAACTCAGCGCTGGAGCAGCAGGCCGCCGCTCTGCCGTCGATCGAGCAAATCTGGCTGGCTGCCGGCGTTTCTCTCTATCGGCTTTCGGGTGCGGCGGCCAAGACCCGAGGCGTGCCCACTCCCGTGCTACCCGTCGAGGACTTGGGCTTCCTCCGTTCGGTGGTCGTACTGCCACAATCAGAACCGTTGGCCACGACCGACGAGCCAGATTCATCGTCGACTGAGGCTGGCCCCGCGGTACTCGTGGGCGCACAGGGTGGCGTAGGTGTTTACCGCGTGCAAGGTTCACATTGGAGCATCTATCGCTACCGTCCAGCACCGCAAGGTCGGGGCGGAGCGAATTCTGCGGCGATCGCGCACGGACTCGTCATGGCGAGCCATTCAGAGCTGGGGCTGCATGCGTGGCCGGAGATGGCGCCGTCGACGACTCCGGAGCAGCTGTGCGAACCCCCGGCAAGAGGTGTGCAGATGGCAAGGGGTGTCCAGGTGCAGGGCGGCGTCGTGTACTTCGCTCGCGGTAGCGAAGTGCTGTCACTGCGTGGCGTCGCGAACGATGTCGTGTCCCTGGGGACGTTGCCCGACAGTGTCACTGCGTTGTGCCACGACGGCGGTGAGCTGATTGCGGGGACGCGAGATGGTCAGCTTTTTCGCTACGGCGGCGCGACCGTCTGGAACAAGTTCCCCTTTCGCAGCTCGGGCCCGATCTTTCGGATTGCGCCGACCGGCGGGCGCGGCTTGCTCCGTTGGGTCGTTGGCGCGCGCCAACG
>JBCCHQ010000095.1:0-24168 GCA_039028735.1 Planctomycetota bacterium | reverse complement strand
TGGCCCAGCCCCACTACGGGGTAGTTTCGGGGAGCGGCGCGTTGTCGTAAGTCCAGGAAGTGTGTCACCCATGTAATGACAATAGGTGTTACCCATGTATTGGGTTGCTCAAGGGAAAGGGAAAGGCGCGAGGGGTAAGGGACAAGGCGAAGGCTCGCGCTGAGTCCCTTACCCTGAATCCCCTACCCTGAATCCTTAACCCTGAATCCTTAACCCTGAATCCTTAACCCTTGCCCTTACCCCTTGCCCTTACCCCTTACCCCAAGAAGCCCCCCCCCCAAAAAAGCGGCCGCCATCACGAGATCGGGAGTGCGGCCGCCACGTCACTCACCGACGCCCCATGGACCTCAGCGGATCCATTGGGAAACTACGGCGCGATGTTCTCCAAGAAGCCTTCGAGGTGTCGCGCGCGGATCGGGTGCTGCAGCTTCTTCACTGCCTTCGCCTCGATCTGGCGGACCCGCTCACGGGTGACCTTGAAGATCTTGCCAACCTCCTCGAGGGTGTATGTGTATCCATCCTCGAGACCGTAGCGCAGCTTGATGATCTCGCGTTCGCGATACGTCAGCGTCTTCAAGACCTCACGCATCTTCTCCTTGAGCATCTCTTGCGTTGCAGCATTGATCGGCGACTCCGCAGTTTGGTCCTCGATGAAGTCGCCGAAGAAGCCGTCCTCGGAATCGCCAATCGGACGATCCAGAGAGATCGGGTGCTTCGAGATCTTCATGACCTTGCGGGTCTCCTCTTCGGGGATTCCCAGCTCCTGCGAAATCTCTTTGATGCTTGGTTCGTAACCAAGTCGCTGCATCAGCTTCTTGGTCGCGTTGCGGACCTTGCTCATCGTCTCGATCATGTGGACCGGAATCCGGATCGTGCGAGCCTGATCAGCAATCGAGCGAGTGATGGCTTGGCGAATCCACCAAGTTGCGTACGTCGAGAACTTGTAGCCACGACGGTACTCATACTTCTCGACCGCCTTCATCAGGCCGGTGTTCCCTTCCTGAATCAGGTCCAGGAACGACAGCCCGCGGTTGCGATAGCGCTTCGCGATCGAGACAACCAGTCGCAGGTTTCCAGCAGACAGCTTGCGCTTGGCCTGCTCGTACTCCGCGTACCACTTGTTCATCTTGGTGCTACGGTTGCGCAGGCGCTCGGAGTGATCCAGCGCGCGGCGCTCCAGTTCGATGCCTACCTGATGCGCTGCTGCAAGCTCTTCCTTCTCGGCCTTCTTCGGGCGCTTGATCGCCTCCAGACGGCTGATGTCAGAGCTCGAACGTCGCACCTTCAACACATGACGGCGCAAGCCGTCGCGCAAGCTATCGAGAATCTCTCGGCGGTAGTTCAACTCAGCCAGTAGCAAGCCGATCTTCTTCGCCCGCCCCTGCACACGCTCGCGGAGACGATCCTTGTAGCGCTGAGTGAGCTTCGGCGAGAACAGCTTGTCGAACTCGTTCTTGTTGAGTTGATAGAGACGCTCCACCGTCGCCAAGTTTTGGCTGAGGCGTTGCATCATGTCTTCCCGACTCGGCTCGCCCGACGACGGCGTCAGCTTGATGACCTTATCGATCGACTGGTCCCCGCACAGCACTTCGTGCGAGAGCCGCACCAACGCTTCTTGGCAAAGACCCGAACTGTAGATCGACTTGCGATAGCGGTCACGAGCCGTCTCGATCGTCTTGGCGAGCAACAGCTCTTCGGCACGCGTCAGCAGCGGGATCTCCCCCATCTGCGTCAGGTACATGCGTACCGGGTCATCGATCTTCTCGGTCACGTCATCGGCGCCCAGCTCATCGAGTTGAACCGGATCGTCACGCATGACGATGCCATACTTGTCGAGCACGGCGAAGATCCGGTCGATCTTCTCCGGCGAGTTGCATTCCTCGGGGAAGAAGCTGTTGAAATCCTCGTACGTGACGAAGCCGGTTCCTTTCCCGGCATCGATCAAGCGACGGATCCCCTCTTCCATGGAAATCTTCGACCCACGACCTGTCGAGGTCGTCGGGGCAGGGCTACCTTCCTCGAACTCTTGCTCGAGGTTGGCTAGCTCGAGGATATCTGGCTCAACGTCCAGATCCTCGATGTCGAAGCCTGCCGACTCCGGTTTTTGCGTGACCTCGACCTCCACCGTCTTGGTGTCGCTCTTCTTGGTCGCGCTCTTTGCTTTTGTCTTTGTCGCCATTCAAAACTCCAGTGTTGTCAGTAGTACTACCCCCGAAAGTCACACCCCCTCGCAGCTCCACTTCAGAGCCGCTGGCACAAGGGGCTGGGACTCCCCCGGTCAGAAATTCAACGCGCCCACACCGTTCGCCGGCGGGTCTCCGGCACGCTCAGGTGCCGGCTCAGAGACGCGCGTTCCGTCCAACCGTTGCTGTGCAATTTCGACCAGCTCTTGCCAGTCCGCTTGCGCAGCGCCACGAAGCCGGGCAATGACTCCCCCCAGACTCATCATCTCGGTCACAAAGGGATCTCGCTCGGCCTCAGCGGCCCGACTCCAGCGCTCGCGCAGTTGCTGTTTCCTGTGCGACAATCGATGCACCAGGAGATCACGCAGCAGTTGCGCAGCTCTTTCGTCGTCCAACGCTTCCTCCTCGAGTCGCAGCTTCATCCCCAGATACAGGGACTTCACTGTCGGATCCTCGACGTCGAGATCACTCACCGCGCCGTCGCCAGCCTCGATCACACTCGCCAGAGTTCGGAGCATTGGTTCCTGGAACTCCTGGGACGGATAAAGGGACAACAACACGCGGGCGCGATCCTGATTCGAAAGCGCACAAATGATTAACGCATCCTCCAATCCGGGGAGCGCACTCGCTCGTGGTGCAGCCTCTTGGGGCCGACGACGAGCGGGGGCTTCCCCCGCCTTCCAGCGCTGAAACTCACGCTCGACCAAGTCCATATTGGACTGCAGAGCGCGGGCGAGCATCTCGATGCCCTCCTGGCGCCGGAACTCAGACGGCACGCGGGTCAGGTACGGAAAGAAGGCACGAGCTATTCGTTCCTTCTGCGCACCACTACCGCGACCGATCTCCCCGATCAGCTCCTGCAAGACGAAGCCGAGCGGGCTACTTCCCTGTGCGAGGCATTCACGAAACGCCTCGCTGTCACTCTCTGCTGCGCCGGCCAGCATGTCGCACGGGTCTTGCCCCTGCGCCAGCAGCACGACCGACACCTGAACCGGACGTGGTAGGAACAGGCTGGCTGCCTTGCGGGCCGCGTCGCGCCCCGCGCGGTCGCCGTCGAAGACGAGTGTCACGTCGTCTGCATGCCGGCATACCTGCTCCACGTTGGCCTCCGTCAAAGCTGTCCCCAGCGTTGCCACTGCTTCGGGGAAACCCGCCTGGTGGGCCATGATCACGTCGGTGTACCCCTCCATCAGAAGCAGCTTGCGCCCCCGCCGGATCGCCTCCCGCCCTTCGTGCAGGCCGTAGAGGATCTGCCCCTTCTTGAAGAAAGAGGACTCCGGAGAGTTGAGGTACTTCGGTTCTTCCTTCCGTTTGTCGCTCGGCGGTCCGCTTTCGAAGATTCGACCTCCGAAGCCGAGCACCTTTCCTTGCAGCCCCCGAATCGGAAACATGATCCGACCGCGATATGCGTCATAGGCACCACGACTAGCAACTGCGCTGCCAGGGTTCGCAGGGTCTCCCTTGCGCGCCCGAGCAACACCGAGCGCGACCGCCTCTTCGGCCGTCGCACCCTTTCCTTGTAGGTACTCGAGGAGGTGTTGCCACCCCTCCGGTGCGTATCCGACTCCAAAATCGCGCAACGTTGCCTCGGTGAAACCACGCTCACGCAAGTACTCACGCGCGGCGCGACCTCCGTCACTGGCAAGCTGCGCCTGAAACCAGCGCTGCACACCAAGCAGGATCTTGTGACCGCGACCGCGATCGGTCGCGCTCTCCTCCCCGGGACGCCGCCCACCGCGGGAGCGACTCAAGGAGATCCCAGCACGCTCCGCCAGGAACCGCAGCGTCTCGACGAAGTCGAGGTTCTCGACCTTTTGGACGAACGAGAACACGTCGCCGCGCTCTTGGCAGCCAAAGCAGTGGTAGTACCCGGCTTCCGGATCCACCTTGAAGGACGGAGTCTTCTCAGTGTGAAAAGGGCAGAGCGCCTTGAACCGCTCCCCGTCTTCGATCAACGGGAAGTAGTCGCGGATGACATCCTCGAGGGGGTTGCCCTCCCGGACACGATCACGGTCGTCGCTCACACACTCTTCCCCACTCCCGCATGGACTGCGGAAAAAGAAAGGACTCCTCAACCATCCAAAACGCAGCGAACTCGCAGCTGTGACGCTGTCGTCGTTGCGGGCGCGCGGCAACTCCCATTACCGCGGCCACCGACAAGGTCACTGGCAAACAACCAGCGAGCTCGATAGTGCACCCCCCTCTCGCGACTCCTCAGCAGCCCCCACCGGCAAATTCGACGGCGGACGGGGCGCAAAGAGTCCGACAGGTTGTGCGGTCCAGCGCGAATGCACCTCACGACGAACCGCGAGGTTATGGTATCGCTCGCATCTAGCGCCCGCTACCAGAAACCTCCTCAGAAGCTCCTCGCCAGCCGGCGACTACCGTGGATCCCCTTGCTGGCGACGCTCCTCGACCTCGAGGCCGAGGGCCACCAGCGCCGCGGCTGGGACGTCCCCGGGGCGATCAGTGCCCTGAAATGGAGCAGACGACCACCACGGGTCGCCGACCGGGAGGACGTCCCCCACAAGACTACGTATCATTTTCCTACGCTGTTGGAAGAGAGTGCGCAGGACCCCCATGGCGGCTGCAATCTCCGCGAACGGCCGCTGGTTCCGCTGCCAGACGACAAACGTCGAGTCGACCCGCGGCGGCGGCGTGAAGAGCTCGCGTCGGACCGATCGCGTCATCTGCCCTTGGCCAAGCATGGCCAGCAACACGCTGATGACTCCGTAGTCGCCGTCACCGCTGCTCGCTAGCCAACGCCGAGCCAGTTCCGTCTGCACGAGCGCCGCAGCGCCGCGAAAACCGGGGAAGCTCTCGACCAAGCTCGCCAACACGGGAGTCGCAACGGCATATGGCAGATTCGCAACCAGCCGAAACTCTGCGCCGTCGAGGCGTTCCAACAGCTGCGGCGACAGCGCGTTCTTGCCGGCGAGCACATCGCCTTCGAGCAACTCGAAGTTGGGATCGTGGATGTGGGCACGCAGATACGCAATCAGCCGCTGGTCAATCTCAGCGGCAACGACACGACAGCCACGCGCAAGCAACCGTTCTGTCAGGGTCCCGGCCCCAGCGCCGACCTCCAAGACCAGCTCGCCGGCGCGCACATCGGCGTCATCGAGAAACGCCTCGAGCAGCTGGTGATCGAACAAGAAACACTGGCCCAGCCGGGCATTCGCATGGAAGCCTTGCGCTCGCAGCTCTGCAAGAACCTCTTTCCGAGATGCCGGCTGCGTCATGGCGCCGTTGCGCGCAGGTCGCGATAGTTCGCCCCGCGCTCCCAGGCTGCAAAGCGCCACACCGTCGTGTCCGGGCTTTGCCAAGCCGTGGCTGGCAACTTCGCCTTGCCGCACGTTGCGCCGAGAAACGCAGCGGCGTCGTAACCCCACTCGAGAGCCACTTGCGGGAGGAGCACACCGCGCTGATCGCCACGCTGCACTTCCAGACCGTCGCGACCGAGAACGAGCTCTTCGGGATCGCGCGGCGCCGGCCACTCCACGGGGGCTGCCAGCAGCGTCACCGACAGCCGGAGCCCGTCGAGTTCGGCAGCCGCAACAGGGGGGAAACGAGGATCACGCAGGCTTGCCGACCGCGCCATGTTCGCAGCCAGCGATGGTAGCGAGCGTCCCGCGGGATCAATCGCACCGATGCAGCCACGAAGCTGCGCCCCGGGACGCTGCGGCTGCCCGTCTACCGCGATCCGTCGCCACGTGACAAAACAGCCCGCTTGCACATCGAGGCCTACGGCCACCAACGAGCCTGCGTCCGGCGGTGCCCCCCGTTCGAGGAGCTCGTGCACAGAAGCCGCCACATAGTGGAGTAGCGTGCGCCACTGCTTGTCACTGGGCTCAGAGCGCAACAGGGACTCGGCGATGATCGCCCCTCTCCGTGGGAACGAGCTCGTGCGAACAGGCTCCATGCGAACAGGCTCCGGGCAAAGCGGCAGCCGTCGCGATCGGCTGGCCGTGATCCCGGGTTGCGTGGCGGCGGACCGAAGATGTCCGCCGGCCAACGCAGCGCAGGGCTACTGCGAGTTGCCGAGGTAGACTTCCACCCGACGGCAGCGCGCCATCCCTTCCTTACTGCTGGGATCGGCGACCCCTGCAGCAGGCTCCGCGTAACCAGCGGAAGCTAGACGCATCTGCTCTTTCGCGAGTCCCTTGCCGGAGAGATAGGCAAAGACCGAATGGGCGCGCTTGAGCCCCAACTCCCAGTTGTCTTTGTGCAGCTTGCGGGAGCTCTTGATCTTGGAAACGTCCGTGTGACCGTGGATGTAGAGCACCCGGTCAGGATGACGGTCGCGGATCAACGCGGCCAAGCGGTCGAGGTTGCGCTTCGCTTCGTCACGGAGCTGCGTCTTGCCGGGAGCGAACAGCACGTTACCGTCCATCACGATCTGCCCATCCGCGCCCAATGTACCGCCAGCGGTCTCGGCGTCTTGCCGACTGAAACCGTCACCGGGGTCGAACGCGGGCAGATTGTTGATCTGCTCGATCAAGGCTGCGTTCGCCGATTTCAGCGTCGCATTCTCCTCGAGAAGCTCCTCGTAACGCAGCTTCAGCTCGTTGAAGTTCGCGTGAGCGATCCCTTCTTGGCCGCCATGACGCGCCAGGCGCAGCTCTGCTTCCTTCAGCTGCTTCTCGAGATCATCGGTTACCAGCAGTGTCGTACGGAGGTTGTCCTCTGCACGCTTGTACTGCTGGTAAGGCACACAACCCGATGTCAGTGCAGCGCCGAGCGCCACGACTGCCACGAGTACCAGAGAACGCACGGCCGGAATTTGACCAAAAAGTCCCACACGCTGACGCATGAATCCCCACACCTTCCCAACATGTCGAAAACGATTTCAGACGCAGACCATCCCCACCCTGTGCGGCGAGCGCCGCAGTTTGCCACAGTTGCTGCCGAAACTGAAGAGGATCCCGAATCTCTGCGGACTCTTGCGCTGGTGTCCTCGACGGGCCACAAAAAAAAGCCGCTGCAGCGCAAAGCGCGGCAGCGGCTTGTGGCGATCCGAAAGCAAATCAGAACATGTCGAGAACAGCCTCGATCATGCCGTTGAGGATCGTCAGATAGCCTTCGTCGACCCACCCGGGGTACGTGCCAGCCATCAGGTTCATCAAGACGACTGCGGGGCACAGCATCAAGAAGAGCAGGACCGTCAGTCCTACCGTCCACAGCGCGTGCGACTCCTTCTTGACGGACGCCATGCGGCGAGTACCGCCGCCGACACCCACGGCCAACGTATCGTCTTCGTCCGCGAGTAGCGTGTCGTCGTCGTCATCGAGATCGAAATCGTCGTCGAGGTCTAGATCGTCCGTGTCGAGCACGGTTTCGTCGCCTACGGCACCTACAGCGCCTACGGCAGCCACGGCACCACCGATCTCGAGATCGTCATCGTCTTCGAGAAAGGAATCACCGGGGATCGGCGTCGTACCCTCGGTATCGTCGTCGAGCAACCCCTCAATGTTGAGGACCGTTTCGTCGGTCGACATCGAGTCGAGATCGATCACGATCTCGTCTTCGTCGATATCGCCGAGCGCTTCGGCTTGCGTCTCCGACAGAATGATCGTCGGCTCGGTCTCGCGCGAACGCTTCAGATTGGCCACATCCTCGTGCTTGAAGCGCACTTCGTCGCCATCTCTAAAACCGCGCAGTTCACCACTGGCGACAAGATCGTTGAGCTCGTCTTCGGTCAGCTGCAGCTCCGCCAGCGCGTCCTGGTAGCTGATGAAATCGTCTGACATTGCAGTTCCTCCGGTGTTCCAGGGCGCGTCGCCCCATGCTTTCCAGTTGCTTCGTCTCGGCTTCTTCGTCTTGCGGCTATTTAGCCGCCGGTTTGCTTCTTCACGTCGGAGACCGAAGGCTTGTGGCCTTTGGCCGGGAACTCATCGTACTTCCAGTCGTACTTCGTGTTGCGCACAGCGATCAGCTCGAAGCGGTTCCCCGAAGCGGCATAGACTGCCAGCTTCTTCGTGTTGTGGTCGAACAGATAAAAGGCGTCCGCGTCACCACGCCCCTGGAGACTGCCCGTTCCCACCGAAATCGAACCGTCGGTGCCGGCAGTCTGGCCATAGGCACTCTGCGCTGGCTTCTGCAACACCGATACGAACCAGACCCCCATCACCATGTTCGCGCCGAGCAACATGCCGAGCGCCAACGTCAAGATCCCCTGCTTGTTCATTGCTTCCCTTCCTCGCCAACCACAGCTTTTCCGTGAACCGTGTCAGCGTGACTTTGATGTGCGCCTCGCAATTGGACGCACACTATGTTCCTGCGGAGGGACGTCCGCCATCCTCACAAAACTCGGCGAGGAAGATTCGCCCACCAGTGGTTGCCCCCCTGGCAGACGTTGCGGCCATCGTGAAGGCGTAATTATAGCCACGGTTCGAGTTTCGGCAAGTGGCGACAGCCCAGAGCCAAGATCTCCGTCGCTCCGCCTCAGCGCGGTCCAAATCCTTCCATGAAAGCCGCAATCGCAGCGATTTCCAGCAGTTGCGGCTCTTTCGTCAGCTGCTCGCGAGAGTGCCGCCGGACCTCACTACAGAGCTGCAGATCCGATCGCGGCTCGCAGAGTCGAAACCACTCAGACCCGCTCTGAGCGCGTCCCAGCAGCGCTCCCTCCCCCACGCACGGAGCCGATCCACCTCTGCCCAGCGAGAAACCGTCGCGACTCGAGGCTCGAGCTCCCATGACCGACGCGACATCGTCACCGGCGACATCCTCACCGGCTGCATCGTCACCGGGTGCTTCGGGCGTCGATCTCAGACAAGGAGGACTCGCGGGGGTGCCGCGCGTTAGCGACTGCCCGACTGCAGCAGCCCAATCCACTCTTCCACCTCTCGACCCAAAGGCCGCTCGTCCTGAATGCGCTTCTCGACCCGCCGGAATGCGAAATTCACGGTAGCGTGATTGCGACCACCGAAGTAGGTCCCCAGCTCCGCCAACGAATGCTCGGTCAACACTCGCGCCAGATAGATCGCCAACTGCCGGGCCTCGGAGACGCTGCGAACTCGCGACCGCGAGCGCAGGGTGTCGGGGGTATGACCGAACCGCGATGCGACCAACTCGACGATTCCGTCGAGAGTCACACCCCGACGCTGATTCCAGACTTGTTCGTCGAGGATGCTCTGCACGCGGTCCTCTGTCAGCGGCTCCTGAATCAACGAGCCAAACGCAGCGACCCGCACGAAAGCTCCGATGAGCTCCCGCACATTGCCACTGAACGCATCGGCAATTCTATGAAGGGCCGATTCGGGCACGTCCACCGCGACCCGCGCCGCCTCCCCGCGCAGGATCGCCAAGCGGGCTCCGAAGTCGGGGGCTTCGACCTTGCAAACCAAGCCGGAGATGAAGCGTCCCTGCAGCTGCTCGTGCAGGTTGGGAATCGTGCGCGGTCGCATGTCGCTGGCGCAGATCACCTGCCCGCCACGGCCGTGGATCGCGTCCAGGATGTGGAGGAGCTCGAGCTGTGTCTTGACCTTGTTCTCGAGGATTTGAACGTCATCGAGGACGAGCGCTTCGAGGTTGTGGAACTTGTTGCGGAAGGCGTCCAGATTCCCTTTGCGAAGCGACTGCACGAACTGGTTCGTGAAGCTCTCGCAGGACAAGTACCGAATCCGGCGCCGCCCATGTCGAAAGTACTCACGGGCGATGGCCTGCAAGAGGTGCGTCTTGCCCAGTCCACAGCCGCCGAAGACAAAGAGCGGATTGTAGACTTTGCCTGGCTTGTGCAGGACCTCGAGCCCAGCATTGAATGCGACGTGGTTGCACGCGGCCACGACGAAACGCTGTAGCGTGAAGTTGTCGTTGAGAGGGTTCTTTGCTTGAGCCCGTCCCGGCCGAAGCTGCTCGGGATAAGGCCCTCCCTCACCATCGACCGCTCCGGCCCGGCCTGGCGCCGGCGCGTTTTCCCCGAGTGCGGCCAGCGGTTGCGCCTCGAGGAAGCGCGCCTCATCACGTCGAAACTCACGATACAGTTGCCCATCCACGCGCAACTTGACACGACGGGCTCCGAGACGAGCAGCCACCGAGGCTTGTACTGCCCCCAGGTATCGTTGCTGCACCCACTCTTGGATGAACAGATTGGGTACGCCCACGGTCACGACGGCCCCGTCATCAGCCAGCAAGCTCGTCGAGCCGAACCAGCGCGCGACCTTCTCTGCCGAGAGGCTCGTCTCGAGGTCCCCCAACACAGCGGCCCAGATGGCGTCCAAAGAAGTCGTCGCGCCCAGCGAGTCCGTACGATCGGTCGAACTGGGCGCTGCGAGAGTCGGCTGCTCCGCGGCGGCTATCGCCTCAGTCGTCGGCTGTGACGACTCCCTTGATCGTGACTGCGCGGGCTGCGAACCACCGTTCGCACCAGGCACAGCATCTCCCCCAACCGGCATCGTTCCCCCGGCCTACATCAAAGTCTGTTTGTCTTCCTGGAATCTTGAAACGAGGTTCGCGGCGTCGCTACACGTGCTGACTGTGCAGGCGTGAGTAGTGATTTTGCGACTGCATCCGCACTTGGATGGTCCCCGGCTCCATTCCCCGCCAGGAGTCTCTCGACTCCCGCAATCTCCCTGACTCCCCGCAAAGAATCTGGTCAGACCTCGCCGGGGGGCGTTTGTCGCCCCGGTCACAGCAAACGCTGCGACCGGAACGTGGCACACCACCCCATAGCGAGTCCAACTACCCCACTAACCCCGAGTCTCTCTCAGGAGCGCACTTGTTCACGGCAACATTAGGACTACCAACGTTCCCCCATGAAACGCTCGCGCCTCTGCTACCTCGGCACTCTCCTACCCCCGAATCCTGCTCCGTGTCTTCCCTGCCCTCTGTGGTCCTTCGCGACCCCAAAAAAGCACGACGATCGTGCCATCGATGACCGGCGAGTCGGGGTCGGACGACCCACGCTCGGATCTGGGGCGATAACCAAAGTCGCGTCACACGAATATTCGTCAGTGCTGCACGACTCTGATGTCAGCATTCGGTTCACAGCAACGGCAAGCGTTTACAGGAACCGGACTGTAGCAAAGGGGTGATGGGGTGTCAAACCGGAAAAGGGCTCCGGCTGGTGGCTCGCGCCCGCATCATAAACACCAGAAAGAATGTGCTTTACGACTACAGTTGTGGAGAGCAAAAAGAACTCCAACGCTCACCCTCTACTCGACCTCCACTGGATGATTCCACAAATACTAGAAGCCAAAAAGAGTGCGTGAAACTCGGGAAACCAAGCGACAACGGGCGCTTGCCCGCGCCTTGTCAGCACGCGATCGATGCTGCACGAGCGCTCTACTTTTGCTGCGTCGCGACGCTATGGCAAAAAATCAAAAGTGAGGACACGGGAGCGGGGCTAGGAGCCGTCGCCATAGGGATCGTCATCACCGCCGCCGGACGACGATGGGTCGGGATCGCTCTTCTCGGCGGTTGGCGGTGCCTGAGTCGCGGCTGGCGCCGGCGAACTCTCTTTGCCAGCAGCCGAAGCTTCTTTCCCCACAGCCTGGGCAGCCGCCTCGGCTTTGAGCTTCTCGAGGCGCTCCTTCTCGGCTCCCCACCAGTCGATCCAGACTCGGCGCGATTTGATTCGCTGGCGTTCCGACGCCGAATCCTGCCAAGCGTACGCCCAGCTCTTGCCTGAGACCTTGCCAAGCGCTTCCCACGCAAGTTTGCGCACCCACTGATTCTCATCGGCGAGCCCCAAGAGCGCCGTGTCGACCACGCGTTCGTCGCCGTTGGCCTTGAAGATCCGATAGACCGCTGCGCGGGTCCACTCCGACGCGCTATTGGCAACGGGCAACAGCATCTCGATCGCGTCCTCGCCCGCTTCCGTCAAGAAGCGCTCGCCGCGGGTTCGCTTGCGCGCATCTTGGCGCGTGAGCAGAAAGATCCACTCCTTGATCTGTTGCTTGCGTTCGGCAGAGAGCTCTTTGCGTTCCTCGACGGGGATTGTAGGGGGGGCGTTGACGACAGCGTCGTCGCCACTCGCATCTGCGTCATCTTGCGGCTTCGGGCTGGGGGGTTTGGACGCGTCAGGCTCGTCGCTGCGAATGTATCCAGTCTTGCTGTTGCGTTCGATCGACGTAACCTCGGCTGCGTCGAGGGTGACCCGACCCAGGTTGCCGATCGAAACGATGACAACACCGTCTCGTTCGCCGACGACGACACCGTCAATGCTGGCGCCATTGGCCAGGTAAACCGTGTCGGCGACCGCCGGTGTCGTCAGGGCTGCAGTCAAAACGCCAACCACAACCGTGAGCGTCCGTAGCGATGTTGCTGGCTTGCGACGCATCACAAACTCCTTCTTCAATCGTCCTGGGCGGTTCCGGTCTTCGTATCGGCCCGCCGCTGCAGGCTTCTCATTCTACCGGCAGGAAAGGGCTCGAACGGCAACTCCGTGCCGGTCCCGTGCGTCGCAACTGTCCCGTTGGCCTTGCCCCCCACTCGTGGGCCGGGGCCAATGCTCCACCGGGCTCGCAACAGCTCGATCCGCACCGCTGCTGCGGCACTGTAAGTCGAGAGCACGCCACCCGGGCGCGTTCGCTCGCGGATCGCTTCGAGAAACGACTGCTGCCACAACTCCGGGTTGCGGCGCGGCGAAAACGGGTCCAGGAACACACAGTCAAAGGGCCCTTCCGCCCTTCTGATCTCTTGTTCGGCCTCTCCCAAGAGCAGCTGAAGCGAAATGCCGCCAGCTTCAACTCTTTTGTGCTCCACTAGTTGCTTCATGGCCGAGCGCACTCCAACAGCGGCCCTGCCAGCGAACTCAACGGGCGGAAACTCGGCGTACAGCGGCTCCAGGGTGCGCCAAGGCAGGAGCTCTTTCTCGAGCGAGACAACCTCGATTCGCGGCGCTGCAACGCTCCGGTGGGCCAGTAGCAGCGCCCAGGCGACGTTCCAACCCAGCCCAAAGCCGATGTCGAGGATCCGCACCGGGCGCTCGTCGGCCACTTCAGCCGCCAACGGCACGACCTGGCACGGGCCTACGTAGCGCTCACGCGCTTCCAACCACGCACCGCTACGCGAGTGATAGTCCTCGTCGTACGCCGCCGAATGCAGGGTCGGTGAGCCATCACCAGTCACAACGAGCGCCAACGCGCTCGCGGAAGGAGAAGTATCGTCCCCTGGAAAGGGTGCCCCAAGCCTATCCACGCGATTGGTCGCGGCTCCAGGTGGCGAGCCGGTCTCCCCGGAGGGTGCGCAGGGCTGCAAACAGCGCGTGATTGGCCGCCAAGGACCGGACCCTGTCGCGTTCCCCGCGCAGTCGTAGAAGGGTGCTGCACACCTGGTCCTGAAACGCCAGCCCCAAGTGAACCGTGCCAACTGGCTTACCCGCCGTAGCACCCCCAGGCCCTGCGACCCCCGTGATTCCTATGCCGATCCCGGCCGCGGCCCGTTCCCGAGCGCCCGCAGCCAGTGCCCTCGCAACCTCGGCACTCACAGCACCGCACTCTGCAATGACAGCGGCTTCAACGCCAAGCTGTGAAGTCTTGAGTTCGTTGGAGTAGACGACCCAGCCGCCCGCATACGCCTGGGAGGCCCCCACGACATCCGTCAGGCGGGTGCCGAGTAGGCCCCCTGTGCAGCTTTCCGCCGTTGCGATCGTGCACCCAGCCGCGACGGCTGCCTGCACGACGCGTTCCTCCAGGGCGGTGCCACCCGCGCCGAGGAACCGAGTTCCATAGTGCTTCTGCGCGGCCGGAGCCAAGTCCAACGGCTCGTCGAGCCGAACCCGCAGCTCGCCGTCACCACAGCACAAGTGAATCCCTTCGTGCTGCGTCGCGGGAATCTGCTGCAGCAACCACCCGTCGAGCTCCGATTCCGGGACCGCGAAGAAGCGAAACTCCGTCATCGGCTGTTCCCGCGGCGGTGGACAATCGCGCAGCAGGGCGGGCAAGACGGTCTCGCGAAACAGTCCGTGGAGTTCGTGCGGAACCCCGGGCAAGACCCACCAATCGGCGTCGTGGGTACCCTTGAGCCGTATCCCGGGCGCGGTGCCGAAGCGGTTGTCGACAACCTCCGAACCGACCGGGAAGTACGCTTGGCTGCGATTGCGCGCGACCGGCTCGCGGCCAAGGCGGCGGAAGAAGTCCTCGATGTTGCGCCAGGCTCCGTCGCGGAACTCAGTTTCGACCCCGACGGCTGCTGCCACTTCGCTGCGGGTGCGATCGTCCGCGGTCGGCCCCAGTCCGCCTACGATCAACACGACCTGCGGCGTTCCGGGGATCGCCGCAAGCGAACGCCTCAGCGCCCCCGGGGCATCGCCGGCAGACATGTGGATTTCGACCGCATAGCCGTGGGTCGTCAAGGCGTGGGAGAGCCACGCGGAGTGGCGATCGACAATGTCGCCTGTCAGCAACTCGTCGCCGACGGTGACGACGGCAACCTGCGGCTTCATCGCTTCGAACCGGGGTCGTTCGCTGCGATACCACCCGTGCCCAAGCCACGGTGGACGGCTTCGGACTTGCGGGACTGAGTCACCACATCGACGAATCCTTTGGCCAAACGGCGCATCCGCTTTTGCTCTTCGGGCGAGTTCACCAGGTCTCGATCGTAGAGCGAGTACGTCGATTCGCGCCCCAAGACGGTCACGTGGCCCTTGAAGAGGCGTACGCGCACACGACCGGTTACGAAGCGTTGCGTACTTTCGACGAACTGGCTCAACGCTTCTCGCAGCTCTGAATACCACTGCCCCTCGTAGACCAAGCGTCCAAACTCTTCGGCGACGAAGCGTTTGTGCCGGCCGAGGTCGCGCGATTGTGTCATTTCTTCGAGCGCTGTGTGCGCGTCGTACAAGACCTGCGCAGCAGGTGCTTCGTAGATCTCACGCGTCTTGCCGGCCAGCATCGCATTCTCGACGTGATCGAGACGACCAATGCCGTGCTCGCCGCCAATCTCGTTGAGACGAGTGACGAGGTCCACGGCTGAGAGGGCCTCGTCATCGAGCGCCCGCGGCGTTCCCTGCTCGAAGGCAATGACAATCTCGCGCGGCTCATCCGGTGCGTCGACGGGGCTCTTGGTCATCAGGTACAAGCTCTCGGGGGGCGACTCCCAAGGATCGCTGAGGCCGCCATGGACCTGCCCGCACCCCCAGATGTTACGATCCACAGAGTGCGCGGCACGGAAGCTCTCTGGCTCCGGCAGATGGTGCCGGCGCAAGCGCTGCAGCCGCTCTTCCGTCGATCCGAAGGCGAGCTCCCGAATGGGCGCGACGACCTCCAGGTGCGGCGCCAGCGCCCCTAGCGACCCTTCCACGCGCACTTGATCGTTCCCACGGTTCGACGCCCCGTGACCGACGACCTCGATGTCGTTCTCGGCTGCAAACGACACCAGTGCTTCGCAGATCGCGTAACGTGCCAATGGAGTCGACAGCAGATAGTCCTCGTACTGGGCACCTGCCTGCAGCGTCGGTAGCGCGAAGTTCTCAATGAAGGACGCCCGTAGGTCCGCGATGATCGTGCCTTCGGCACCACTTTCGAGGGCCAGTTCACCCAGCGGCTCGAGGTAGGATTCCTGCCCAAGATCGGCGAGGAATGCGACGACTGCGCAGCCGCGTTGCTCTTTCAACCAATGGACAGCGAGTACGTCATCGATTCCACCCGAGAACGCAAAGAGCACTTTCTGCATCAAGTCCCCCTTCGGAACGCTGACCCTCGCTACCCGGCGCGCTGCAACTGGCGCTGCCGAGACTCTAGCTTACCACAGCCAGATTTTGCGCCACTCTCGCTTTTTGCGCCACAGGCCGGCTGACAGCGACGACAACGACAGCCGATCGGCTAGCCGTCATCGCGCTTGCGATTCAACAGATCGCTCACCCAGATGCCCAGCTCGAACAGCACGACCAACGGCCCTGCCATCAATAGTTGGGTAACCACGTCTGGCGGCGTCAACATCGCACCGATCAAGACGGCGCATACGATGCATACCTTGCGGTAGCGTCGAAACATCGCCGTCTGCACCATCCCAGCTCGCGTCAGAAACACCATGATCAGCGGCAACTGAAACACCAGCGCCATCCCTAGGATCAGGGTAACGACCAGCGAAATGTAGTCGGCGAGCGTAAAGCTGGTATCCAACAGCTCCGGCGAGCCATAGCCACCCAAGTACGTCAAGCCGAGCGGCGTCAAGACGGTATAGCCAAAGAGCCCGCCAGCTCCCAGCAAGAACAAACTGGTCGGCAGGAATGGGCGCACGGCACGGCGCTCGGGTGGATACAGTCCCGCGGCCACGAACTGCCACACTTCGATGGCCAACCAGGGCAGCCCGAACAGCAATCCGACGAGCAGCGAGATCTTGAGATGCGCAAAGAAGCTGTCGGTGTACTTCAACAGCCGTAGGGGCGTGCCTTCGACGCGCCCCTGACGGATGTCTTCGAGTTCGTCGACACGTTGATCCAGTGCCGACACCGCCGCTGTGAGGCGTCGTTCGATCGGGGCAGTGCGAAGCGGCAATGGTTCGTTGACGCGCGCGGCGGCGGACGCGCGCCAGCCGCGCAAGCGCGCGTTGATGCGCTCGATGGCCTCGCGCCCGGTGGTCAACTCGGCGCGGACCGTTCGGGGCAGTTCATCATCAGCGGATGCATCGAGAGCGGCAGTGAGCTCGTCGACGTTGCCCCGCAAACGCGCGGTGATCGAGTTCGCGGGTGCCGCTTCCAGCAGGTAGCGATCGAAGAAGCCGAGGAACGGAGCCAGGTCGGCTCGCGTCGGATTCACCTCTACGCGCAACTGCTGCCACTGTGTCATCAACTCCGACTGTCGCAGCTCGCGACGCGCCTCGACGACGCCAATCGCTGGGTCCAGTTCGTCGAGCAGCGTTGCCAGCTCGGTCAGCTCGCGCTGCCAGCGTTCGGCGACCCGTTGCTGCGTGATCGACGCCATAGCGCTGCGGTGTGGGCGCGAGATGAAAGACAAGATCTGATCCTGGAAGAAGAGCGCTACGATCAACCCAACCCCGACGACGAGCAGCGTTCGCAAGACGCGCCCGCGCAGCTCTTCGAGGTGCTCGCCGAAGGACATGACCGACAGTTCGGCGTCCCCGCGACGTGATGCTGGTTCCGTAGGCATTGCTCTCCCTCTCGAGGCCCCCTGAAGCCCCGGAGAATAGCGGGTTGCCGCGCCGAGGGGGACCCCCGGTTCGGCACAAAAAAACAGCCCTGCACGTCGTCGACGCGCAGGGCTGTTGTCGTTGGAGTCGGGGCCAGGCGTCTCAGCCTAGTAGCCGATGAACTCCAGCAGATCACGCTCACTCATGATCGTGACTTGCAGCTGTCGGGCCGCTGTATACTGCGGCGTCGACTTGTAGCCGTCGAGAGCGACGACAAACGTCGTGTTGGTCTCAACCGAGTCGGCGACCTTGCCACCGTAGGCAGCAATGCGGCGTCCGACTTCCTCGAGCGAGAAGCGGTTCGAGCTGAGCTTGTCGCCGGCGAACACGAAGATCGGCGAGTCGTCCTTGCGATAGAACGGGCTGATGATGTGGTCGCCTTCGGAGATCGGGTTGAAGCGATCGTCGGTCGACAGGATGCGGACCTTGGCAATGTCTTCGTCGACGTTCATGACTTCGACCTTGCCCTTGTTGAGCTTCTTACCACCTTTGACGTAGTTGAAGACGACAAAGGAGAGACCCGCACGCAGACGGTCGCGGCGTCCGATGTTGATCCACGCGTAGCCGAGGTCCTCGGCCACTTCGATGACCTGGCCGTCCGGCTTGGCTTGGCGGAAATCGGTCTCCTTGATGATCTCACGCTCGAGGTGCTCGATACGGCGCTTGGCTTGCGACTCGCGGTTGCGAGCGATCCACAGCTGCTTTTCGAGATCACTCAACGTCGACTGGTGCTCTTCTGTGAGGTCGTCAATGTCGGTGCGCAGACGAGCAATCTCATCGTCCTTGCCAGCGACTTCGGTCTCTCGCTTCTGGATCTCGTCTTCCTTCTCGGTCTTGAGACGGTCGACGTTATCGCGATTGGTCTCCTTGAGGGCCTGGAGCGTTTCCTTTTCCTCTTCGTAGTCCTTCTGCATCTGGCCAGCGCGGAGCTTCTGGCTCTCGAACTCCTGACGCCAGAAACTGGCAGCCTTCGTGGCCTGCCCAGCGACTTCGTCGAAGCTTTGGAAGGTTTGCGGAGCGTTCGACTTGCCCCACTCGTCGCTGACGTCGGCGAGTGCCGTCTGCATCGCTTCGAAGTCCGGCACGCCGTCGGAGCCGTGCAATAGGTTGAAGGCCTGCTTGGCCTCCACGTCACGCTTGCGATACTTGTTCTCAGCATCCTTTTGCGCTTGCTTGGCAGCGGCCGCCTGATCGTTCGCCAGAGTGAGGTCCTCGTTCTGGATCACCAGAACCCCGACCAAGCCCAGGCAAATGACGATTGCCACGATCAAGTACGAGATATGGATTCCGCCCTGTCTCGCCATGTCTTCAAACCTCCAAGTCAGGGTTGCGCCGAGGCCGCCGTCCCAAATGGAGGACGACGCAGAGGTCCCATGTCCCTACGGGAACCGTCAGACGCGTAGTTCTTTCCGAAGTATGTCGCGGAGCCGCGGCGCAGCTCGCAATGCAGTTCCGTGTAGCTCTGTTGCGAAGTTCACCGTGGTAGAGAAGCCACAGCGGGGTTCACGAACAGTGTTGGATGCCACCCGGAAAGCCCCCCGGCGGTATCCGCTTACCCAAATCCGACGCAATGTGCGCCTGAAGGAGCGCAATTATAGGGGGGAGGGTCAGGCTGTCAACCCGCGGCGGTTGTCGCGCCCCCCCGTTGCGTGCTATCGTGGGCGCACGTAACAGCCGTCGCCGACGCCCCTTGGGAAGCTCGCCACGGCGCTGAACCACCCCTCCCAGGAGCTTCCTGCGTGGGCCCAACTACCGTCGAGAATCCCCAGAAAAAAGCCCCGTTTGGAGCCCTATGAAGACCCTATTCGTCATCGACGGTCACTCCTATATCTACCATTCCTTCTTTGGCATGCCACCCCTGACCAATAGCGGCGGCGACCAGGTGCAAGCGGCGTACGCATTCGTGAACCTGTTGGTCCGGCTCCGCAATCAGCAGCTCCCCACCCACTGGGTTGTCGCCCTCGACACGAAGGCACCGACGTTCCGCCACGAAGCTTATGCAGAATACAAAGCGAACCGGGAGGCGATGCCCGACCCGCTCCGCAAACAGATCCCGTGGATCGAGCAGCTGCTGGAGGGCTTTGGTGTAACGGTCTTGCGCGTCGACGGCTACGAGGCAGACGATATCGTCGGCACAATGGCCGTGGCCGGTGAGGCTGCCGGCTATGACGTACGCATTATCTCCAAGGACAAAGACCTAGAGCAGCTTTTGTCTGAGCGCGTCCAAGTTTGGGACCCAAAGGACGGCTCGCTGTACGGGCCGGCTGAGTTGCTGGCGAAGAAGTCGCTGACCCCCGAACGGGTCGTCGAGTACCTGGCCCTGTGTGGCGATAGCTCCGACAACGTGCCCGGCGTCGCTGGGGTCGGCCCGAAGACAGCAATCGCGGTCTTGAATGCCGTCGACGATGTCGACCGTGTGTTCGACGAGCCGCCGCCCGACGTGCCCGCCCGAGCTCTGAAGAAGATTCGGGAGCAGCGCGACGCGTTGGAAATGTCGCGGTCACTCGTGAAACTGACGACCGACGTTCCGGTCGATACCGACATCGCAAAATACGAAGTCGTCGATCCAGACGCGACGCAGCTGCGACCGCTCCTAGAACAGCTAGGGTTTCACAAGTTCATCAAGGAGCTGGGTCCGACGACCCAAGAGCCAGTGACGATCGATGCAGACCACCACGACGTGACGACCACAGCAGAAGTCGAACAGCTCGTCGATCGCTGTCGCAACTCCGGGAAGTTCACGTTCGACGTTTGGGCGCATCCTGCCGATCAGATGGAAGCGGAGGTTTTGGGGATCACGATCGCCATCGACGAAGCGACGACCTACCGCGTGCAGTGGCTCGACGGCGGCGTCGATCGCGACGAAGCGCTGACGCGCCTTCGACCGCTGCTCGCTGACATCGAAGTCACCAAGATTGCCCACGACATCAAGCGGCAGACGCAACTCCTGCTCAGCGTCGACATCGAACTGTTCGGCGCCCAGGACGATCCAATGCTCGCGTCGTACCTGCTGAATCCGCTGCGGCGGAGCTATGGGCTCGACGCGTTGTCGGCGGAACTGCTGGGGCATCCCGCGCCACCCATGCCGGAACTCGAGGCCAGCCTGTTTCCGACGAGTCCGACGCCCGAGGCAGCGGGCGAACGGGTCGTGCTCGCAAGCAAGCTGGCCGAACGCCTGGCCGGAGAAGTCACCGAGGCCGGTCTCGGGCAGGTCTACCGCGACCTCGAGCTACCACTGTGTGGGGTCCTTGCAGCGATGGAGCGCGAAGGGATTTCCCTGGACCTCGAGCGGTTGCGACAGCTGGAGGAAAACCTCTCGACGATGGTCGACGACCTCGCCGAGAAGATTCACGCGGAAGCGGGCAGCGACTTCAACATCAACAGCCCGAAGCAACTGGAAGTCGTGCTGTTCGACGACTGCGACTTCCCAGCTCTGCGCAAGACGAAGACGGGGCGGTCCACGTCGGCCGATGTACTCGAAGAACTGGCGGAGCGTTTTCCCGACCGACCACTGCCGGCACTGATCCTCGAGTACCGGAGCCTGGCGAAGCTACTCAACACCTACATCCAATCGCTGCCGAGGTTCGTGAGTCCGACGAGCGGTCGCGTGCATACGATGTTTAGCCAGGTCGCCGCGGCTACGGGAAGGCTTGCGTCGAGCGACCCGAACTTGCAGAACATTCCGATCAAGACCGAACTCGGCCAGCAGATTCGGGCGGCGTTTCGGCCCAATCGCTCCGGTGAAGTCTTCGTGTCGGCCGACTATTCTCAGATCGAGCTGCGTGTGCTCGCCCACCTCTGCGCCGACAAGACGCTGATTCGTTCCTTGACCAGTGGCGACGACATCCACACCGAGGTTGCCGCCAAGATCCATGGGAAGGACCCAGCGGACGTCACGGCTGACGACCGGCGTACGGCGAAGGCAGTCAACTTTGGTGTGATCTATGGGATGGGTCCATTCGGGCTGTCGCGAGACATCGGCATCTCTATGGACGAGGCGAAGCAATACATCGCCACGTTCTTCGAGGAGTTTCCGGGAGTGCGAGAGTTCATCGATTCATCTATTGAATATGCGCGTCAGCATGGCGATGTGCGCACGATGTTCGGTCGGCGGCGTCCGATCCCTGACATCGATGCGCGGACGCCGCACCGACGCCAGCAGGCTGAACGCTTCGCGGTGAACACGATCGTGCAGGGTACGGCTGCCGACCTAATCAAGAAAGCGATGGTCGAACTCGCAGACAGCCTGCGGCAAGATCCGTGCGGCGCGCGTATGGTGCTGCAGATCCACGACGAACTTCTACTCGCGGTCGACCGTGACCAGGCAGACGTCACAGAGCAGCGCGTGCGGATGGTGATGGAGGGGGTTGCCGATCTCGCCGTGCCCTTGTCGGTGTCGACGAGCATCGGGGAGGACTGGCATGCGGCCAGCAAGTAACAGCCCCAGCGAGAGTCACCCGTGGGTGGTCGGGATCACCGGCGGCATCGGTAGTGGCAAGAGCACGGTGGCCGCTGCGTTCGCGCGCTTGGGTGCGCGCGTGGTCGACGCCGATCGCTACGCGCATGAAGTCATGGGCGACGGCAACGTGATTGCCCAGATCGCAGCGCTGTTGGGCGCAGAGGTCGTTGCGGCGGACGGTTGTCTCGACCGCGCGCGGATTGCGGACTTGGTCTTTGCGGCGCCGGAGCTACGGCAACAGCTCGAAGGGATCGTCCACCCGCTGGTCCGGACAAAGATCGACAAAGAGCTTGCGAAATGGCAAGCGAAGGGGTCAGATGGGGGCAGTCCACTTCCGGGAAGCCGCCCGCTTATCATCCTTGATATACCGTTGTTGGAGCGTTCCCCCTACTTGCAACAGGTGTCGGCGGTTGTCTTCGTGGACGCACCTTTGAGCGACCGCATCGAGCGCGTTCGACGGACACGGGGATGGTCCGAAGACGAACTCGAGCGTCGAGAAGCTGCCCAGGTATCCGTAGCCGAGAAACAACGCGGTGCGGATCATACGGTTTCGAACCCGGGAGCAGCGACGCGTGGTCCAGCAACCGGGATCGTTGCAGAGGCGGATGCAGTTTCGGAGCTCGACGTGCGCTGCCGGGAGCTCATCGACCTCTGGGCGGTTCAACTTCGTTCGTAATCGTTCATCCCTCACGAATCGCAGCTTGGCCCTGAAGATTTGTTGGTGGGACGAGCTTATTGCATGCGGCCTGTGCCCGTCGCGTACGGGATTGGCCAACAGAAGGAGACTAGGGACATGGCGACGCGCCCGAAGGGTGGCAAGAAGACCACGACTCGCCGCAAGACCAAGGCTGATCGAGCCGATGACGCGGACCGGATTGACTCCGATGCTGGCGACTCCGCTGGCGACAACGACGCGAACGGCTTCGGCGCCGGTCTCCATGACAACAATGGTGGCGAGAACGGTGCCTCCGAGGCCGCGACGAAGACTACCAAAAAGAAGAAGTCGACGAAGAAGCGCGCAGCCAGCGCTGATCCGCAGGACGACGGTTCGGCTTCTTCGATCGCAACGACACCGTCCGATAGCGACCTTCACATCACGCAGATGCAGAAGCTCAACATGGTCGAGCTCCATGAGCTGGCCAGCAAGCACGGCGTCAAGGATCACACTGGTCTCAAGAAGCAGGAGATCATCTTCCAGATCTTGACCGAACGCGCGAGCCGCGAAGGAGTCATGTACGGCGAAGGTGTGTTGGAAGTCTTGCCTGACGGGTTCGGCTTCCTCCGGTCCCCGCGCTATTCCTACTTCCCGTGTCCCGACGACATCTACGTCTCACCTTCGCAGATTCGCCGCTTCGGCCTCACGACCGGTTCGATCGTCCAGGGGCAGGTCCGCCCACCGAAGGAGAACGAACGCTACTTCGCACTGCTGCGGGTCGATGCGGTGAACTTCGACGACCCTGAGCGGGTGCACGAGAAGGTCATCTTTGACGACCTCACACCGCTGTACCCGGAAGCTCGCCTCCAGATGGAGACCGAGCCTCACATTCTCGAGATGCGGATCTTGGATCTCGTCAGTCCGATCGGTAAGGGGCAACGTGGGCTCATCGTCGCGCCACCGCGAACCGGTAAGACCGTGCTGTTGCAGATGGTCGCCAACGCGATCGCGAGCAACAATCCCGAGGTGTACTTGATCGTGCTGCTCATCGACGAGCGTCCTGAGGAAGTCACCGACATGGAGCGCAATGTGCGCGGCGAGGTCATTTCGTCGACGTTCGACGAGCCCTCGAGCCGGCACGTACAAGTTGCCGAGATGGTCATCGAGAAGGCGAAGCGACTGGTCGAGTACGGCCACGATGTCGTGATTCTGCTCGACTCGATCACCCGACTCGGGCGGGCCTACAACACCGAAGTCCCCCACTCGGGTCGGATTCTTTCTGGGGGTGTCGACGCAAGCGCACTGCAAAAGCCCAAGCGTTTCTTCGGCGCAGCTCGCAACCTCGAAGAAGGCGGTAGCCTGACCATCTTGGCCACTGCCCTCATCGACACCGGCTCGCGCATGGATGACGTCATCTTTGAAGAGTTCAAGGGCACCGGCAACATGGAACTACACCTCGATCGCCGCTTGGCAGACAAACGCGTCTGGCCCGCCATCGACATCACACGCTCCGGAACGCGCAAAGAGGAACTCATCCTGGACCCCGAGGAACAAAAACGCCTCTGGATCCTGCGCAAAGTGCTCAACGACATGAATCCAGTCGAAGCCATGGAACTCCTCAAGATGAAGATGAAGACCACCCAGTCCAACTCCGAATTCTTCCTCTCCATGAACGCCGAATAACCCCGCCCCCTCCCCCAACCGAGGGTAAGGACTGGCACCTAGCTTGCTGTGATCTCGTGGCGAAGCGGCTCCTCCGACAGGAGGAGCGGGATGACTGC
>JBCCHQ010000094.1:0-24345 GCA_039028735.1 Planctomycetota bacterium | reverse complement strand
GTCGTCGCGGCACAACAAGAAGCTACCGACGATGCACCTCGACTTTCGCACCACGTGCCGCCCACGATACCGCGTGTCGGAAGACTTGAGGGCCCCGCACGGCGGCGTTCCATTGGAAAACTGCTCGGACACCGGAGTGTTCGGTATCTCCACTGTGGAGCTGAGCGTCGCGGACGAGCACTGGGAAAATGTCTGCGCACTTTGGAGAGTAATATCGGGGACTTCGCTGATCGCACACGAGAGTCGCGTCACCGTAGACTTGCACTTTGGTGCTTGTGAAGAATCTGCCCGACGCTTCCGCGCGCTTCCACGCGTGGACGCCGTTTGCGGAGTTGGTCGGCTCCAGCTTCAAGGTGCTGGACATAGAGATCGTGACAGTAGGTACAACGAACCCCAGTCCATTCACGGTGCGACTGCAGTTTCCAGACGATCGTGAGCCCACACAAGTGCTGCTGTCAGCCCTCGATTCTAGCACCTATCGAATCCTCGGCGGGGACACCGCGGGCAACCTCCCTCTCCCCTTCGGAACAGTGATCGAGCTCGGTCTCGATGGAGGCCGTGTCGTCGTCACTCGTATTGTCGAAAGGTCTCGCTGGTGGAGCGCATTTCTCTACGCGACCACGGAAGAGGTCGACGAGACCGCGCTCGCAGTCGTCGCGCAGCGCGTCAGAGATAGCGGGGGGTACTTCTACGACGCCGATGGAGGCTATGGATCAAGGGTGCAACTGCACTTCTTGCCCGACTCGGCCTACGATCCCCTCGACGAGCTCAGAAAGCTCGGCTTCCGGCGCCAAAGCTGACGCAGCAGCGAACACTCGTGCGCAGGACGCAGAAACGGGATTGCAGGGGAAGCTTAGAGATGGGGAGAGTGAGGGGACTCGAACCCCCGACCCCCGGTACCACAAACCGGTGCTCTAACCAACTGAGCTACACTCTCCATCGACTGCCTGGGCCGCCTGGCGACGGCTAGCAACGCGGGATTGTTTCGGAACCGGGTGCGGCTGTCAAGCGGGTGGGTCAGTGAAGTCTGGGGCCGTGGCCGGAGGGTTGGCGGCGGTAGGACCGGGCGGGGAAAGGCGGGGCAGGGCGACTAGCGCTGGTACAGCTTGAAGGTCACGAAGAAGGCCGTGCGCCCCTCTTCGTCGACGGTCGCTTCGAACTCGGTGCCGAGGAAGCGGCGCTCGAGGATCGGCGTGAAGAAGTCTACTTCGACGCGGCCACCGACTTCGCCGAGAATCTCGCGGAAGCCTTCGTCGTAGCGATCGACGCGCGGGCGGAACTTCACCGCGGTGTTGACGCGGTAGCTCCGTCCCCGAAACAGCGAATCTCCGAGAGGCTTCTCGGACTCTTCCGGCGCGATCTCGAGTTCGTCGACCGACGATGGCGGGTCTTCGCGGAGCTTCTGAAGTTCGACCTGCAGGCGCCCACGATCGTCGACTTGTAGCGGACCCCAACTGAGCACAGCGAGATCTTGCTCGGCTGCATCTTCGGAATCGGAGTCGGCCAGCACCGAACGGCGAGCCTCCGCGACTGCGAGACTTCCGTCGCGACCGTTGGAACGTCCCAGCGTACTGATCGCGTCGCGCTCTTCGAGGTAGTCGTAGTAGCGAAACGTAGGATCTTGGCTGACGCGATCGCGCAGCTGCGACCGGAACATCTTCCGTAGCTGGCGAAAACCGTAGTGATTCGCGAGCCGGCCGACGGCCGCAAAGCGCTGATCGTGCGGCACGGTCGGGGATGGGATATAGCTACGAGCCGCATCGCCGCGCGCGGGCGCATCCCACATGTCATCGATGCCAAGCCAATGCAACCAAGTCTGACCGGTCGGGCGCGCCACGGGCAGTGCCGTCGCTGGCTCTTCGATCATGCGGTCGTGGTGCGGGCAGGGAATCGCGTTCATGGCGACACCCGAGCGGCGGTAACGGTTCGTGGGGCGCGTTTGCTTGACGGTCGGCTGCACTGCGTCCGACGACGGTGCGAGGAGCTGGAACGGGCCGGCGACGCGACGCGCGACCACGGTCTCGTCCGACGGATCACCACCAGTCATTGCATCGTAGGCAGCGCGATCGCGATCGAGGCGGGCAACTTCTACTTCGGCGGCAGCGTTCTCTTCGTCTTCGTCTGCAAACAGGAACGTCGGGCAGAAGACGGCGAGCAAAGCAACGAGGCACAGAGAAGAGTACGAAGTACGAGCCTTGCGACCGAGAACATCGGCCGTAGCCATCCAGGGGGCGGATGGAATGCTCGGAACTCGGTTCCGGCTAGTTGTCGTCCAAGTACTCCGCAACGGGTTCCTCTCGCCTTGAGAAGCCGTGGGGATCTACTGGCGGCAGTAACTCTGGCGCCCCGTGCTATGGCGGCCGCGTGCGGGCCGCTCGACGGGATCCGGAGGTCGCGATCGCGCAGCTGGAGTACCTCGTTGGTCGAGGTGCCGCGGATCAGACCTGTCCGGCCCAGGAGATTCCCCAATCCCCCCCATCTCCAAGTTCGGTACCGGACGTGTCTTTGCGTGTAGTTCACGCGTAACGAAAGGTTACAGATCCGGTCGAACGCCTTTGGCATCCCTGCCGAAGGTAATCAAAGTATATCATCGGTTTCAAAAAGGGGCAAGTGAAGGCGTTTTCTAGCGATACGGAGACGAACGGCCGAGAAACTACCGATCAGCCGGCATACGGGGGTGTTCACGCATGCGCAGCAGGGGGCTGCGGCGCAACTTCTGGACAGATTTCTGACAGGAATCGCACGCCAGCAAGAGGCGTCAATTGCGCGACGAGACTTTGATCAACTGCTCGAGAGTCGCGTCGTCGGGGAGTTCTCGTAGCGCCGAGCGCACGGCCTCCTCGGCGTGACCGGCCGGGAAACCCAGCGCCACGAGGGCGCCGATCGCGTCCTCCTCCTTCTGCCCGCCGCGACGCCGGGTCGGGGTCGGGCCAACCGGCTCGGCGGCCAGGACGTCGCGCAACTCGAGGATCAGTCGCTCGGCGGTCTTCTTGCCAATCCCCTTCACGCGCTGCAGCGTCTTCACTTCTCCGTGGAGGACGGCCGCGCGGAATTCATCGATGGGGATTCCGGACAGGATCACGAGAGCGGTTCCGGGACCGACACCGGAGATCGTGCAGAGGCGTTCGAAGATCGCACGCTCTTCGATGGTGGCGAAACCGTAGAGGACGAGCTTGTCGTCACGGACGCGTAGCGTCGTGTGCAAGCGTACGCGGGTTTGCCCGCGTACGCTGTCGACGGTCGGGCTCGGCACAGTGACGTGGTAGCCGAGCCCCCCCACTTCGACAACTGCGACATTCTCGCCGCAGCGCACTAGAGTGCCGGAGATGAAGTCGTACAAGACCTACCCACTCGCGAGCGAGAGGCCGCGGTCTTTCAACTTGCGCTTCACTTCGTTGAGCGACGTCGTGCCGAAGTTGCGCTGGTTGACGAGTTCCAACTCCGTGCGCTTCACCAAGTCTTCTAGACTTTCGATCCCGAGACGATCCATGCAACGCTGTGCGCGGCTGGACAGCTCGAGCACCGAAACCGGCTCGCCGAGCAGGCTGCTGGTTTCGGGATCCGAAACGACCGCGCTCCGCGGCTTGTCCTCGAGACCTTGGCCGAGACGAAAGCCTTTTTGCGCAAGGATCTTCTTGATCTCCGCGAGCGACGTCTCGCCGAAGTTCTTGTAGCTGAGCAGTTCGGCTTCTGTCTTCTGGATCAGGTCACCCAGCGTGTGGATGTTCATCTTCGCCAGGCAGTTGCGACTCCGTACCGACAGCTCGAAGTCCGTCACCGGGATCTGCAGCAGCTGCTTGCGGCGCGACTTCTCTTTTTCCTTCTCGCGGTCGTAGTACATGTCCATCGACGCTTCGGCGTCGGCATAGTACATGCGGGCGCGCTGATCGTCTGGATAGGCCGCGAGCACGATGTCGTAGCAGTACAGCGCCTTCTCGTAGAGGTCACGATCCTCGTACAGAATGCCGAGGTTGATCGCGGCGCGCACGAACACTGGCTTATTGTGCAAGCAAGCTTCATACGCGCTGACCGCACGACTCTCGTCGCCATGAAGAGCACTGAGATAGCCGAGGCGGAAGTTGAAGCGGGGGTTCGTCGGTTCGCCAGCGACCGCGTTCTCATAGGCAGCGAGTGCATCGGCGTACTCGCCGTCGCGCTCGAGGATCACACCGCGCAAGTAGGAACCACCGCTGCTGTCGGCGCCGATGCCAAGCTGGTTCAGCAACTCGTTCGCGGCTTCGGTATCGCCGGTCTGGGCCTGCGCCTCGACCAACAACGCGCCGATCTCAGCGTGTGTGCCGTGGGCTTGGCGGGCCGCTTCGAGCGCCTTGCGTGCAGCTGCAGTGCGCCCCTCTTCGAGCAGCAGATAACCGTGCCAGTAAGCGGCCCAAGGGTTGGTCGCCGCTGCCGCTAGCGTCTTCGTTGCTTTGTTGCGGTCACCTTGCAGATCGGCTGCGGTCGCTTCACGGACCGGATCCCCCTGCAGACTCCCTGCGAGTTCTTGCATCTCGGCGGCGGTCACCGAGCGCTGATAGAACTCCTGGCGCATCTTTGTGTAGTAGTGCGCGTCGACTTCCGTGCTCAAGAACAGATCACGAAATGCCGGGAGATCCTGTGTTTCCAAACTGCGCCTCCTCTGTCGTCGATTCCTCTAGTGAGTCGATCGCTTCCGTATGATTTCGAATTCGCAATGCACGCGCTCCGCTACGCCTTGGGCCAACAGCCCAACGTATTGCCCGCAACGGGGTTCGGAGCAAAATGCGGCAGCGAATGCTACTCGCCGGCGTAGGGTCGGTCAATCCCGCCGGATTGCCGTGGCGGCGGGGTGGCAATCCCCGCTGCGACGGCGCAAGATAGCACTCCTGGCACCGTCTCCTCGGTGCAAGCGTAACCAGAGCCCCCAATAGGAGTTACCCGTTGGAGCAGAGTGCCGAGCTGAATCCCGAACAGCGTCGCGCCGTCGAACACCACGACGGCCCCCTGCTGTGCGTCGCCGGCCCCGGCAGTGGCAAGACGCGGGTGATGACCCACCGGATTGCCCACATGATCGCCTGCGGGATTCCCGCCGAGTCGATCCTGGCGATCACGTTCACGAACAAAGCTGCCGATGAAATGCTGCATCGAACGCTCGCTTTGATCGAGCGTCAAAGCGCGTATGGACGCCCTGAAATCTCAACGTTCCATTCCTTTTGCGCTCGATTGCTGCGGCGCGAGATCTATCACCTCGAACCGTACCGCATCGACTTCTCGATCTACGACATGGAGGATCAAAAGAGCGTCCTCGAAGAAGCGTTGGACCGCCTGTCGCTCGACCGCTCGGCTTTCGCGCCGCGCGCCTGCAGCTCGATGATCAGCCACTGGAAAAACAACATGATCTCTGCGGAACAGGCGCACGACGAAGCGCTGACGTACCGCAACCAACAGCTCGCAAGCGTGTTCGGGCTCTACCAGCAGATCATGGTCGATCGCAACGCTCTCGACTTCGACGACCTGTTGCTGCTCACGGTCCGGGTGCTGCGTGAGGTCGACATCGTTCGTGAACGGCGCCGCCACCTGCACCGCTACGTGATGATCGATGAGTTTCAAGACACAAACCAGCCGCAGTATCTGATCGCACGGTTGCTAGGTTCAGAGCATCGCAACCTCTGCATTACAGGAGACCCCGATCAGTCGATCTACTCGTGGCGCGGCGCGTCCCCGGAAAACTTCGATCACTTTGCCGAAGACTTCCCTGAACACGACGTCGTGCAGCTCAACCGCAACTACCGCTCGACTCCGGAGATCCTTGCTGTCGCCAGCCGCTTGACAGGCACCGCCGTCGGCATGCGCGACCTCTACACCGAGAACGAGTCCGGTCCGTCAGTGCAGGTACGACAAGTCGGCACTGAACGCGACGAAGCGCGCATGGTCGTCCAGAACCTCGAAACCTGGCGCATGGACGGCACGCCGTATCGGCAGATGGCAGTCCTGTACCGCGTCAATTCGCTGTCGCGTGCTATCGAAGAAGAATTGGTGCGCGCCGGTATCCCGTACTCGGTCGTCGGCGGCATCGCGTTCTACCATCGCAAAGAGGTCAAGGATGTGCTGGCCTACTTGCGCGCTGCCAACTTGCCGCAAGACGACGTTGCGTTGCGCCGTATCATCAACACGCCGGCGCGCGGAGTCGGCCGCGTCACGCTAGAACGCATGGTGGACCTGGCCAGCCGAGAAGGACTCACACTCGGAGGGCTCGTACGTCGCCCCGACCTCTGGGACGAGTTGCCGGGGCGTGCTCGTACCGCCATCGCCGACGTCGCTCGGGTCCTCGGCGCGATCTCCGCGATTGCCGACGCGCCGCTCGCCGACCAGATCGATACGGCAATCCAAGAGAGCCACTACCTCGATCACCTCGAGAAGGCCGAGCCCGAGAACTGGATGGACCGGCAACGTAACCTCGAGGAACTCGCCGCGGGTGCGCACGAGACCGAAGAGCTGCTGGCACGCGCGCGTCGCCGCGACCCCGAGAACACGCCGTCAGCGCTGTTCTTTTTTCTGGAACGGATCGCCCTGGTCGCCGACATCGACAACTGGGAAGAGAACGAAGATCGCGTCGTGCTGATGACACTGCACGCAGCGAAGGGACTGGAGTTCGACCGCGTCATCATTCCTGGTTTCGAGTACACCCTTCTCCCCCACATGCGGCCGCAGGAAGAGCCCAATGAGGAAGAAGAGCGCCGGTTGCTGTACGTCGGCATGACGCGCGCTCGGCATCAGGCGGTGCTATCGCACACGATGCTGCGACGCCGTTTCCGCGATCGCGAACCGCGCCTGCCATCGCCGTTTCTCGACGAAATCCAAGGCGAGCACCTCATCGTCGAAGAGGTGCAGATCAAGCAACCTTGGAGCCCGTCGCCACGTCCTTGGCGGCAAGGTGGTGACAACGCCGATCTCTACGGCGATGCTTTCGAGCAAGACACGGCGGACTTCGACTTCTACGATGAATCGGAAGACGATGAGATGCACCCGGGCGTGTGGCTCGAACACGACGTCTACGGCCGCGGCGTCATCGTCAAAGCTACGGGACGCGGCGCCAAGAAGAAGATTACAGTCAACTTCGAGGGGCACGGTTCGAAGGACCTCGTTGCCGCCTACGCACCACTGAGAATCATTGGAGAACCGTAGGATGCCGCAGTCGCGCCTACTGATTTGTGCCCTGACGACGTTTCTCTGCTGCTTTGCGACGCCGGCGAGCGGGCACGAACTCGCCGAAGGTGTCGGCACGCAATCGGAAATCTACCTGTTCAAAGACCGGGTCCGATTGCGCCTCAACTTCGGTGTCTCGAAACTGGCTGCATTCGGCTACTTGATGAGCATCGACCAAGACGCCGACGGCTGGCTCACCGACGACGAGGTCTCGGACTGGCTCACTGCCAAGGCGAAACAACTCCCGTTCGACCTGGCGATGTTCGTGAATGGCCGCGCTGTTGATCTGCAACTCAAGAGCACACACCAACTCGGCATCACGCCCGAGGCGTCCGTCTTTCCCTTCGACTGCTATTTCGTCTACGAGGCGGCGATTCCAGGACAACTGCCGGATGGCGGCTGGTGGATCCACTACGAGGACAACACGTTTCAGAAGACGATCTCGAGTCAATTCGCTTGGGTGTTCGAGGAGGGCCAAGGGGACGCGATCAGTTATTCGATCTACAGTGCGAACCCAGAACCGCAGTACGGGGGCTTGCGCGTCGCGTCCCGCAACCTCGAGCTGTTCTTCTGCGAGGGTTTCCACCGCCGATTGACCGACGCAGGACATGCTGACCCGATCCCGACGATCAGCGAGCTGCAAGACATCGACGTCACTCCACCTCCCACCACGTTGACCGAGTCCGTCTCGGAGCTCCCCGCGCCTGCCGAGGCATTCGAAGGCACGACTCCCGAATCCGACACCACGACCTCGGAAACGCGAACCGAGGAGCAGATCAAAGAGGACGAGGCGGAGTCATTTCTGTCCGAGTTCCTCGATAACCTGCGCCACAGCCGCTTGTCGGTGTGGGAGTTCCTGATTGCGGCCGCAATCGCGATGGGCTACGGCGCAGCCCACGCACTGGCGCCGGGGCACGGCAAGTCGATGGTGGCCGCCTATCTGATCGGCACGCGAGGGCGCATCATCGACGCAATCACGCTGGGTGTGATCGTGACTTTCACGCACACGTTCAGCGTGTTCCTGCTTGGCCTGTTGCTGTTCTACTTGATCTCCGCAGCCCAAGAGAAGGCAGCCGCGCCGATGTACCAGAACTGGCTGGTCACCGGCACCAGTGTCGTCTCAGGACTGTTGTTGTTTGGCCTCGGCGCGATGCTCGCACGGAGTCGTTGGAAGCACCGGGCCCACGCTGGAGAACACCATCACCATGGCTGGGGCGGGCACCACCACCATCACGGGCCCGGCCATCATCACCATCATCACGGCCATGATCACAGCCACAGTCACGACCATGACCACAGTCACGATCACAGTCACGACCACAGCCACAGCCACAGTCACGATCATGCCCACGATCACAGTCATGCCGACGACCACGACCACAATCACAGCCATGACCACCGCCATGACCACGGTCACGATCACAGCCACGGTCACGATCATGCCCACGATCACAGCCATGCCCACGATCACGACCACGACCACGACCACGACCACGACCACGACCACGACCACGACCACGACCACGACCATGACCACGACCACGACCACGACCATGACCACGACCACGAAACCGACGAAACACCGAAGACATCGTTTCGAGAGCTCCTCGTGCTCGGCGTCACGGGCGGTATTGTGCCGTGCCCAGCGGGACTGACGGTGATCCTGATCGCAGCGCAGTTCCAAGCGATGTTGATCGGTCTGTCAGTGCTCGCGTTGTTCAGCATCGGTCTCGGCGGCGTCCTCGTCGGAATCGCCGTCAGCCTGGTGGTCGGCAAGCATGTTTCTGCAGCTCTGGTCGGTGGTCACGCCGTCGGCTCGCAGCAAGTTCTGGTGAAGTGGCTGCCGATCATCTCGTCGGTCTTCATCGCATGCCTGGGTCTGTACTTCGCGTGGGTCGCGATCGAGAAAGACCCCAACTCATTCCGTCAGATGTGGGAGCACTTCTGGGGCTAGCCAGAGGTCGGCCCCGCTGTTCGCGCGACAGGTGCGCAGCACGGCCAGGCTGGCCCCATCAATAGGCGAGATCGAGCGCCGCGCAAATGAACTTCATCAGCGGCTTTCCAGCCTTGTAGCTGTCGATGACGTCACCAAGGAATGTGTCCTTGGTGATCACGCCGGGCTTGAGGGTCGTGAAGCCAACGAAGTCTTTACGCTTGAGATCCGTGACCAACGGGTGCTCGGCGTCATAGCCTCGAGGCGGGCGCTTGAGGCTCTCCCCGGCGAGCTCACCGAAAGTCTTCTTGAACGCGGCGTCAGCCACCACCTTCTTCCACGCCGCTTGCTTCTTGTCGATCGCGTCGCGGATCTTCGTCAAGGCCGCCGTGTCAGGCTGCCAAATCCCGCAGCCCAAAGTCACGGCATCGGGAGCGATGCGTAGGAAGAAGCCTGGCGCCTGCACATCCTTGCCGATCGCATGACGAAACTGCGCCGACAGGTGGGTGTTGTAGGGATCTTTGTTCTTCGAGAAACGAGTGTCGCGGTAGATCCGCATCATCGAACCGCCCGACTTCTTCGGGTCGACGACGATGTGCTTCGACACCTTCTGCATCGGCACCGCAAGCTCGGTGAGGAACTGCAGCATCGGTCCCTGGGCGTCGGCCTCGAAACGTTTCTTGTTCTCCTGGAACCAGTCGCGATTGTTGTTCGCTTGTAGTTCCTTCAAGAAAACGACGGTCTTCTTCGTCAGCGTAGGCACACAGAGAGTCCTCCAAGGAATGGCGGGAGGGGCCTTCGAGGGGTTTCGCAGTCGCCAAGGTGCCAATTGCCAGCGGGCTCGTCAACGAAAACAAGCGAACGCCGACGAGCACGGCTTTGGGCACGCGACGGCAACGGCCACCGTTGGGCTTGCGCGGGGTTGGTGGACAACGACAATTCGGGATCGCAACCGCATCGCAACAGGAGCCCGTCGTGACCACACCCACACTGCCCGCTAGCCGTCTGCAAGATCTCGAGTGCCCGCGTTGCGCGGCCCGCTACGCGACGACGCAGTGGATCGGCCTGTGTCCATGCGGCTCCCCGTTGCTGGCACGCTATGACTTGGAGGGAGTGGCGCGGCCGCCGCACGGGAGCGCACCAGGTATGTGGCGTTACGCAGAACTTCTCCCCCACCGGGGCATGGCCGTATCTCTCGGAGAGGGATGGACCCCGATCCTTTCGGCACCGCGATGGGCGGCCGAACTCGGAGTCGAGCAGTTGTTGATCAAAGACGAATCGCAGAACCCTACGACTTCGTTCAAAGCGCGCGGCCTCAGCGCGGCCGTGACGATGGCTCACGCCCTCGGCACGAAGCGTGTAGCGATCCCGACAGCTGGCAATGCGGGCGGCGCGTTGGCGGCGTACGGCGCCCGCGCCGCAATGACGGTCGACGTCTTCATGCCGTCCGACACACCAGAGCCGTTCGAGCTCGAAGCCAAGTTGCACGGCGCGCGGGTGCACCGCATTGACGGCTTGATCAACGATTGCGGCGCTCTCGTGCGCAGCGGGGCCGAGGCCGGGAAGTGGGCTGACATATCGACGTTGAAGGAGCCCTACCGACTCGAAGGCAAGAAGACCATGGGCTACGAGATCTGGGAGCAACTCGGCGACAACGTCCCCGACGTGATCTTGTACCCCACCGGCGGCGGTACCGGCTTGATCGGAATTCACAAGGCGTTTCAGGAACTGCGTGAACTCGGCTGGTACAGCGGCACGCCACCACGCATGGTCGCAGTGCAAACCGCCGGCTGTGCGCCGATCGTGCGAGCCTACGACCGTGGTGAAGAGCGCGCAGAATTGTGGCCAGACGCAGAAACCGTTGCTTCGGGACTGCGCGTCCCTGTCGCTGTCGGCGACGAGCTGATGCTGCAAACGCTACGAAAAACCTCCGGGACGGCGATCGCTGTCCCGGAGGAGGAAATGCTCAGTGGTATGAAGCGCCTTGCAGCAAGCGACGGCATCCCGGCCGCCCCTGAAACTGGCGCCCTTGTCGCAGCCGCGCTGCGCCTCAGACAAAGCGGCTGGATCGATCGCAGCACACGCGTGCTACTGATCTCGACCGGATCTGCGCACAAGTACCCGGAAGCCGTGCATGCGGCCTTGAACCTCGACGAAGGCGGCGCCTAGGGGCAGACGGCCGGTGGCGTCGCACAATCGAGGGCATCCATGCTGGGGTCTGGTCCGCACAAAGGATACGGAGCCATCGGCGCCGGCCCTTGGTTGAAGCCCCAGCTCAAGATCTGGATCGGATCAGGCAAGTTGATCGAGCCGTCGTCGTTGACGTCGCCAGCGTCGAAGCAATCCAGTGGACCACTGTTGAACAAGTAGGCGAGCAACCACACGGCATCGGTGATCGCCGATAGGCTGCCGTCGCCGTCGGTATCGCCGCGGAGGAAGCCGCCACCCGCCGGCACGACGTCGAGCGTACCGTTGACTGCATTCGACGGAATACTGGCGCCACCGGTGATCACGAACTGGTTCTCCACGGGCGGGTTTCCGAGCATCGTCCACACCAGCGGCACGGTGTCGCCAGTGGCGTTGTTCACATAAGCGCTCGGGACCGTCGATAGATCAGCAACGAGAGCTTCTTTCGGTACGTCGTAGATACACTGCACATTGCCAAAGAAGTTGTAGACCGCTCCCGCTGTAAAGCCGGCCACGTTGGTGTTGATACTGAAGAAGTCGGGCAGCGAGCCGTTGTTGACGGTCGCCACGTAGGCCCCGGCGACGACGCTGTTTACCGTAACCTTGCTAGGATCGATGCCCAGCGACAGCGACCAACCTTGCACATTGGTGGGGGAACCCGTCGTCCCCGGTTGCTCGTGGATCCAAAGCCCGAGGTTCGTCTCCCCGATGCCAGTAGCCACGTCATACGTAATCTCGTCGTTCTGGAAGAGAACCCGGAAGTCCGGGTTCGATTGCGCATCCACCTGAGCCCCCGCGAAGATTCCCGCGATGACCACGACTGAAGACATCAGAGATCGAAACATAACTCCGGCTTCCTTCCGGTTCGGCGCTGAGGTGCGGTCTCGTACACTCCAAGGCCACCCCCTCGCGCGGGTTCGCAAATAGGCACGCTCCAGGAGGCTCAGTCTAGCACGCGCCCCAAACCCGTCCAACGAGAGCGTTTGTCACCGACCAGGAAAGTGCATTGCACAATTGTCACAAGCCGAGACAGCTTCAGGGACTTGCGTGGTCGAACCGACAATGCTTAGGTGTCCGCCCAACTCTTGGGCGGCGGTGCAGCGTCCCCCAACAAACGAACGGTAGAGAGTGATCACGCATGAACCCTGTGCCGCAAGACGGTCCCGTTGGCCACGAAGCCGCAGACCTGACCCACGCGTTCTTGAATCGAGTCCCGCACGCGAACGGTGCGCCGCTGCTGCAGTTCATCATCGACGCGTTGCCACATGAGTTCTGGGTAATGGATGCGCAACGCAACTACATCGTCCAGAACGAACAATCGCTGACGTCGTGGGGTGATCTCCGTGGACACTCCATCGAAGCAGTAGAAGCACCGGCTGCCGACGTCAAGAAGTGGCGCGAGAACGACGCGCGCGTCCTCGACGGCCAGCATGTCGTCGGCTGCTATGAACGCCACATCGGCGGCCACTGCCTGCGCTATGTCGACGCGCTGTCACCTTTGATCTCAAACAACGAGGTCACTGGCATCGTCGGCCTCAACATCAACATCGACTCCCCGTGGCCTGGCCGCAACAGTGGCGAGAGTGACCTCAAAGAGGCAACACGAGAAATCGCGCATCACTTGAACAACAAGCTGGCCGTGATCCTGGGCAGTGCTTACCTAGCGGGGACCGAACAGCTCGATCCAACGGCAAGTGCGCGCATGCAAACGATCCAAGAAGCTGCTGAGCAAGCGACGGACTACACGCTGCAGCTGCGCAAACACATCAAAGCGCAAGATGCTACTGACAGCGATGACCGTTGGTTCGGCGACTCCAGCAACTCCTAGCTTGCGTCGCGGCCGCCAAGGGTCTCGTCACCGAACAACGCACTGCGGATGGCGCGCCCCTTGGCTTCGAGCTCGAGATACTCTTGCTGGGGATCTGAGTCCCAAGTGACAGCGCCACCGACCGAGAACGTCGTCGTCGCTCCGTGCTGCAAAACCGTGCGGATCGCGATGTTCAGGTCGAGATCGCCGTCGGGACCGATCCAACCAATCGCTCCTGTGTAGGCATGCCGCGGGACCGGCTCGAGTTCGCGAATCGTCTGCATCGCCGCGATCTTCGGTGCCCCGGTGATCGACCCACCCGGGAACGCTGCTCGCAAGAGCGGCCAAGGATCACGGAAATCGGGCACCGTCCCCGCTACGGTCGCGACCGTGTGAATGACGGTCGAGTAGGTCTCGAGTGCGGCCTCCTCGACCACAACAATCGATCCTGGCAGACAAACCCGCCCCAGGTCGTTGCGCTGCAGGTCGATGATCATCGCCAGCTCCGCCCGTTCTTTCGGGCTGGCGAGGAGGTCGCGCGCGGCCGCGGCGTCGGCGGAGGCCGTCGCTCCTCGTGGGGTCGTGCCCTTGATCGGTCGCGTGATCACGTGGCTCCCCTGGCGACGCAAGAAACACTCTGGCGATGCGGACACGATCCCTAGCGGCTCCCAGGGCAGCAGCGCCGCGTACGGCACCGGCTGCCGTTGCCGGAGCCGCGCATGCAGCTCCCACAGCGACGGTGCACCGCTCAGTTCGTGGCAGCGACACAAGTTGACCTCATAGACATCTCCAACACGGATGCGTTCGCGAATCTCCTCGACCCGGCGCAGGTAGTCGTCGCGCTGCAGACTCAGTCGGGTCTCGACAACTGCACTGTCAGCGATGTCCGGCTCGACAGCGGGCGCTTGCCACCGCCACCACTCTCGCTTCGGCTGCCCGGCGCGCCCCCTGTGGATCCAGAAGGCACGCCCCGTCGCCGCCTCGACCGCGACGAGTTCGTCATAGAGGTACATGTGGAAGCTGGGCACGTCGGTAGGTGGGCGCGGCTCGAGCGGCAACGACTCCTCGCCGAACTCGTAACCGATCTGGCCGACTGCACCTCCCAAGAATGGGATCCTCGGCCGCTGCAGGGGGACCGAGTCGTCGCTGTACTCGACCGGGCGATCTCCCCACTGCTTCCACCATGCGGCGACCGCCCGCCACGGATCGCCGTCGCCGTGCTGAACCTCCCCGCCCACGTCGATCCGCCACGAACTCCCCGTACAGCGCGCCTCCCCGACCGGAAAACCACCGAGAAAGTGCCACTTCACCATCCCTCCCTGATCGCCGCCACTCTCCAACAGGAACGGAGTTGCCGCGCCACGCAATCGGTCCACGAGCCCTGGCCACGCGGGCTGCGGCTCGATCTCCAGTATCTGGACGGGGTTGGCGAAGGGCATTCTGGCTCCGGTTTCCGAGGGACGACGCCCACATTATCCAGAACTTCTGCTGTAGGGGGGCCCAAATCAGTCCGATGAAAGAGCGACTGGTCCACTTTGGAAGGAAGTCGATGAATCGTTCGAGAGGGTTGTTCCTCGTAGCGTTGCTCGCTCTGAGTGGTTGCAACCTGCCATTGTTCAACAGCTTCAGACGCAATCCGCAAGTCGGGCCACCGATCGATGCCGGGACTCAGCCGGACACGGTCGAGATGAACGGTGTCATCGAATCGGACTGGCCGCTGCGGGGGCGCCTGTACAACGACGTGCGGGTCGAAACTGACGGCACCGTCGGCGCCGACTTCGATGTCGACGTCTCCCCCGATGGCCAGGACCTGGTGTTCGCATCGAATCGTCACACGGCCAACTCGAAGATCTGGATCAAGCGCGGTCGCCAAAGCGGCCTGACTCAGAAGACCAGCGGCAACAGTCGCGACATCCAGCCCAAGTTCTCCCCCGACGGCAAGCGCATTGCGTTCTCGTCGAATCGTTTCGGCAACTTCGATGTCATGGTCGTTCCGTCGGGCAACGCCAGCGGCGTGATGCAGCTGACATCTGGCGACGGCGACGAGATCCACCCGACGTGGAGTCCGACTGGGGAACAGATCGCTTACTGCGCGCGCCAACCGGGCGACAAGCATTGGGACATTTGGATCATCGAACTCGACGGGCAGCGTCGGACACGCTTTGGACCCGGGCTCTACCCCGAGTGGTCTCCCGACGGCAAGTGGCTGGCGTTCCAACGCCCGTCCGGTCGCGGCAAGGGCTGGTACGGCGTCTGGATCGTCGAAGTAGCCGGCGGCGCCCCGCGCGAAATCGCAACCTACGAGGATCGCGCTGCGATCCAACCGTCGTGGTCACCGAGTTCGCAAGAGCTCGTCTACGCCACGACGTCGCAAGCCAACAGCGACCCTTCGGCGCCGCCGCGCGCCGACAATCTCTGGGTCGTCGAGCTCGACAAAGGAAAGAAGTACCAGCTCACCGAACACCCCGCTCCCGACTACTCGCCGGCGTGGGGTCTCGATGGGCGCATCTACTTCACGTCGTATCGGGGCGCGAGCCCGGCGTTGTGGAGCCTGAAGCCAGTCGCCCCGCAGACTCTGATGGGAGACGGCGACCTGTTCGACACCATGGGAGGGAATCCATGATGCGCACCCGACTCGCACTGCTTTGTCTCGGCCTCGTGCCGCTCTTGAGCGGCTGCAAGCTGTACTACGCAGTCCATGAGCACTTCACGCGACCGCGTGCGTTCGAGGCCATCGCCGCCCCGCACGACGCGTTCGATGAGGTCGCGATCGTGCCAGTCCCAGCCTACGACGCCGATACGTCGATCCGCTGGACCAACTTCTTGAACCGACAGCTACTGCACGTCGATGGACTCGACAGGGTCCGTATCCTCGACGGCGTACTCCCCACTGCAAGCAAGCAATTGACCCGGGCACTCGAAGGATCGGACGGCCTATTGCAGGTCACGGTCCTCGACTTCGACCCGTACTACCCCCCCAGCGCGCACGTCGAAGTGGCGTTGTTTGTGCCGGGCGGACCCATGCGTAAAGACGACAGCATCGTCGAACTCGATCGCCAAGGTGCCGCGACCGGTGCCGGCGCCCGCAAGCAAGGCCCATGGCTGCGCTTCGAAACGACCTGCGATGCTGCTGACCCGACACTGCAAAGCGAACTGACACACTTTGCACGTGCTCACTATGACGACGACCGTGGCATGGACGAACTCGATCGCGTGACGCGCGTTTCAGATCGTTTCATGAACTTTGTCTTCCACCGCGCGCTCGCAGAGTGCTTCGAGCGCTGGAACCGTGCAGAGGGACCGGATGCCTGAGAAGACTGGGCCGGAAACGACTGAGAACTCATTGATGGTCGTGCTCGATCGGGAGGAGTACTGCTTCCTCTACGACCGGGAATCACTGCCAGAGCTGCTCGAGACGATACTCGTCCACGATGCAGTGCCGGACTCAGTCCCGCCGGGCTTTCTGAATGTGGATCACGCCCGCGAGATTGCCCGCGGACTGATTGGCCGTGCCTACCAGCAGATCTGATCCACGGGATCAGACGCTGGGGACGGAGGAGCGACCTCCGAAGGCCGAACGAGGGTTGGAAACTGCGCTGCTTGGCACGCAACGAACGGACGCGGAGGGGTCTCCGCGGAAGTGTGCTAAGCTGCCCGCGCCAGACGTTAGGAACGACAGGTGAAGGATTTTCTACGCCACCTCAGAGATGAGCGCGACCTCAGCCCGGAGACGCTCCGGGCCTATCAGAAGGACCTCGAGCAGATGCAGGAGTTCTTCGAGGTCGAGGAATTGCGCTCGCTCGCGAGCATGGATACCCACCAGGTGCGCCGCTACCTCGCGTTCCTGAACGGCCAGAACTACTCCAAGAGTACCGTGGTACGGAAGCTGGCAGCGATCCGCGGCTACTTCCGCTACCTCACGGCAGAGGGGATTGCACCGGAGAATCCGTTCGCGGGTGTCCGTTCGCCGAAGGTCGAGAAGACCCTCCCCCACTTCCTGACTGTCAACGAAGTCACTCGCCTCCTCGAGGCACCGCCGAAGGATCATCACCGCGGCCTGCGCGACCGCGCGATCCTCGAGACGCTGTACAGCTCCGGGCTGCGCGTCAGCGAATTGGTCGGCTTGAACTGGGACGATATCGACCTCGAGCAAGGACTGATCCACGCCCGCGGCAAAGGGCGCAAGGAGCGCCTGATCCCGCTGGGTTCTTACTCGGTACAGGCGCTGCAGCGCTACTGGGCCGAGATCCCCGGCGAGTGGAAAGAAGCGACGCCGTGTCCGGTGTTCTTCAACCGCTTCGGGCGACGGATCTCCGATCGCTCGATCCGCAAGATCCTGGACAAGTACATCTCCCAGATCGGCTTGGATCGGCGCACCAGCCCGCACTCGCTGCGGCACTCGTTTGCGACCCACCTGCTGGATCGCGGCGCCAACCTGCGCGTAGTTCAGGAACTGCTCGGCCACAAGCACCTCGCGACGACCCAGATCTACACGCACCTCACCCACGAGAGGCTCCAGGAGGTGTACAAGAAGGCGCACCCCCGTGGCGCCGAAGAAGATGGCGCGGATGTAACCCCCAGCGAAGCCCAGGCGACCGTCGAAGCCTTGCGGGAAACCATCCCAGACCCCATTGCCACGGAGACGCCAGCTAGCTAGACTCCGCGCTCGAAATTCGGAATCCGAAATTCGAGCCAGCGTAGCTCAGCTGGTAGAGCACGTCATTCGTAATGATGAGGTCACCGGTTCAAGTCCGGTCGCTGGCTCCAGAATAAGGCCCTGCAACGCTTGTCGTTGCAGGGTTTTTTCTATGCAACATCATCCGCTGCCTCAACTCGCCCTCCAATCGCAAAACTACGTCAAATGTGAATTGCTCGCTTCTTCTGCGGGAATTTGTGTCCCGCTGGCGACCCCTCGCTCCTCTAGATGGGATGGAGCATCTGTGAAAACCATTACGGCGTACTGCATCCAGGAGGGGGTGGCGGTCTGGCGCGCCGACGTGCCCGACCCAGGCTCGGGCTCTGTCCGAAAAATCCGGTCGTTCAAAGGGACTGGAACTCCGCCATCACGCCAGAGACGCGCCACCGCGCTACAACTCGCAGTCGAGCTGCAAGAACGATGGCTCCGCGAAGCGGAGGCCAACCCCGAGTGCCAATGACGGGATCAGCCTCAAGCTGCCTGGATGACGTCGAGCCGCGTGGTTGAGCTGTGTGGCGCGGTCGACTGCCTTGACGCATGTTCCAATGCCAGCCACTCCGACAAAGAAGATGAGTGGTACTAGGAAGACCAGCGCAAGCAAGAAGGCCATCACCTGCACGTTGGCGAGGTGGTGTATCCAGATGGATCTCGCGTGAGCTACGACCTGCTGAACTTGGACAAGCCAATAAAGAAGGAGTGAGCATGCGACTGTTACTGCTGTGCCTCGCAGTCCCGCTGCTGAATGGCTGCGCGACGATCGTCACCGGAACACGCAAGTCGGTGAACTTCGTGACCGAGCCTGCCGGCGCCACGATCACCGTCCAGGAGAAGCAGATCGTCTCCCCCGCCAGCGTTGAGCTGCGCCGCGGCCGCACAGTCACCGCAACGGTATCGCTAGACGGCTACGAAGACGTCCAGTTCGAGATGAAGAAGAACTTCCAGGGCTGGTTCCTGGGCAACATTCTGATCGGCGGGCTCGTGGGCATGATCATCGACCTGGGCTCGGGCGCGTACCAGACGTTCGATGACATAGTGCACATCAACATGGCGACCGGCGAAGTGAAGTTCGACCCCGGCAAAGCAGAGCGGGAAGCGCGGCGCCGAGAGAAGCGCAAACGCGAAGAAGAGCGGATCTACCGAGACTTCAGCGGCTGACCCCCGCCCAGAAACTCCCGACTCAATCCCCCGGGAGCCGCTGCCCGGTCCGGCGCGTTGGGCACACTTTGCGTCGACCGGGCACTTTGACCCTCCCGCCCAGCCCATTCGCGGGAGCTAGCCCGGCCGATGTCCAGGGGGCAACGGTGCGTCGGCCGGGCGTCTACCAGAAACTCCCGTGTCCATCTGCGGGAGCTGCCCGGTCCGGCGCGCTGAGGCTGCTCGTCGGCCGGGCGTTTTCCCAAGACTGACATTGGCAGCGCCCCACCCGTCTAGCCGACAACCATAAGCGTGGCGTCTTGGCCTCCTGCGGTTGAGATCCCGCCCCAGCCCATGTGCGTGCGGCTGGGTTTCATTTTGCGATCGAGCCTCCTGTGTGCGGGAGCGCTTTCTGGCCCGACCCAACCTTGGAGCACAGACCGCGCGGGTCGGGCTACTTCCAGACATTCCTTGTCCGATCCCCGGCCGCCCCGTGCCTACTACTACGTGCCCCCAAAGACTCTGCTCAGCCTCGGGTGGCATGTGCCTGCCCCCGGGGCTGGGCATTGTCTCCCAGACAAATGAAACACGCGGTTCCGCTGCACCGGCGCCGCGGTGGCCCACCCCTGCGCGGCCCGTGGGGTGGGCCGTTTTTCTTGTCCAGAAACTGCGTCCGCTCCCCCGCCGGGTGCCCCTGATCGGACGGATATTGTGCCTTATGGCCCGGCCCACGGTCTCACCACGACTGAGGGCTGGGCTCTATTTCTGGGATGAGCTGCCCACCATTATTGCCCGGTCCATCGTGGTCTGCGTGCCCGCCACGAAGCCCGAGGGCCGGGCAGCTGCTGAGAAGCCGCAGCGCAACGCTAGCCACATGCCTGCAATGACTTAGAGAATTCGCTCCAAAAACTTCGTCCGCACCGACCGCAACAGAGACCTCCTCCGGGCAAGGGGCTTGAAACTCCCGCTCCTTGACACAACTCCGCTCACACCGTTCAATTACTGAGGCAGACGTTTGTCCAAGAAGAAGAAGGCTCAAAGCCGAACAAGTGGCACTCGTCTCCTCTCTAGAGCCATCCAGGCTGTCACAGATGAAGTTGAAGACCTGGCCTCGTGGCTAGGCCTGATCAAGTTCTTTGTGCCGGTGGTTCTCGGACTTCTCTACGTGTACTCCAGTTCCATGGGTCCGAACTGGAACGGGCTAGATGCCGACGCGCGAGAGTCCTCAGATGATCTCAAGGCTGTCCGAGGTAGGTTCACGGAGTTCAAGGACTCTGTCTCTGCGAGCGTATCTAGGTACCGGATTCTAGCGGCAGCAGAGAAAGACAAGCAGTCGAGGCAGCTGACGGAACTGCTCGACGCCGAGGATGTCAGCATCGACGCAAGGTCTGCAGCCCGGCTGCAGAGCGAACATGATTCTTACGCTGCACTCGAGAAAGCTCTACTGACGCACGTCGCGCAGCTAAGAGATGTGCGTGCTTGGTGCATCGCGCAGAAGCAAGGGACACTCGCGGTTGATGAGCTGTCCGGGAAAGCCACGGAGCTTCTCCAGGCAGCAGCCGCTGAGCGAGCCAAATACGTAGAACGCTTGAAGAAATGACTACAGCAACAAGCTTGCCAAGACGAAGAAATTGTGGTAACTCCGTTGCCCAAAGTCCGCGACAGTCCAAGAAAGGACTCTAACCTTGCCACCAAGCGTGTTTGATTACGTAGGCACGAGCTCCTTGAATGCGGGTCAGCAGAAAAACTTTGACGCACTCAAGGGCGAGCACCGAAAGCTGCGCAATCAGCGCCGAGTCGGGCTGGTTGCTGCTATCGTACTAGCGGTGGCCCTGTTCATGAGCCTGGACTACGCGAATGGGCGTGTCGCGAGCGTCAAAGATCAGATCAGCGAAACCAACAAGAACATTGAGGCACTCCGCAAGGAGATGGACAGCTACTTCACTGTGTTCTTGGAGCGACAGCTAGTCTCTCTTAACGAGGAGTTCCAAGGGTACAAGGCCGAATTGTCAGACAGTTACGACAAGGCAGCCCGCCGACAGGCAGAGACCATCAAGGCCCGCATCAAAGAATCAGATAACGCCGTCAAGCGCCTTGAGGCGGCCACAGCACTGTTCAATCAGACGGCCGACAGGGTCGGGGACATCGTTCTCGCAGCTCAAGAGATCCCACCCAAGTAACCTTTTCTCCCTGCCGACTAGACGCAGCGGCAGGCAGGCATGGCCGGCCTGCCGCTGCCTTCTACCCCCTAGAAGATGTCATCGCGCGTCGACGGCCTGTGATCACCGATGTCCTTGGGCCGCTCGACCTCCGGAATACACGGTGGCTCCGGCACTTCAGTCGGAGGCGGCGTGTGACGATCGATATCCGGAACAGGGTTGTCCCGGCGCTGACTGTGCCGCTGGTTGGTTCCAGCGGCGATGAAACGGAACAGGTTCATCTGACCTGCCCTTTCCATGGGCGTACGCCCAGTTTGGAGCTTTCACGGGTTGCGCGAAAGCCCTTCACATTCAGCGTGGCCGTTGTAGACTGGGATTGAAGCTCTACATGACCACGCGTTGCCCCTGAACCATTCAGGGGCACACTTGAAGCGACGACAGCTCCTACTGTCGGCGCTTTTTTTCGTGGTGGTGTGTCGCTGCTACGGCGAGTTCCTCATGGCTACCTTTCCACTTCTCTCTTGGTGCTGAGCCCTCTGATGCAATTCGTGGGTGCTGTCGCCATCTTCGTCAGCTACCTTCCACAGGCAGCTCCAGACGCCATAACGCAGGTTTCTCCAAAGCTCCGGACGCCTAGTCATGTCCCGCGACATGGCGCGCACGTTCAGCTTGAAGTTCGGGAAGAGTTCGCGGGCCTTGCTCGCGATATCACGGATCCGCAACTCTGAGCCAGGGAGGGCCTGGCAGGCCTCCCGTATCACTACCCAGCATTGTGGGCGGCCGCCTCGGCGCGGCGTCAGGTAGTAGGTAGGATCCGTTTTCGGACCGGGCAGTCCATGCTTCATCTGAAACCGTGTCACGGCCTGAAGCTGCCCTTTGAGCTGGCGGGCGTGGCGCCGCGTCCCGGCGCTGCGGTCCCCCTGCTCGATCAGTGCTTGACAGTCAGCCAAGTCGCACTCGAGCGACCTTGTGTACGCTGCCAGGTTATCAATCAAGTGTTGGCCCTTCCTAGGCCAAGCCCGCTTTGTCGCTCCGCTCGTCGCCAGCTTGGCTCGTAGTGTAATGACTCTGTCAAGTCCGCACAACCATTTCTCGGGGATGTTCTCGCCAGGTCACGAGGTCGCGCTACCCACCGCCCCCTTCTCCCGCACCGCCTCCTGCAGCTCCTGCCGCCGCGCACCATTGCCATGATCAGCGATCCCCTGCCCGATAGCGGACCCAGCGACGCACATCCCGACGGCAATCATGGCGGTCTGGAAGATCGCAGCCACTTCCGCTGGCGACGCCTTATCCCCACAGCAGTCGAGGTACATCTCAACGGCACCCAGCACGAACACGAGCCCCGCCATCAGGCCCACGAACTTTTTCCCGGCGAAGCGTGCGAACAGGTCCGTGATCGTTTCCTTACGCATGCGGCACCACCGCCCGCGCGTCGAAGATCGCGCCAATCAACCCGCTACTCATCAACGAGCCATAGACCGCCAGGAGTCCATTCAGGATGCCCGAGGCCTTAGCGCTGCGCTGCTGCCCACCCTCCTCCTGGAGTTCTGCCTGTTCGTTCTGCGCCACGGTCAGCTCGTGCTTCTTGATCGCCGGTTGGTCACGCAGCTCGTCGATCTCCGCCTTCGCAGCGGCAGCGACCTGCTCGTCACCCGACACGCGAGCGGCGGCAGCTTCTCCCTTTGAGCCGTTCGATATCCGCTTCCAGCGACGCCTTTTCCATGCGCGCGCCAACAACACGCTCTTCTGCACGTTCCAGCTGCTGACGCATGCGCGGCGACAGGCAACCCGCCGAGATCAGTAGCAGCACAGCGGCAGCTATTCCAAAGTTCCGTCCCATGTCTTCCCCCTTCGTGGCTCTTCGCGGCCACTCTCTTGGTGTCACTTCTTGTCGAGTAGCTCGCTCACCCTTGTGACGAGCACCTTCTGTTCTGCCAGCAGCTCGTACTGACTCACGACGAGCTGCTTCACGTCCTGCGTCAGAGCAGTGATGCCCTGCGTGTTGTGCTGAATCTCGCTCAGCACCTCACCGCGCGCGTGGGTCCAGGGCGCCTGCTCCTGTACGTACTGCACCATCTCCTCGCGCGAGACCGCGTTGTTCGCGAACGCCAGCCACGCGGAGATTCCAGTGACGACCACGCCGCCCAGCAGCGCAGTCGCCCACTTCCACACGTCTCCCATACCCTTCTCAGCGGCCACGGGGCGGGCCTCCTTCCAGCTCCATAGGTGCGTTGTCCAGTTGTTGCGTCATCTAGCTCGGGGGGTCTCGTTTCCTTGCACGATAGAAACCCTCACGCGGGCACGCGCTGCGGTCACTGCTACGGCCTCTTGCTGGCCTTTTTCTTGGCTTTCTTCTTCATGCGCTTCGCGTGGCGCGGGTTCTTCTGGGGGTCTACGGAGCCGTGCCCAACGAGCGGGCGTTCCCTGGGCTTGTCCCCAGGTCCTCGATGCTCGCTCCCTGCGCAGATCGAGCACAGCTCGCTGTCGTCGTCACTCTCCTCGACATCCGAGAAGTCGAGCGATTCCTTTGCGTCGAAGCAGACTTCCAGGCATTCGCAATGATGAGGTCACCGGTTCAAGTCCGGTCGCTGGCTCCAGAATAAGCCCCCGCAGCTCCTCGTGAGTCGCGGGGGTTTTCTTATGGGCCGCGCTTCGGTACCGCTTGCACACTCCAAGTGCTCGGCCCGCGGCGTCCCCTTCCCCTGTCGTGACAGGACTTACCACCTTTTCCTCCAGGTTCCCTTGCTCGGAAAACGATCCGACGCAAACTGCAGGGCGCGGCGCCTCCCCCGCCCTGGGGGAGAAGACGGTTGGCAACGGGCCAAGAGCGGGGAATCACAGCGGGGGAATCATGGAAGTCTTCTATTACGCAGCCTTCGGCTTCATCTGTGGACTCTTCGGTTGGTGGGCGGGAGGTCGCCTCGACCGCAAGCTCGCCGAACAGCATGGCCGCGACCTCGAAGCGAACCAAATCCGCAGCGACGCGTTGATCCGCAGCCTGCAGGAAGACCTCGACGCCCTCCGCGAGAGTCAAAGTGGCGACGAGGAGCGCCTCGCTGCAGCTGAGGAAGAGCAGGCCGCCGCCCGCAAGCAGAACAAGAAGCTACAGGGCGCCGTGCAGAACTGGCTGTCGAGACTGAACGGGATATGCGTACATTACTGCATGCTCGGTGTTGCCGATGGAGCTGCCCAGTGCTCTTCGCTTTGTATGCAAGGTTGCGTTGGTAGCTGCACATGCCGTTGCTGC
>JBCCHQ010000093.1:0-24400 GCA_039028735.1 Planctomycetota bacterium | reverse complement strand
CGGTCTCGACGAGATCATGAAGGAGCGCGGCCGCAACCTGTCGTCGGGGGAGCGGCAGCTCCTGTCGTTCGCGCGGGCGCTGGCGGGCGACCCAGAGATCCTGGTTCTCGACGAAGCCACCAGTCACATCGACACAGCGACCGAGATCAGGATTCAACAGGCGCTCGAGCGGCTCGTAGAGGGGCGCACCAGCGTGATCATCGCGCACAGGCTCTCTACGATCCGCAGCGCGGACCGAATCCTTGTCTTCCACCACGGAGAGCTGCGTGAGCAGGGGCGGCACCGTGAGCTGATCGACCAGGGGGGGATCTACGCGCGCCTCTACCAGCTGCAGTTTGGCGGCGAAGAGGGAGCCGCCTGAGCCCCGATGGCGGGTCTATTGAGCTCTCCGGCGCAGATTGCTAGCCTATTGGGCTGCAAATCGGCCGCTGCTGCAGTCGATTGCCTCAAATCCCGATAGATGACATGCACGCACCAGCCAGCGCCGACCCCGTAGGAGACCGGTAGATGAACCGTCGGATCGATACCTATCTGCAACAACTCGTCGACGAGGACCGGTTTGCGTTCTACCGCTCCATCGCTGATTTCGCTGACGGCGAGATTGGCCCCAACATCTTGTCGTGGGAACGCGAGGGTGTGTTGGTTCCGGACTCGATGATCCGACAGATGGGGGAGCTGGGGTTGTTCGGCATCCCGATCGACGAAGAGTACGGCGGGCACGACGGCGGCATCACCGAACTCGTCTTGATGGGGCTTGCAGTTGGGTATCACAGCCAGTCGCTGGCGATTACGCCTGGGGCAGCGGTGTCGCTCGGTAGCAATCCCGTGCAGAAGTTCGGGAGCGATGCGCAGAAGCAAGCGCACCTGCCCGACTTGGCAGCCGGGAAGCGAATGTTCGTGTTCGGTTTGTCAGAGCCAGGGCGCGGTTCCGACGCAGCCAATCCGGAAGTCGTCGCGGAACGCAGCGGCAACGGTTGGAAGATTCGCGGCGAGAAGTGTTGGTCGACGAACGCCGCCTGGGCGAGCCACGTGGTCGTCCACGCTTTGACGAACCCGGAGGCGCCGAACGGCAAGCGCTCGACCTGTTTCGTCGTGCCGATGGATGATCCGAACCTCCACTACCAGGAGATGGCGGGCAAGGTCGTCTGGAAACAGTCTTCGACCGGTTCGATCTCGTTCGACGGGGTTGAAGTCGGGGAAGAGCACGTGCTGGGCGAAGTCGACGGCGGTTTCAAGATCATGGTCAATACCCTCAACGGCGGCCGCATGTTCATTGCCGGGCTGGCCTTGGCGTCGCTAGCCAGCGCCCTCGACACGACTTGCAAGTACACGCAGGAGCGCGTGCAGTTCGATGGCCAGCCGATCGCGCGTTTCCAGCGGGTGCAGGACGTCGTTCTCGAAATGGACATCTCGCTGGAGCGCAACTTGACGTGGCTCCTCCACCTGACGCAGCAGTACGACAACGGCGCATCGGTGCGAGAGCAGGCGGCCAAGGTGAAGATCGACTCGTCGCGAGCTGCCTCTCAGCACCTTCTGGAGGCGATGGAGATCTGTGGTGGGGTGGCTTGCCTCGACGAGTTCGGCCTCGCCCGCCACCACAACGACCTCTTCGTGACACGCGTTGGCGAAGGCTCGAACCGGGCCCTGAAGACGTTCGCCGTGCGTCCGCTCCTGAAAGAGTGCGCCGACATCCTCCAGTAGGCGTCTCTGTCGCGATCTCAGCAAAAAAAGTGAGAAATCTGGGCACGAACCCGGGCCCGGCGACACTACTTTGTGTGTGCGCCGCGCTTCCTGGCTCGGCGCTTCCGTTTCCCGTCCGGGAAGCTACGATGCTCCGCTTGGACTGAAATGAAGGCGCCCCGTTCGGGGCGGTGAGGAGAGGTATCTTGAGAACTGTCTGTTTCTGGACTGCGATCGCCGCCGCGTTGCTGCTGGCCGGGCCCACGGTGGCCCAGGCGCCTGCGAGTGCCGGCTTGCGTAGCGACATCGACTTTGCGAAGAGCAAGGTCTATCCAGCGTTGGTCAACATCTCGGTCGTCGCGGAACAGTACTTTGGCGGCCGGGCCCAGCGTGCGCCCGGTGCTGGAAGTGGCGCGATCGTCAGCGCCGCTGGGCACGTCATCACCAACTTCCATGTTGCCGGCAACACGACACGCATTGTTTGCACGCTGCCTACCGGTGAGCGCATCGACGCCGACGTCGTCGCGCACGATCCGCTCACCGACCTCAGCGTCTTGAAGCTGCGCCTCGATGAGCGGGAGAACCCGGGTGATCCGCTGCAGTTCGCGACGCTCGGAAACTCCGATGCGCTGCAGGTCGGTGACTATGTGTTGGCGATGGGAAATCCACTGACGCTGTCGTCGTCGCTGACACTAGGCGTTGTCTCCAACACGAAGCGGGTCTTCACCGACTTCACGGGCACCGAGATCGGCGATATGGATCTCGGTGACGGCGAGCGCACCGGTGTGTTCACGCGTTGGTTGCAGCACGATGCGTTGATCTTGCCGGGTAACTCGGGAGGACCGCTGGTGAACTTGCGCGGCGAGATCGTCGGTATCAACGAATTGGGTGGTAGCGGCGTTGGCTTTGCGATTCCGTCGAACCTGACGGCGAAGGTGCTCAATCATGTGCTGACGTTTGGTGAGGTGCGACGTGGTTGGCTGGGTTTGTCGGTTCTCCCGGTGAGCAAGCTGGGCGAGACGCGCGGTGCGTTGGTGTCTTCTGTGGTCAAGGACTCGCCGGCGGCTGCGGCCGGACTACAGCCTGGCGATGTCCTGATGGAAGTAGCTGGCAAGCCGCTGAACGTGGTCTTCTTCGAGGAGGTACCGCTCTTCTATCAGATGGTTGCCGAGATGGTGCCTGGCTCGAAAGTCGATCTGCAATTCCACCGTGGCGGTAGCGAGCATGATTGCACGGTCCAAGTCGCGCGCATGGAAAAGTTCTTGGGTGAGCAGGTGCAGCTGCAGGAGCTGGGCCTGACGATTCGCGACATCACGGCGCCGATGGCACTGATCCGGCAGTTTCGGACTGCCGACGGTGTCTTGGTCACGGGCATCCGTCCCGGCCACGCGTTCGAAGAGGCACGGCCGCGCGTGCAGCGCGGTGACATCGTCGTTTCGTTCGGCGACATGCCGACCCCGGACCTAGCGACGTTCAAGAAGGCTTATGCGAAGCTGCAAAAGGATGAGGCCAGTGAGGCGTCACTGCACTTCTGGCGTGGCGAGCAGAGCATCATCACGACCGTCGACATTGCCGAGGACGAAGACAAGCCGAGCGGTGGCGAATTGGCCAAAGCATGGCTCGGAGCGCAGACTCAGGTCATGACGCCGGGGGTCGCGAAAGCGATCGGCAAGGAAGGCACGCGGGGTTTCCGAGTCACTGAGGTCTACCCCTGGACCGAAGCGGAACGAGGCGGCCTGAAGATCGGCGACATCATCGTCGAGGTCGACGATGAGGAGCTAGACGCCTATCGGCAGCAGGACGCTCAGGACCTACGAATCGCAATCGAAGACTTCTCCATCGGCGAAGAGGTTGGCTTCGTGGTTGTCCGCGACGGCAAGCGCGTCGAGTTGACGATCAAGACGGAGGCGACGCCCAGTCCGTCATTGACGGCGGAGAAAACGACTGAGAAGGTCTTCGAGTTCGCTGTGCGCGAGTTGACGTTCATGGATCGCGTGAAGTCGAAGCTCGGCAAGGACCAGAAGGGTCTACTCGTTACCAGCGTCACGTCCGGGGGCTGGGGTTTTGTCGCCGGACTACGCGTCCGCGATGTTTTGATGACTGTGGAAGGTACCGCGATCGGTTCGATCGAGGATTTCACGAAGGCCATGAAAGAAGTGCAAGAGCGCGAGCCCAAAGTGGTGCGCCTCTTCGTCAAGCGTGGTCACCGAACACACTTTGTTTTCATCGAGCCGGTCTGGGAAAAGGCCGAGTAGAGCTCACAAAGAAAGGGCAATACAGATGCGTACTCTAGGAAGCGGAGCGTTGGCGCTCCTACTTACTGTAGCTTTGAGCTCGCCGGCGGCGGCCGATGAGACCGGTGCTCAGTTGGCGCAGCTCCTCGACAAGACGGCGGGCTCGATCGTAACGGTCAAAGTCGTCGTCAAAACCGAGATTGCAATGATGGGACAGTCGGAAGAGTCGCGCCTCGATCTCAAAGGGGTCGTGGTCGACGCCAGCGGCTTGGTGATGATCTCGAACGCCGATATCTCTGCCGACCGTATGGCTTCGATGCTGGGTGGCATGGGCGGCGGCGGTGGTATGGATCCAGGGATCAAGATTACGCCGAGTGACTTCAAGGTCGTGTTCGGCAACGAAGAGAAAGAGTACGAAGGCTTTCTCGTTGCGAAAGACACCGAGCTCGACTTGGCATTCGTCGCAGTCAAGGACCTCGGTGATCGGAAGTTGACTGGGATTAGCTTCGAGACGGACGCCAAACCGCAGGTCGGGCAGCAGGTCGTCGGCATCAGCCGCACCCCGAAGGGTTTTGACTACGCGCCGTACTTCGCGACCGGTCGCGTCAGCGGCAAGATCAAGAAGCCGCGCAAGGCGTGGATGGTCGACGGCAACATATCGACCTACGGCCTGCCCGTGTTCACGATGGAGGGCAAGGTGTTGGGTGTGCTGATCACGCTCACGCCGCCGACCACCGACGAAGCGGGTGGTGGCCTCAGCGGCCTGATGCGGATGTTTCGCGGTGGTGGTGGCGGGAGCGACGGAACGTTCCTACTCCCGGCCAAGTCCGTGAAGCGTCTGGTCACGCAATCGGTCGAGAAGGCCAAGGAGCTAGAGGCGATGAGCGCCGAAGATGCTGCCGAAAAGGATGCCGGTGGCGAAAAGAGTGACGGCTAGGTCAGCGTCTCGACCAACAAATCGATCAGAACGGCGCCGTTCCTTGCGCGGGGACGGCGCCGTTTCGTTGTTGAGCGCCGTCATAGCGGGCGTAGGCTGCAGGGAGTTCCAAGCATCGATCGGGCGTCGCTGCCGTGTTACGATGGGAGGCCCGCAACCGTGGAAGGAGCGTGTGATGTCGCGACCCGTGGTTGGTCTGACCCTGCTCGGCTTCGCGCTGCTGGGCTTCTTGGGCTGGCAGCTGTTTGCAACGCATCGACAGACGCAAGAGCAGCTCGAAGTGACCCAACAAATGCAGGGCGAACTGCAGCAGACCCTGCGACGTCAGGACGCCCGGTCGAAGTCGTGGCGGGTCGTACAGCAGCGGCTCGAAGAGCTGGACCGCAAGCTACGCGCTCTCGCTTCCGGGGCTCAATTGCGTGCTGCTGACCCGGCGGACTCCAACAGCGCCACCAAAGAACAGGTCGATCTCGATGGCCTGTCTGCCGAGGTGGCGGCGATTCGTGAACAGCTTGCAGCGATGCAGGCCGCGCCGCCGCAGAACGGCTTCGAACTGTTCGTGAACGCTGCCAACCAAAATGGTGCAGTTGTGTTGACCGGAGAGACTGTCACGTTCCAACCAACGGTGCCGGTCATGGCGCCGCAGACGACAGCGACTGGCAGCAATCCAGGCGCCCTGAGGTGGGACGTGGATCAGTTCCTGGGGGAGCCAGATTCACCAGCGGGAGACCACGCAACCGCGTGGGCCTCGAAAGAGCCCGATGGTGGTGAAGAGTGGATCGAGGCCGAGTTCGCCGATGATTTCGTGCCTGACTCGATCTTGATTCGAGAGAACTTCAATCCCGGTGCCGTTGTGCGCGTCGAAGCGTTGGATGCATCCCAGCAGTGGCACACGGTTTGGTCAGGGAACGATCCGACGCAGGAAGTGCCGGGAGACTTCATCGTGCCCGGGAGCAGCTTCGCCACTCGTGTCGTCAGGGTGACGCTGGATACGAAACGAGTGAAGGGGTGGAATGAGATCGACGCCGTCGGCTTGGTCGTCGGCAACCGAACGCACTGGGCGGTGGCGGGTGGCGCCAGCAGCAGCTGGGCCGAGCGCTACGACCGCAAGTGATGATCGCATCACGCTGGCACAAGCGGGCCAGCAGGGGAGGCAGACTGTGAACGCACGATACGACACGATAGGTCGCGGCTACGCGGACCTGCGTCGCCCAGATCCCCGCATCGCGGCGCTGCTCGGTACGCGTCTCGACGGCGCGACCACGGTCGTGAACGTCGGCGCCGGTGTCGGCTCGTACGAGCCTGACGACGTGCGAGTCGTTGCCGTGGAACCATCGCGAGTGATGATCGACCAGCGTCCACAGGGCATCGCCCCTGCTGTGCAAGCATGCGCCGAAGCTCTGCCTTTCGCCGACGGCAGCTTCGACGCGGCGCTGGCGGTGTTGACGATGCACCACTGGTCCAGCATCGCTGACGGATTGCGTGAGGTGCGACGGGTCGCGCGCCGGTTGGTGCTGCTCACCTGGGAGTGTTACCCGAAAGACTTCTGGCTGCTCGACTATCTACCCCAGATCGAGACGATCGATGACGACATCTTTCCGCCGATGGAACAGTTGGCCGATTGGCTCGGCGACCTCGATGTAGCGCCGCTACCTGTTCCGCACGACTGTAGTGACGGTTTCATGTGCGCCTACTGGCGTCGGCCACACTCCTACCTCGACGCCAACGTGCGCAGTGCGATCTCAACATTCGCGCAGCACGACGCGGACTTCGTCCCTGGATTGCAGCGTCTCGCGGCCGATCTGCAGTCGGGCGCCTGGGAGCGTCGCTACGGACACATTCTCGAGTGGCCGTCGTATGATTTGGGTTATCGCATCGTCACGACGCGTTCCTAGCAACGACTAGCTGGGCACGCCAACGGGTTGGTCTCGCAAGCCACTCGGGGACGTGTAGGTGCGTTTCAGGCAGGTCTCACGCTGGCACAGTTTCTGCCTAGGGGCGGCGGGCGCCAGCCATCTCACCCCCACCCACGAACCTGTGCCGGGGCGAGGATCGCTGACTGGACTCCCGGCTCACACCCGTGTAGCTTCATCCGGTTCAAGAGTGACAACTACTTGTCCTGCCGCTTCTTCCGTCGCTGGTCGCCGGTATCACGACCAACGGTTGGCTGCGGTCTGCCCGTTACGGGTCGATCGCCGACAGGATTCCTACGTGAAAGGCCAGCTATGTCGAGGCTCCGACTTCTCTCTTGTGCTCTCGTTTGCGTGCTCTGTGCCGCAACTCTTGGCTCTGCGGCGCAACGCTTTGCGGACTCCGTCGGCCCGACGAAGATCGGTAGCGTGGATGCGAGCGGCCCGCTCGAACTGCCCTACATCACCTGGGGCGGTGACGTCGCGACGTTCCACGCCAACGGCGACCTGCGCACTCAAGCCGGCAGCATATTCTCCGAACTCGGTCTGAATCTGCAGCTGCGAGCTGGCGATGACTTCCCGGCCCAAGTGCGACGCTACATGGAAGGGAAGACCCCCTTTCTCCGCGGCACGATGCGGATGATCGGTCTGGCTTCAGAGGTGATCGGTAGTGACCCCCGCACCAAAGGTGTCACGTTCTTGCAGCTGACCTGGTCCGCTGGGGATCACATGGTGAGTCGCGGCAGTTTGAAGACCCTTGGTGACCTCAAAGGCGCAAAGGTCGCGTTGCAAGCTGGGGGGCCGCACATTGGCATGCTCGACGACATCCTCCGGGCGCAACAACTCGGTTGGGACGACATCAAGGTCGTCTGGGCACAAGAGCTGACGGGACCCAAAGGGCCAGCTGCGCTCTTTCGGCGTGATCCCAGTATCAGCGCTTGCATGCTGATTACGCCGGACATGATCGGTGTCACGGGTGGGCTCGAAGAGACCGGTACCGGAGCCGAAGGCACCGTCAAGCAGGCGCACGTCTTGGTCTCGACGGCACAGATGAGTCGATCGATCGCCGACGTCTACGTTTGTCGCAAGGACTTCTACGACGCTCACCTCTCGAAGGTGCAAGCGCTCGTCGCTGGCTACTTGCGCGGTTGCGAAGAGATCGTTGCTCTGAAGAAGGACTTCGCCGTGAAAGGGCGCAAGTCGCCGTATATGAAGGTGCTCGGCCTGACGCAGAAGATCTTTGGCAAAGAGGTCATACCGACGTTGGAAGTCGATGCGCATGGCTTGATCGAAGACTGCACGTTCGTCGGTCTTCCGGGAAACAAGAGCTTTTTCCTGGACCAAGGAAACACCGAAGGGTTCGAAGGCAAGCAGCGCAAGGCACTCGACCTCGCGATGAGTCGCGGCTACACGAAAGCCAAGCTCGGTCTCTTCAAGCCTGGCTCCGAACTGGACTACGCGGCCGTTGCGCGGCTCGGTAAGCTCAAGCATCTGCAAGGTTCGAGCTCACCCCGCGTGGTTGGTGCCGAAACGACGGACTTGTTCCCCGACGATGCGCTCGACGACAACACGATTACCTCGTTCACGGTCAACTTCGAGCCCGACCAGAACACGTTCAGTGCGCTGGTCTATGGCGCTGAGTTTCAGCGTGCCGTCGAGCAGTCCATCTTGTTCGGAAACGCAGTCGTCGCCATCCGCGGACACTCCGACCCCACTCTGACTCTCGTGAACTTCATACGCTCTGGGTTGAAGAAGGGCATCTTGAAGCGCTCCGGGAGCAAGGGGAACTACCAGTACTTCTACAAGAACCGCCCGCTCGACGTCACCGACACCGGCTCGATCGTGCGTCTGGTCGAGAGTGGCGCGTTTGGCGGTACCGAACACGACCCGCGCGTCACGATGCAGGCCGCGCTGACGCTGTCGCGGCGCCGCGCGGAGGCCGTGCGCGATGCGATCGTCTCGTACGCCAAGAGCAAGGGGCTGAGCCTCGACCCCAGTCAGATTCAACCGGTGGGTGTCGGTATCGCTGAGCCACTTGTCGCCAAGCCGCGCAATCAACAGGAAGCAGGCGTGAACCGGCGGGTTGAGTTTCGCCTTGTGAAGGTGTCTGCCGAGGTCTTGAAGCAGGATGACTTCGACTACTGATCGGCGCTCTTGTCGCTCGGTACGTCCACAAACACCTGCTCGATTCGGAGGGAGTCGCATGCGAAGCACACTTCTAGGATTACTCGCGATCTTGGCCCTGGCCACGACTACGAAGGCCCAGGGCCAAGTCGACCTGAGCCTGATTCCCGATTGCCAAAACAACATCGTTGTCGTTCTCGATGCATCGGGGTCGATGTCGGACCGAATGCGCAACAGTGAACCGAAGATGGCCGTCGCGAAGGAAGCGCTGAATGCGGTGATGAGAACGGTGCCGGCGACGACCAACGTGGGTCTGTTGTGTTTCGGCGCGGGGCGACGCAAAGGGAACGACTGGCTCTATCCACTGGGTCCAGTCGACGCGAACAAGATTCAGCAAGTAGTCAATGCCGTGCGACCGGGTGGCAACACACCGCTCGGCGCCTTCATGAAGAAGGGGGTCGATCGCCTGTTGCAACAGCGCGAAGAACAGCACGGCTATGGCTCGTATCGGCTGCTCGTCGTTACCGATGGCCAAGCAAGCGATGCAGATCTCGTGAACAAGTATCTGCCGGACATTCTCGGCCGAGGGGTCACCGTCGATGTGATTGGCGTCAGCATGCCTGGGAAGCACGCACTGGCTACCCGGGTGCACAGCTATCGCAGCGCTGATGATCCGACGACACTACGCTCGGCGCTTCAGGAGGTTTTTGCAGAGGTGGGCTCCGATCCCAGCGGTGGTGGCCAAGAGGAGGCGTTCGAGCTGTTGCGCGGGCTCCCCGATGACCTGGCGCCACAAGTCATCTCTGCGCTGGTATCACCCGACAATCGCCCAGTGGGCCAGCCGCGGACGGTGCCCGCGAGTCACAAAGGTACGACGACCACGACGGTGACCACGACCCCAAGCAAGTCGCCGGTCACGAGCAACTCGACGTCCTACGGCACCAATTCCAAGCCCAGTCGCAGCATCCCGACGGGTACCGTGATTTTCTGGATCGTGTTCGGCGCAATTGTGTTGGGGGCGATCTCGCGGCGTAGTCGTCGGAGGAGGCGCCGGTGAGCAGCAAGCGAAGCCGCATCTTGGTTGTCGTCGTTGTTTGGCTACTGATCATCGGTAGCGGCGCGGCCGCTTATCGCTATTTCTTCGCACCGAGGATCGAAGAGGATCTGATCTCGCGGACGCGTGCTCCCAATGCAGAGGGGCTCGAAGAGATCTCGCTGGCGCTGGACTCGTTCTCGGGATACTGCCTGTTTCGGAGTAGCGACTTCTCCGACGAACTGGCGGCTGCAGGGATCGCTGTGAACCTCGTCGACGATGGCGCCGACTACGCCCGCAGATTGCGTTCGGTTTCGAAGGGGACGACACCGCTGGCGCTCTTTACGATCGACGCCTTCCTGAAAGCTTCTGCAGATGCCGGTGAGTCTCCAGGTACGATCATCTTGGTTGTCGATGAATCGCAAGGTGCAGACGCACTCGTCGCGCGTAAGTCGGACGTAGCTGATCTCGACGCGTTGAATCGCGCCGATGCTCGCGTCGTGACGACCCCAGATTCTCCCAGCGAAACGTTGTTTCGCGTCGTGCGCTCCTACTTCAACATGGACGAACTGCCCGAGGACTGCTGGATTGCTGCCGATGGCGCCGAGGACGTGTTGCGGCAACTGTCGTCCAAGCGTGCTGGCGGAGCGCCTCGCGCCTATGCACTGTGGGAGCCGTATGTGTCCCGTGCACTCGCACTCCCCGAAGTCATCAAGCTCGTCGATAGCTCGAAGTTCGATGGCTATATCATCGACGTTCTCGTCGCGCAGCGTGAGTTTCTGGTGCAGAACGAGGTGCTGGTCGAGTCCTTCGTCAAAGCCTATCTCCGAACGCTGTATCGAGCTCGCAACGACCTCGAAACAAGCGTCTTCGAGGATGCGCGGGCGCTGGCAGAACCCGTCACGCGTGACCAGGCGCGGCAGCTCGTCGCTGGCGTTCACTGGTGCAATACCCATGAGAACTACCTGCACTTCGCGCTTGGCGGAGTCGACAGCAAGAGCGGCGTGCGACCGCTCCCCGTGCTGCTAGAGAACATCAAGCGCGTCCTGACCCGAACGGGTGCGATCAGCGAAGGTGCCAGCGAGAAGCTGCCTGCCCGCGATCTCTACTTCCCCGGCGTGCTGTCAGCGCTGCAGGGACAGCAATTCCATCCGGGTGCGGGTGGGGCTGCGTCTGATGGCACGGCCCGGCAGGCCCCAATGGTGCGCCCCCTGACCGATGCGCAGTGGGGAGACTTGCTCCGCGTCGGCACATTGCGCGTCGATCGGCTGGTTTTTAGGCCCGGAACTGCGAGACTACGCAACATCGATGAGATCGCTTTGGCCGAGCTTGTGGATACCTTGCGCAACTGGCCGCAGTACTACTTGCGCATCGAGGGGCATGCGAGTGCGCGCGGCGACGCGCAGCAGAATCGCATCCTCGCCGGGCAGCGGGCAGACGTCGTGCGGCAGTTCTTGATCGACTCGGGCGTGCAGGCGCAGCGCCTGCATGCGACCAGCGAGGAACCTCAGGCTGTGGGCGGAGAATACCGGAGCGTCACTTTCGTGTTTGGTGAACTCGCCTATTGAGATGGATCGACAAGAATTTCGGAAACGAGTGCTCCTCGAGCACCTCACTTCGCCATGGGTTTTGGGACCCCTCGCGGCGGGTCTCACGACTCTCGCGGTTGCTTGGGGGTTGGACCTTGGCGCTGGGCTGCCGTCTTTCCTGGGGCTCTCTGCGGTCCTGGGAGGAGTCGGTGCCTTGCTGACGCGCTGGTTTCTGAAGTCCGATGACATTGCTGGTGAAGTCTTCGAGCAGATGACCTCGGCAGAGAAGAAGGGCCACGAGGCACAACTCGACGCGCTCGACCGACGCCTGCAAGGTGATGGTGACGAGCGTACGGAAGAAGCCCTCCGGCACTTGCGCGACATGTTCGCTGACTACCAGGGAGACCGCTCCCTGATCGAGAAGCTCGGAATCGAGGCTGCTGTCGACGTCGACCGACGACTCGACAAGCTCTTCACGGAGACGGTGCGCAGTCTCGAGCGTTCCTACGAGCTTTGGCAAGCGTCAACGAAGATGCGCACACACAAGGGACGTGAAGATCTGGTGACTGCCCGGGAACGGGTGTTGGAAGAGATCGAAGAGAACGTGAAGCACGCCGCGCGCGCGATCGATGGTCTGCGCGCGATGCAACTAAATCATCGTGACGACGAGAAGCTTGCCAAGCTGCGGCAGGAACTCGATGACACATTGCAGATAGCCCAACGGGTGGAGGATCGACTGTACCGCCTCGAGGAAGACCTAGAGGTGGGTGAGGCGGCTGACTCCGGACCGTTGGAGAGAGAATGATCATGACGACTCGTAGCGAGCTGCTCAGTCGGGACACGAATGGAGGGAGCTTCGAATGTTTGGAGCAATAGGCAGATACATGCGTGCCCTGTGGTATCTGGTCACTGGCCGTATCGACTCGGCGCGGAAGGAACTCAGTAAGAACCCGCACGTCGTGCAGGCAACCTTCGACCAGATCATCCGGGACAAGACCAATTCGATCCAGCGCTACAAAGAGGCAGTCGCTTCGATGATTGCGCAGGAAGAGAAGAAGCTGCACACCGTCAAGAACCTCTCAGAAGAGGTCAACAAGCTGGAGCGCCTGAAGGAAGGTGCTGCCGCCAAAGCCAAAGAGGTTGTGCAAAGACTGCAGGCTTCCGGCAAGAGCATGGACGAGATCAAAGGGGATCTCGAGTACCAGAAGTGCTTGTCCGCCTTCAACGACTTCAACTCGACCGAAGCCGAGAAGAACCGGCGCATTGCCGAGCTCGAGCAGGACATCGCCGAGTTGGGTGAGAACATCGGCGGGCACAAGATTCAGCTGCAGCAATTGCTGCGCGACGTGGAGAAGCTGAAGGAAGAGGCCAGCGCTACCGTTGCCGACATCATTACTGCCTCAGAAGAAGAGAAGATCGCGGACATGCTTGCCGGCATTAGCGCAGACTCCAGCTCGAAGCAGCTGCAAGAAATGCGCGACTTGCGCCAACAGCAGAAGGCCGAAGCCCGCGTATCGCGCGAGTTGGCTGGAACTGACACGAAGCGGCAGGAAGCCGAGTTTCTCGACTACGCGTCGAAGTCTGTCTCCTCCGACGAGTTCGATCAGTTGATCGGCCTGGCTGATCAAGCTGACAAGGGCGCCGACGGCGACTTGCCCGAGTCGACGAAGCTCCCGGAGTAGGTACGCCTTCGTCTCGCTGAGCACCATGAAAGGACCAACTATGAAACGCATTCTCCTCGCATTGTTTGCCGCGGTCACGTTGACCGGGTGTGACTCTGCTGCCAGCAATCAACCGTCGTTCACGCTCGCGTGGAGCGAGTACCCGTCTTGGAGCGTCTTTGGTGTTGCGGATCAGAAGAAACTGATCGACGGTGCCAAGGGCAAGTTGGGCCCGATCGAAGAGAAGTGGCAGGTCGACATTGTGCTGCGGCAAGCCGACTACGATCCTTGCCTCAGCATGTTCGCCAGCAACGTGATCGACGCCGTCTGCATGACGAACATGGACGCGTTGAACCCAGCGCTGGGTCGCCGTAGCGTAGCAATTCTACCGACCAGCACGAGCGTTGGCGCAGATGCGTGTGTCACCGTTGGCATCGACTCTGTGGCGCAGCTCCGCGGTACGCCCGTCTATGGCCTGGAAAAGAGCGTTTCTGAGTATTGTTTTGTGCGCAATCTAGAGTTGCTCGGCGAGAAAGAGTCCGACCACAAGTTCACGAACATGGATCCGGCCGCAGCGGCAACCGCGCTGCAGACGAACTCCGCGGAAACCAAAGCGATCGTCGTATGGAACCCGTTCGTCATGCAAACGCTGAAGGCGAAGAAGGACGCGAAGGTGCTCTTCGATTCTTCGACGATTCCGGAAGAGATCATCGACATGGTCGTGATTGGGCGAGACGCGCTGGACAAGCCCGGCGGCGACCGCTTTGCTCACGCTGTCATCGACGCCTTCTATCAGCTCAATGCGATGATGGCGGCTCCTGCCACCGGCGATGACACGCTGAAGGCGATCGGCGCGAAGTTCTCGGATCTGAGCCTGGAAGAAATGCGCGAGGTGGTCAAGCAGACGCGCTTCTACTCAACTCCTGATGCCGCGATCCGCTTGTTCGAAGGCGACAAGTTGAAGGAGACCATGACGAACGTCGTCGCGTTCTGCGTCGACCATGGCATCGTCGACAAGGCGCCCACGATCGACTACGGGATGGGCAAGTCCGACCTGACGTTTAGCGGCGAGTACATCCGGGCGGTGCAAGCAAAGCAATGATCCGCAGCCCGATACGCTATCGGACACGAGTGATCCTGGGTGTAGTGGGCGTCTTGGTCGTGGCGCTCGCCTACACCTGGCTCTCCTACCGCCAGCATCAGATCAATCCAACCGACCAGACGATTCCTACCTGGCAGCAGCTTGCCGCGGGTGTTGGAAAGGTGCTGGAGGTCGATGAGTTCAGCGGTGACCGCTGGTTAGTGACGGACGTCAAAGCGACGTTCTATCGACTCTTCGTCGGCATGGCGTCCGGTGTGTTCTTGTCGGTGGTTCTCGGATTGTTGATGGGCTGCTACTCCGCCATGGAGGCGCTGTTCCATCCGACGCTGTCATTTCTCGCGAAGATACCTCCCACGGCAATGATGGCTGTCTTCTTCGTGCTTGTGGGTATCAACTTCGAGATGTACGTCTGCATGATCGCGTTCGGCGTCATGCCATCGCTGGCGCAGACGGTCTATCTGTCGGCACGAAACGACGTACCGGATGAATTGATTCACAAGTCCTATACGCTGGGAGCGTCCCAGGCTGAAGTCATCTGGAACGTGATCTACAAGCAAACGTTGCCGAAGGTACTCGACGCGGCGCGGCTACAGATGGGCCCAGCGATGGTGTTCTTGATTGCGGCCGAGTGGATGGTCGGTGCCGAGGGCTTTGGCTATCGGATCAAGATCCAGCAGCGTCTACTCGACATGCGCGTCGTATACGTCTACTTGATCGTGCTCGGTGGCGCCGGTTTCTTGCTCGATACCGCACTGATTCGTTTGCGGCGCCGACTTTGTCCTTGGTATGCGGAGTAACTGAAATGCCAGTAGAGCGCTCCAGCACCGCACCTACACCTGTGTTCGATCCAACGCAGCCCCCTGATGTCGTGTTGGAGCTCGCAGGTGTCCAGCACAGCTTTGGTGACTTCCATGTGCTGCACGACCTGAACTTGAAGGTCGTGCGTGGCCAAGTTGCCGCTCTGGTGGGTCCCAGTGGCTGTGGTAAGTCGACGCTCTTGCGCGCGATCTTGGGCACTCACCCACCGAACAATGGCAGGGTGTTGGTGAACGGCACCGAAGTGACAGGACCGGGGCGTGATCGTGGAATGGTGTACCAACGCTACTCGCTCTATCCGTTCCTGACCGCGGAAGAGAATGTTGCGTTCGGACCAATGCTCGATCGCACGACACTGCCGTTTCGTGCGTTCCGGCCGCTGAAGTGGCGCGCACAGAAGAAAGAAATCTTGGCCGAAGCTCGGGAGCTGCTGGTGCGCCTGAAGCTCGAGGCGTCAATGCAGAAGTACCCACACGAGATGTCTGGGGGCATGTGTCAACGCGTGGCGATCGCGCAAGCGCTGATCATGAAGCCGGAAATCCTACTGCTGGATGAGCCGTTTGGCGCCCTCGACGAGGCGACGCGCGAGGAGATGCAGGAGATGATCCTGGATCTCTATCACGACAATATTCAGGTGCAGCAAGAGGGGGGCGTGCCGCCCTACACGATCTTGATCGTGACGCACGAACTCAATGAGGCGATCTACGTTGCTGACCGCATCATAGGCCTCTCTCAGTATTGGAACTGGGAAGAGAGCGGTCAGGCCAAAGCTGGACCGCATCGTTGCCCAGGAGCCACGTTTGTCTACGATGCTGTGGCGCCGGTCTTTCACTCCGACAACGAGCGCGAGATGCACCTCCTGAACGAGCAACGCGCGGAGATCCGCGAGACCGTGTTCAATGAGTCCCTGGTAACGATTCCGGCCGCTGGCGTCACGTTCTGGCAGCAGCGCTACGGAGGAGGAGCGTCGCAATGACATCCACGAGTAGCGCCTATCCCTTCTACGGCGAACTCGCTCGCATCCTGAACTCCGGCCAATCGCGGAGTGTGGTGCTTTCCGGGAACGTGTACGACCTGTTCCATCTCGAAGATGGCCGCGACGTTGCATTGCTGCAGCTACTTTGCGAGAAGAGCCGCGTCGACGGACTGATCACACTCGTCTATGAGGTGAACGGTCCGATTCGTCTCGTCGACGCATCGCAAGGGGACAAGTTGCGCGACGCTTGGGTTGCGTGGAAGTTGGGAGCGAACCACGACACAGCCGTCTTGAAGGGACTGCTGGACCCGAAGAAGGGGCGCGAACGCGAGCTCCTCGAAGAGGACTATGAGAACAACGTCCGTCAATCCACTGGACGACCGACCGTCGCCCTCGAGTTCCTGCGGCAGCTGACCCTTTGCTCGCGGTCTCTGGCACCCAACGGTCGACCTTACCTCAACGCGGACTTGTTGATCCTCGTCGAGGGTGCTGACATCTTGATTCCAGCTGGTGACGGACAAATCGCTCGCATGTCGCCGACGGACCGTCACCGCATCATGGTCCTCCACGATTGGTTCAGCGATCCCGGTTTCCTTTCTGGAGCCGACAGTGTCGTCTTGATCGCTGAATCGCCCTCGCTACTGCATCCACGAGTTGTCGGTTTGCCCCAAGTGCTCACAGTGGAGGTGCCGGCCCCAGACGCCGGAGCGCGTCTTCGCTACATCAACGGCATGCAGAAGCGACTGGGCGACGCGATGCCGTCGCTTGCTGCAGTAGGCGGGGCCGAGAAGTTGTCGCTACTGACGGCGGGACTGTCGTTGCATGCGATGCGACAGCTGTTGTTGGGGGCTTCTCACTCAGACGATGGACTCACGGCGCAAGCGGTAACCGCCCGCGTCGAAAACTTCATTTCGACCCAGCTCGGGGAAGACGTCATCGAGTTCAAGACCCCGCAGCACTCACTCGCCGACGTCGTGGGCTTTGCGCAGCTGAAAGAGTTCCTGCACCAAGAGCTGATCCCACGCTTTCGTTCGCGTGGGGCCGACGCTCTGCCTGGAGCTGCGATTGCGGGACCGATTGGCGGCGGGAAGACCTTCATCTTCGAAGCGGTAGCAAATGCGCTCGAGATTCCTGTGTTGGTCTTGAAGAACATCCGCAGCCAGTGGTTCGGGCAGACTGACGTGCTCTTCGAGCGTCTCCGCCGCACCCTCGAAGCTCTCGACAAGGTGATGATTTTTGTCGACGAGGCCGATACGCAGTTTGGCGGGGTCGGAGCGAACGTTCACGCTACGGAGCGCCGGCTGACGGGGAAGATCCAAGCGCTGATGTCTGATCCGCGCTTGCGCGGGCAGGTGGTTTGGCTGTTGATGACGGCCCGTATCGAGGCCTTGTCTCCCGACATCCGTCGCCCAGGTCGAGTCGGTGATCTCATCATTCCGGTGCTCGATCCCGAAGGAGACGACCGGCACGCGTTCCTGTCGTGGATGTTGGGCGCAGCGACCGACGACGTGACCACAGAGCACGTGACTGCAGTCGAGAAGCTGACCGAGGGCTATTCGGCGGCTGCATTCGCGTCCACCCGATCGCGCCTCGCCGCCGAGCGCGACAAAGTCGGCGCACTGTCTGCCGAAGCGGTCAAACACGTGATTCACGATCAGCTGCAGCCAGACATCGCATTGGCGCGTCGCTACCAAACGCTTCAGGCCCTGTTGAACTGCACCCGTCGTAGTCTGTTGCCAGACCCCACGATCTCTGACGACGACCGCGAACAGTGGCGGCGCGAGATCCGAGAACTCGAGCTGAGCGGTCTTCCTTAGACGAGCGGCAGACTCTTGTACTCTCCGCCGACCACCGGAATGGGATCGATGGCGAGCCACTTCTCGAGCAGCGTGGCGTAGACGCGCCGAAAGTCGACGTCCAACGCGACATCGCCATCCTGGAGCTGATCGAGGCGTGGGCGCCCGCCGTGTAGGCCAGCTTGCACAGCTGGGGAGACCAACATCACCGGCGCGGCCGCGCCATGATCGGTGCCGCGACTTGCGTTCTCAGCCGCGCGCCGTCCGAACTCGCTGAAGACGAATACGAGCACTCGATCGGCAAGCCCCAGCTGTTCCATGTGCGCACAGAACGCATCCAGTGCGCCGTCGAGCTCGCCGAGGAGATCGCCGTGCGGATCGGCTTGCCGCGAGTGAGTGTCGTAGCCGTCCTGGCTAACATACGCAACGCGCGGTCCGACCCGGGAGGCGAACAGCTGTGCGGCGAGCTGCAGACGCTCTCCCAGTCCGGTTCCCGGGTACGGCACAGCGCTACTGCCACTCTCGAACTGAGCAGCCCGCTGACAGCGCTGCATTGCGTCGACAGTCGCGGCCCGGACAGCCTCGACAGCGGGCGAACCGGCCCGCCGTTCCGTGAGACCAGTCGCGACCAACGCATCGGTGTCGATCCCTGCTGGGTTGCGCCAGCGAAGATCCTCGGGTCCTTCGATTGCAGCCCCCGCGCTGCCTCGTCCGCGCATCGCAAGCGGTACATCGCGGCTGCCCACGCGCCAGACGAGGTCTTGGTTCGCGGCCCGATCCGCGGCGCGTCCTAGCCAGCCAGTCAACGGCGTGTCTTCAGCCACCGACGCGCTGTGCCAGATATCGAGCGAGCGAAAGTGTGACCGGTTCGGGTTCGGGTAACCGACACCGTGCTGCACGGCCACCTGGCCAGCGTCGAAACGCGCCCGCAGCTTGCCAAGTCGGGGGTGGAGCCCGAAGTGGTCATCGAGAGGGAGCGGCTTTGCAATGCGCAGCGTCGGTCGCAGGCGATGGTAGAGATCGTCTCCAAAGGGGATGATCGTGTTCAACGCGTCGTTGCCACCCGTGAGCTGGAGCACTACCAGGAAACGATCGTTCGCACCAGCGGCTGCAGCCTGCAGCCAAGTCGGCAACGTCAACGATGCCAGATAGCTGCCGATGCCCAACCCCACGCTGCCAGCTAGGAAGTCGCGGCGATTCAAGTCCATGGTGTTCTCCGTTCTGCGCTTGTTCAGGCCACGTGGAATTCGGGAAGCATCAAACAATAGTGCAGCAACTGCGCATCGGAGTGCTTGCCATTCGCCAGCACTTTGCGGACCTCCTTGGGGATGAAGTCGTCAAACAGTAACTGCGAGAGGCGCACCCCCCGCGCTTTCGGATCTTCATCAGCCGCTGTCACCTCTTCGACGATCCGGCTTGCGAACTGATTGCGAGCGACCACGCGAGCAGAAGACAACCACGCTTGGCCTCCAGCCCATCCTTGAACCCCCGGAGGCGCGAAGAGACGCTGCCCCATCTTCGCGAGGCTGTCATAGAGCTGATCAGCGGGCACGCGGACTTCCAGCGCGCGTGCTGCACCCACTGCGTATTCGACCGGCGACTTGACCAGCGTTCGGTAGTGCGCTGGGTCGAAGAAGATCTCACTCTCGAACAGGCGTCGCAGAAACGCACCGACATTGAAGTCGAGAGCCCGGAGTTCCTGGCCCAACTGTCGGTCCACATCAGCGCCGTAACGGGGCGTCGCTACCTCCGCAGCCAAGAAAGTGGCCCGTATTCGCCGTGCCAAGAACGTTGCGCATTCCTCCCGCGCAAAGCAGAGGTCGATGATGTCGTCGCCATCGAAGTTCCCGGTCTTTCCGAACACAGTTTTGGGTCCGGTGTCGTGCAGGTCCTTACGGAACACGAAACGCCCGTTCTCTTCGCGGTATCCTGTGAACGCCCGTGCTGCCTCGCGAATGTCCTGCTCGGTGTAGTTACCGATTCCGAGCAAGAACAGCTCGAAGATCTCGCGTGCGAAGTTCTCGTTGGGGTGATCTTTGCGATTGCGGTTGCCGTCGAGGAAGCGCAGCATCGCGCAGTCTCGCGTGACTTTCCGGGCGAGGTCGCGCACGTCACCAAGGCCGTGTTGACGAAACAGCCGACACTGTCGAGCCATCAACTTGCCTGAAGCCACCTTGGCGTCGGACGTGGCGAAATGGCCGTGCCACATCAGAGCACAGCGCTCTCGCAGCGGGTCGCCGGTCTGCAGCATCTTCTGCAGCCACCAGGCGGCGTACGCTTCGCTATCTTTGGTACCCAGCACGGTCTTCTCGATACTATCGAGGGTCTTGTCGCCTGCGCTTGGTTGCGGCTCGAAGATCCGGTGCAACGCCCCATGGATCTGGCGTTCGCCATGTTCCTGAATCGCCGTCGCTGACGGTGCGAAACCAGACCGGCGCAGCAGATGCCCAATCTTTCGCCGACTCCAGTCGTGGCCGCTGGTGGGTTGCCAAGGTGTCAGCGGTGGCACTGGGGATCGCACTAGAAACTCCCCTTGTTGACCGGGGATTTCGGAGCGGTCTCTTGTTTGTCCGGGTCGCCTTGCTTCGCGGCAACGACTAGCTTCGCGTCGAGCGCGAGGCGTTCTTGTTGTCGATGTAGGTCGATTTGTGACCCTGCGAACCAGCCGATGATCTCTTGCAAGGCATGTTGTTCGTAGGCCGCTTCCTCGGCGCTCTTGCCTTCGAGGATTCCTTGCGCAATCAGTGTTGCGCGATTGGCAACCAGCAGCTCAACCAGCTGCCCAGCGTCGACGAACAAAGAGTCACCGGAACGTCTTGCGCCTTCGTGCGGAGTCTTCCGCAAGGCGTCGATCGCGCGCCGTGCGGCTGCAACGTTGGAGCCGATGATCAGGCGGTCTTTGTGCACCGCCATGCTGACGGCGAAGTTGTACTCGACTCCTAGAGCATCGTCTGCGGTGGGTGGCAGAGGCTTTGCGTAGGAGATGGGGAATCCCTCGTACAGGTCAGCACCCAGCATCAGCGGACGCTCTTGGTTCTGCATGCGCTCGATGTTCGTGAAGGAAATCAGCGTCTGGAACGCGACGCGTAGCTGGTCGGCGAACTCGGCCTTGTCGGTACACGGCAGCACCAGAGCCATGTCGGGGAGCAGCGGCTCTGGGCGTCGCGTGGCAGGTTGCGCGGTGAAGAACAATAGCTGCGCTTCGTTGCCAAGGTAGGGCAGGATCTGCTCGTCGAAGTCGGCCCCACCCAGGACGTTGGCAATGTCTGTCTGAAAGCGTTGCATGTTGAGCCGCACGGCCTCGGTAACCAATGTGCCCTGCTGCTGCCACCATGCCAGGGGGTTGCGCTGCAACGTCAGGCGTCCAATCTGACCCGGGCCGACGAGAGGCGGCAAGATTGACTTCGTTGGAAAGAAGCAGCTGTGCGACCCCGGTAGTTCGGTGTCATCGGTGGTCGCACCGATGCGCAATCCGGTGGCAGTCGCATCAAGACTTGCCAGCAGTGCGCCGCACTGTCCTAGCGCGCGCAAGTAGCCGCCGAACAGAATGCTCTCGCCGGCGTTCTTGCGCGGTTCGATCAACTTTGCGACTGCGGGGCGGTGCTTACGAATCAGCGCAGCGTCGAAGTAGACAGACAGTTGGCTCCCGTCGTTGCCGCGGAGCTGTTGATAGCGCGCGTTCTTTGCGAGGCTCGCGGTCTCGGATGGATTGCCCGACGCGTTCTGTCGTGCGAGGGCCTCTTCGATCAGCCGCGACTCCTGCGACAACAACAGCAGGTCACCCGATCGACAGCCGCGCAGGCCCCCAACTCGAAAGCGGTGGATAGAACCGACGCGCCGTTGCGAGCCGTTCTCACCGGCGATCGTCAGCGCAATCTGTACGAGCTTGTCGACGGTCTTCGGGTGTTTCAGCCGCGACACGAACAGTAGTTTCGTGCTACGCCCACCGCCAAACTGCATCGACAATGCGCCTTGCCCTGCGAGCACATGCTGGACCAGTGTCCGGGTCGTCAGTTTCGTCTGTTGCCGTAGTACTTTGAGTAGCTGCTCTACCTCGCGCGAGTCGTCGGAGCTCTGGTAGTCGCGGTAAACCGACGACGTCAGGACCCGCTGTTCGAGGCCGCTGTCTGCGAGCCCTTTCAGCAGCGCCGTGCCGTCGTTGAGTTCGACGACGACTGCACTATCGATGGGCAACAAGTGCGCAAGGGATCGCGTCGCTTCTTGTGAGAACGTGAGTTGTGACAAGAGCAGTGAGAAACCGAGGAACAGAGAGCGTGTGCAGACCCGCATCGCTACCCTTTCGTTTGGAGGCCGACCCGTATCGGTAGTTCTACGGCAGCCGAATCGGGGTGTTCCACACTTTTTCGCGAAAGAGCAGCGCCAAGAGAGCTCAGCGGCCCAGAAAGCCATGAGTCGTCGATGAGAAGCGAGCGCCCGCGGGTCGGCAGTGCCGCGCCGCGGGCGCTCGTTGAGTGGACTTCTAGACAGATTGCGGTGTCAAGAAGCGGTTCCCGCTGCTGTTAGCAGGGCCCCGCGTAGTCGACGTTGATACCGGCCGCGGCGGCTTCGCATGAGTTGCCGTAGGTCTGGCCGTCGCAGCCGCACACGGGATCGAATACGGCCGGGCAGAACATCGGCATGATCTGGCAGCTTCCGCTGCCGTTGCAATCACTTGGATTCTTGCTGCAGTACTCACCAGCGGCGCACTGCGTGTTCAGCGTGCACCCGGCACAGGCGCCGACGTGGAGCAGGCTGACGCCGGCCATCGCGGCGTTGCACGCGTTGCCGTAGGTCTGGCCATCGCAACCACAAACCGGCGCGAAGATCGCTGTGCACAACATCGGAATCGGCTCGCACAGGCCGATGCCCGCGCAGTTTCCGGTGCTCCGCTCGCAGTACGTGCCACTGGGACACTGCGTGTTGCTGCTACAAGGGCAGACACCCGCCGAGGCGACGTTGACGCCCGCTGCGGCCGCTTCGCAAGCGTTGCCGTACGTCTGTCCGTCGCAGCCACATACTGGATCGAAGATCGCGATGCAGATTGTCGGCATCGTGACGCAGTTTCCTGTGCTGCCGCAGAAACCGACCTGTTTCTCGCAGTACTCGCCAGCAGCACAAGCCGAGTTATCGGTACAGCCCAGACAGGCTCCGAGATGTTCGACGTTGGCACTGAACATCGCTGCCTCGCAGATGTTTCCGTAGGTCGTGCCATCGCAGCCGCACACCGGGTCGAAGTGTGCCGGGCAGACCAGCGGCACGACCACACAGGTACCGCTTCCGGTACAATCACCGACGGCGTTCTGGCAGTACTCGCCGGTTGCGCACTGAGAGTCATCGGTACAGGTCGCGACGCAGTTCGTGACAGGGCCGATGCAGGAGAGTGTGCCGACGGTTGGATCAGGCCCGCAGTTGGGATGGGGCGCAGGTGGAAAGGTTCCAGTTCCCCCGAACAGATGTGTCAAGAAGCTCACGGCATCGGCGACATTGACCGATTCGTCGTCGTTTCCGTCCATTGCAGCGAGGCAGTTGCTGGGTCCGCTGTTGAAGAGATAGTTCAGCGTGTACACCGGGTCCGCGATGTTGAACGATCCATCATCGTTACAGTCGCCGCGAACGAAATCCGATTGCGCAGCGGCTGGCACACAGCAACACGCAACGACGAACAGCGTGGATACGAAACTCGAGTAGCGAGATAGGCGCAGGCACCTCATGAGAAACCCCACTTTCGTTCACCAGGTGGCGTTGGCGAAACGTAGAGGCAACGTGTCTGCCCAGATTCCTTGCGGTTGGACCGACACGTCAGCGGTACCTCTGCGCAGCGCCGACGCGCACGCGAGACAGGCCAAGGTCGAGCGTCAACAATGCGCAGCGGGCGTTGTAGCACCGTCGACGAGCGTCCGAGAACAAGAGCCAACGTACCTCGAAGCTGTGGAGCAGGGATCTCGCAGCCTCGATACTGGATCGTAGGCGCTCGAGTCAGTGGAAGCAAACAAAGAGCTGCCCACGGCCAGAAAGCCGGCGAGCGCTAAGGGCGCGAGTATGGCGCGATGACGCGAAATAGAGCGGTCGCGGCAATAGCGCCGACCAGGGGTCCCAGAAGATACAGCCAGCACCCGTTCAGGTTGGCGTCACCGAGGAGCGCCGCAAACACGATCGGTCCGCAGCCGACTGCTGGATTGAGTGCAGCTCCAGAAATCGGGCCAGCCGCGAAGGCGGCCCCCATCACGATACCGCCGATCGCAACGCCATAGAATTGATTGCCGTGCGTCGCCTTGCACGTTGCGACGCTGAGAATCACCGCCACTAGCGCGAACGTGAAGGCGACCTCAGCCCCGACGGCGGCCGCCACCGAGACGCCCTCAGCGGGAGCCAGTTGAAAGAGCTGGCCTGTGAGACCCCACACTGCCGCGCTAGCGAGCAATGCACCCGATAGCTGTGAGATCCAGTACGGGACGAGTTGTCGTGACGAGAAGTTTCCGCGCAGCACGAAAGCGGCACTCACGACGGGGTTGTAGTGCGCCCCTGAAACATGACCACCCATGTAGACGAGTGCGGTCAAAGCCATGCCAATCGCGACTGGGCCCAGCGGCGAGCCGTTGTCG